>DAOVKB010000015.1:0-20173 GCA_030631995.1 archaeon | reverse complement strand
CTAATAGCACATCTTCTTGTGGACGACTCATACGATCACACTTTCACTATTCTTTATAGTTAAATTTGCAAATCCTTTTTAACGCTTTGTCTTGTTCTGAGTGGATACAATTATAAAAGTTGTTGTTGCAACCTTATAATCTCTCTTTACACCCATTATAATGGTAATCTCACGGCAATGCGCTAAATTTAAACTTTTCGTGTTTAGCTTCGCTGTTTCCTTCTTCGTATAAACTTCAGAACGAATGTTGATGATACTAATAGTGTTAGTAAAGCAAGCAAATTATATGTGGAACCAGTTTTAGCAGTATCTAGCAAATATCCTGCTGATGCCATCCATTCCAATGCAGCATCAACATTTTTGTAGTATTTTGTAGAATCCCAACCACCTAACCCAGAATACCAATAAAATGGTTCATGGATAATAGAATATTCACCATCATGTTCTATCTGACTAATTTCTTCTCTGTCAATTGAAAGGCAAATTGCTTTTCTTACTGCTAGTGCTTTTGTATATTCCTCCTTTCCAGGTTCATCCAAGAAGATATAATTAGCTGGACCTCCAATAATCGGTCGTTTTAGATTAAATGCTAGAAAGGAAACTGTATCACTAAGCTGAGTCTGCACCTGGTATCTTGCATCTGCTTGCATCAATTTTCTTTCAGCTGGAAACTGTGTCACGTCCATCAAGTCCAGCTTTCCCTGTTTAAACACAATAAGAGCTTCAGCTAAATCAGGTATGCATTTGACATCAATTCTCTCAACAAAAGGTTGCTTTCCTGTATCTCCATCTATTGCTCCCACACCAAACCAGTTCGGATTCTTTTGTAAAACTGAAATAGCGTTTTCAATAGAATAATAAAGCATATATTTTCCGCAGTTGAATGCAGATTTGGTATAAGTCTTCCACTGTGGAGTATTTATAATTTCGGGATAAAGGCCCCAACATTTGATGCCACCATCTGTGTAACTTACAGTGCTTGATGTAGAATTTAAGAAGAACTCTGGTAGAATTGGTGTTGACAGGTAATTAAATAAATAAACATAAGGTTCTTTCTCAAAGGTCAGAGGATTCCCATCTGTTATTATATGAAAAGAAAGCGAATCTCCTTCATCAACATAACAATCTGAAAGCCATTCATATGTAATTGAGTTTTCACAAATTAAGCTATTACCATTTGTTAGAAGTGTAAATATTACATCTTTAGCCGTTACTTGTTGGTTAAAACCGTTACTTTGTCCTCCCTTTAACCCAGACATAAGGGGGGAATTTTCCAAAGGAATCGAATCATCAACGTTTGTAGTTACGTTATAAGAAGGATTCCAGAATATATCATCACTTAAATAGAATTTAAAATGAGTGTCACTTATTTGATCCCAATCATTAACTATTCCTGTCTTAAGTGGTGCATTTTCAGGAGATAAAGTGAGTATTCTCTCAGATATAAGGTCAATAATTAGATTACTTGCATCATCTTTACTAAATAAAGGATTTAGCTCTTGCCACATAGAATCTGCAATATTAAATTTATCAAAAGACACTTGTCCCTCATGCAACCCATTATAATTCATATAAGGTAAGGAATCTGATAAACCCCATCTCATATCATAACCTTCAGTATTAGACCACAACGCATCATATTCTCTGGGATTAAAAAATGGTAAAAGGGGGAGGACTTTATCTGTAAAGAGTCCAATCCATTCATTGAAATACATATTTTTTGCGTCAAGATCATACGCAAGAACGGCTTGATTTTGTAGTTGTTCACTTTCATTACAATATGGTATTTCCTTATTCAATCCAAAAATATTAAGTGAGCCATCTTCGGAATACAATGGTCGCATATCTGGGGATTCCTTAGAATACTCTCCAAAGAGTAAATCCCAATAAAAGCTTATTAGGGAAGGTATTTCAGCATGATATTGAATTTCTACTCCTATGTTGATGTCAGCTAGATATTCAGCAACATGAAGTGCGTATTCTGCATATTGATTGTTAGGATTGGCAACTAAAATTAAAGTGAAAAAGGGATTTTCTAGTGGCGTATCTAAAGCGTAAATTATACTCGAATTAAGAAGAACAAGAACTAAACATAGACAACAAACAAACTTACTTCTCATAGTTGTTCCACAGACCACAGATTTGAGGAATTAAGTGTAACAACATCTATAAACTTTACTTAGAAACTATAGTCTCTAAAGATTCTTTTCTTTTAATCTTTCTCTATATCTCTGCACTCTCTTACGCAAAGCATTCAAATCAATCTTAAGTTCTTCTCTAAGATTGAGTAAGAAATAAAGCTTGAGAGCGGGAATTTCTAGATAATCTGGGAAAGATGCAACTATCATTGTAAGTCCGGCGTCTTGAATGCTAGCATAGGGAATGATTCGCTTATCAATGAGTCTTGTAACCCTTTCTCTAATTCTCTCAAGATCATCATTCTTGACAGGAAGTTTCTGAGTTAAATAATCAATGAGATGGTTAATCTTCTTCTGTAGTTCATCAAGGGTGTTGAGTGGGTCAAATTTGAGTAATTCAGCGGTTTCCAATCTTTCTCGAGCTTGGGATATCCTTCGCAAATAGAAAGTAAAATTATCGTCAATACCCCATAATCTAAAGATGCGTCGGAGATTCTTGAACTGAATCTCTCTACCATGAAGAGTTGTGTGATGCTCCAATATCGCTAAAAAGTAAGTTAGCATATTGCCATTATTGAAGCTCTCATCATGGAGATGACTCTCGAGTAAAAGATTGTTGAGGTTCTGATAATGCAAAATTACTTCATTGTATACATTCTCAGGAACATCTCTTCTAAGTATCTTAGGCAGCTCTTCAAGAAATCTGAAGAAATGGTGTTGGTTCTTGCGCCAATCCAACCTTCTGAGTTTACCGTTGATTAAAAAGAGAGGAGTATCAGTAACACTTCGTTCAATGGCTAAAGGTTCCAAATGTATTTTGTTTGTGATAGTTGTCATTTTCCCAATATATTATATGCAAATTACTTTAAATACACAAAAATTTTCCAGAAAAAAACTTCTCCCTCCCAGTGATTGGTCTACATCCGGTTGTGGAAATATAGTTTACCGAATAATATGATAAGCGAGAACAGCTTATCAAACTATAATCTGTAAATTGATTAAAAAAGGAGAGAAAATTATCCTCACAAAATAAACAAAATGAAAAAAAAAGGGTTTGAAAGAAGGTTTTCTAATCCTTCAGTCTTGGATCTAAAGCATCTCTTAAAGCGTCACCAAATAGATTGAATCCTAATACCGTAAAGAAAATGAACAAAGCCGGGAACATGGGCATCCACGGGTACTCTAGCAATTGATCTTGCCATTTGTTAAGATCGTCACCCCAGGAAACAATGGTTGCGTCACCAAAGCCGAAGAAGGCTAAGGCTGCGAATAGAAAGATTGTACCTGCTATACCTAGCGTTACGATAATAATCAACGGTGCCAGTGAATTCGGCAGAATATGTTTGAAGATAATCCTCATATCCGACGCTCCGAGCGCCCGTTCTGCCTCCACGAAATCCTGTTCTTTTAGTGAGAAGAAGTTTGACCGAATAATCAGTGCTGTTCCTCCCCAACCGATCAAGGCGAAGAAGATAACTACTACCGCGTACTTTCCACCCGGCACTTTAATGTCTTCGAATAAAACGATGATGAAGATCATCAAAATAAATTGGGGCATAGAGTACAGTAGTTCGATTACTCTTTGTAAAATATCATCAATCACTCCTCCATAAAATCCTGCTATAGAACCTAAAAAGGTTCCAATAATAACCGTCGTCATCTGACCTATAAAACCAAGAGCTAATGAATTTGTTGCTCCAAAGAAAACTCTGGATAACATGTCTTGACCATTGCCATCAGTGCCAAATGGGTGCATAAATGATGGTGGAAGTTTTACTTGATCAGCGAACTGATAGGTAGGATGGTTGAATAAAACAATAGGATTTGCTTTGCTTACTCCAGGTATCCATAATTCAATATACAGATTGTTTAGACTTGCAGGGTTATCTGGGTTTCCCCAAAGAAGACCTACTTCTGGCTTGGTTAACCATGCGTCGAATTGTAGAAGTATCCATGAAACAAAAGCCATGAGTATTAGAAAGATAACAATATAGAGACCTAACATCCCCATTTTGTCTTTCTTGATACGTCTCCAAACAATGGACCATTGACCGGCACCTTTCATGGTTTCGATTTCTCTTAAGGTTTTTTCGTCTAAAATGAATTCGTCAGTTTCAATATTTTCAATAGTTGTCATTTGTTCACCTTAATATTTGATCCTCGGGTCAATGAATACATACGTAATGTCCGTCAGTAACCTAGCTATTAGGAAAAGGAACGGAAAGATCGTGTTCGTAGCCATCATCAAAGGATAATCCCTGAACAAGGCTCCGTTAAGGAATATTGTTCCTAGCCCTGGCCAACCGAAAACTCGTTCAATCATAACTGATCCTCCGAGTAATCCTGGCAATGAGCTTCCAATGATAGTAACTATTGGTAATAATCCATTTCTAAAAGCGTGTTTGTAAATTACTGATCTGCTGTCTAGACCTTTCGCTTTCGCTGTCGTAATATAATCCTGTCTTAGGATTTCCAGCAGTTGAGATCGTACCAATCTTGCCATAAATACTAGTCCCCCTATTGTTAGTGCTAGTACAGGCAGCGACAGATATTTGTAAAACTGCCCGTTTAGTAAGATCGGTTCTCGGAACGCATCCCCTTCTGCTACTCCGGTAAAGTCGAATAGATAATATGATACTAACATGATTAGTTTTGCTAACCAAAATAGGGGCATAGCATAACCTAATAGCATTGCTACAGTTAATGATCTATCCCAGAACGAATTTTGTCTTGTGGCTGAAACCACTCCTATTGCTGTAGCCAACAATAATGAAAACATGAACGCTACTATATTCAAAATAATAGTATATTTTGCATGTTCTGAAATAATTTGCGCTATTGGTCTACCTGTCCCCGCTTTGGTGTAGTACCAACTGGTACCAAAATCTAACCTCAGCAGATCACTCACAAAGTCGATATATCGTTTAAACCAAGGTACTGTATATAGATCGCTATCTAATAATCCCATATTTATTGCTTCTCTGTTATACGCAGCGTTGTAACAGTCTTCTGTTTCACAGTGTATAAGCCCAATCCGTATAATAACCGGGTCTCCTGGACTTATGTTAATTAGTGTAAAGTTCATCAAAGTTACGCCTAGCATAATAGGGACTATGTAAATGACTCTTCTAATTATATAACCTCTTAGCGACATAATAAATACTCCGCGAAGAATATTTTTAACACTTTATTGGAGTAATTTTCACTCAGTGTTATGAAAAATGACTAACATGCCTTTATAAAACTTCTGAAGAGGCGCTGAGGAAAGTATATATATCTCTTAATTTACAGTCTATCTCTGCCAAACCGTGAGAAAGCGTTCTAATCTGCTTAAAACGAGTATTAATCTATAACGGGTTCTTCGTTGATTTGGTCAAACGAGATTTTTCCGTCATGCATGTGCAAGATTCTTCTTGCTCTTTTTGCTGCTGCGAGATCATGAGTTACTAAAATAATTGCAGTACCCTTTTCTTTGTTCAACTCTTGAAATAAATCCAGTATAGTTTGTCCTGTTTTTGTATCCAAGTTTCCGGTTGGCTCATCCGCAAGGAGTAGGAATGGATCATTAATCAGAGCTCTCATAATTGCTACTCTTTGTCTTTCTCCTGAACTTAATTCTTCTGGGAATTTATCTCTAAGGTAATCCAGCTTAAATTCCTCAATAATTCCATCTACTTTCTTTTTTCTGGTTTCGTATGGTATGGAATCAAATACCAGAGGTAACTCTATATTCTCAAAGCTTGTTAATCCTTCAACTAGATTAAAGAACTGAAAAACAAATCCCAAATTTTTTCTCCTGAAGTTAGTTAACTCTGAAGTTGTCTGTCTCTTCTGTAAAGATCTAATCGTTCCTTTGACTCCTTTCTTAAACACAGATCTAGATGAACCTGCCTTAGTTAATTTGTTTAGATTAGTTCCATTGATCGTAATGCTTCCAGTAGTTGGAATCTCTAGCGTTCCAATTAGATTTAACAAAGTAGTCTTCCCGCTCCCGCTTGGTCCTACAATTGAAGAGAATTCACCTTCCCTAAAATCTACAGACAATCCATTAACTGCACGAACTGTGCTATTACCTACTTGAAATGTTTTTGTTAGGTTTTTACAGACCACAATGTTTTTCGTCATCTGAATAAATAGAAAAAGAAGCACTAATAAATGTGTTTAATGACATAAAAAATACGAACTAAATCTTTTGTTATACTAAGGCCGGCTTGAAGAAGGTAATTTCCTTTGTTAAATTAAAGTAAGCTATTTTTCCTTCAATCTTTTTCTCGTTTTGAATAGCTCGAAATTCACAGATGATTGCTGGAATGTATATTACATGAATAGTAATCTGATCAATTGATGTTTCATATTCTTTTATTTTACCAAAAATATCTTCCCTTGATTCTTCTTCCAACCATCCATTAATAGATGAAAACAGTGCTAAGTCATAATTTTCTCTTATTTTTTGTGTAGCAATTTGCTGGTCTTCTGTCAACAAAATTTCGTTCCATAGATCGACTGCGTCTTGAATTTCCTTTGTTTTATCAATATCTCCTTGCAGATGCCTCTTCTTGCTTTGAAATTCTCTTAAACTTGTAACCAATTCTTTTTTCTTTTCTCTTGTTATTTTTTTCCCTCTCTTCTCTTCTATCTTATACCTCTTAGTTTTTCCGTTAATCTGCCGTTGTTCTTTTCTAAGTTTTAGATACTCTATCTGTGTTTCTTTGCTTAATTCTTTGTGCCTTTTCTGTAAACCTTCTATTTGCTCTTTGAGATCTTTTGAAGCTTCAAGAAATTCTTCAAAATCCTTCCATAACCCCTCTCCCTCTGAAATCGTTTGCTTTAATTCTTCTAAAAACTGGTAAATTTCAACACTGAAGCTTTTAACATCCTTTATTTTTTTCTCGTATGCTTTGATGAATTCTTGAATTGTAATAATATCTACCTCAACTAAATGTATGTTTTCAGGATTTATTTTTCTAAGGTCATCTTTTGCCTTAATATTAAGTATTTGTGTAATTTTTAACTGTAATTTACTCATTGCTTGATTCCAGATGTTAATTTCATTTGAGTCTAAAGTTGGTATTTCTTTAGTTCCAATTGATTGTAGTTTGAGATGTTTTCTTGAGCCTTCCACATATGTTGGTATTGCCATCTCTCCTGTGCTTATAGAAACTGTGATTTTATATTTTCCATCAATTTTGAACAAAGCGAAAGGAAATCCTACATTGAGTTTTTTTCGTAAGGAAATGTTTTCTAAGGAATGAAATTTAGATTTTATTTTTCTAACTATCTGTTCATCACTTATATCTTCAATCTTGAAGTAAAAATCTTCTAACTGTACTTCCGTACCTGAATAATGCTGAATTAGTTGTTCCTCTATCTTTAGTAAATATTCAATAGTACCTTCTTTCAGCTTACCCTTTTCTTTAGTCTTTATTTGTCCTTCTTCATTCTTTATTTTATCAGTGTGTTTTTCAACTTCTTCTAATTCACTCTCTTTTACTATTTGTGCTGACGCAAGTTCTTCAGAAGCTGATTTATCTTCACTAATTCCTTTAACCTCCTCCTCTTTTGTTTTCTCTCCTATGGATAGTTCTGGAGTGTCTTGGACAACTTTCTCAAGTTTTTTAACTAAATTTAGAAAGCTTGCGAATGTTTGAGGTTCATCTTGAGGAGAATCGTTCATTTATTGTGACCAAATTAGATTCCCACAAAGAATTATTTAAAGTGCTCGAAATGGGGATTTTACAATTTCTCTAATCTTGGATTATCCTACTCATAATATGTGGGTATTGCTGAATACTATAAATAATAAAGTCAAGATAAATTGGGTGAGTAACATTTCTATGAAGAAGTGTCCTATTTGTTATTCGTTATTACCTCCTAAAGTGATATTTTGTCCCGTTTGTGGTACTGAGCTTCAGACCCAGGTCTCAGAAAATCCTGAGAGCCCTGCAACTCCTGCTTATCACTCATTTCAAAGCCCTTCACATAAACCGGTATATAGAGATGAACCTGTTGAAACAAGTGTTGCAGAAAAAGAGGATTTTACAGGAGATTCTCAATATGCTTGGAAGCTAACTGATTCGATTATACCTCTGCAAATGAAAGGACAAATTAATTACAGCGATAATTTTAAACCAATGAGAGTAGATTTTAGCATAATCAAGAAGTTAACTATCATTGATATGCTTATAATAGGATCATTAAGTTTAGTATCAACTATTCTTCTTCTAATTCAAGTCGGTTTAATAGGAATAATGGTTTTTAATTTAGTACCATCTTTATGGACCGTTCCTTCTATCTTTCTAGTCTCTCTAGTCTTTTCTTCTTTTACAACTTATACTTTAAATCAGAAAACTGCAGTAATTCTTGAAAAGAGGCAGGCAATAGGGATTAAGATAAATAAGAAGAGTTTTCTCTCTTATATACCTCTCCAGGGTATACATCTTGTAATTTTAGGACTG
The DNA here is from genome assembly GCA_030631995.1 of archaeon. Classification (GTDB taxonomy): domain Archaea; phylum Asgardarchaeota; class Heimdallarchaeia; order Heimdallarchaeales; family Heimdallarchaeaceae; genus UBA460. The sequence continues at coordinate 11,580 of DAOVKB010000015.1, read as the reverse complement.
ATTGTTTCTGCATGTTATGGTGTAATCCGAAGCATGTCTTCAAGTATCAACCCAACAACTGCAATATATGCTCTATCGTTTGTATTAGTAGTTCTAATATCCATAGTTTCTCCTCCCTTAAGAATCTCGAAGATACTAAGTTCTTTGAGAGAATCAAGTGTGCTTCAGAATTTGCATGATGCCAGTCAATTCCCAAAGTTAAGCCTAAAAAGGAGTCTTGAATTAATTTGTCTTACATTTCTATTACCATCTGTATTTATAATAGGAAGCTTAAGCTTTGTTATTGAAGCATTTTCAGGTCTTTTCTCACCCACTTTAAACCCTATAATTTCCACTTGGAGTATCCTCCTATTCGTTTTAATGGCAATTCTTCTAACATTGAATTTTGCATTCGTTTCCTTAAGTGATGTCAGTGCTTTTGCTTATTATGAGAAGCTCATGTTGGATTATGTCGAACCCCCAGATGTCTTGTGGATAAAAAATCAATTGCAATCTAGAACAATTAGCAAGAATAACGATGATGATGAAAATGTATTTAGTAATCATCCTGAAAGAGAAGAATTGTGCCCAACCTGCTCAACAACATTAATTGATAGTGCGGAATTTTGTACTGATTGTGGAACAAAGGTTACTAAATAACCTTTATTGTATTTTTTCAATAATCTTTGTCAATATAGCATGCATTGTGTCTAGTTTCTTCTCGAGTTTATTGATTCTGTTTTCTAATTCCTCTATTTCCTTTTTCGAAACAAAATCATCACTGGAAAGCAATTTCTCTTGTTTCGTCTCTCTAGTATCTATAATTCCCTCAACTGCGGGAGGTTTTTTGAGGATTCTAATATTATTTGCCTCTAATAGTTTAAGCGCTAGAAAATCGAATGTTTCTTGTATATTCTGTCCAGAAAGTGCACTTGTCTCACAATAATAAAATCTAATTCCTGTTTCAGCATCTATACGAGTGCAGAAATCTAAAGCCATTTCTCTTGAAACTCTTCTCCCATCAACTAGATCAACTTTGTTTGCAATAATAAAATAGATTAAAATGCTGTTATTTGAACCCTTAATAGCTTCTTCCACCCAATTTTTGATATTCGTCAAAGTAGTAGAATCTTGAACATCAAAAACCATAAGCGCAGCAGTTGCTCCCTTATAGAATGTTCCTCGTACAGCCTGATAGCTTTCCTGCCCTGCTAAATCCCATATCTGGAAAGATATTTGATTATCCTCAACAGCTACTTTTTTGCTAGCAAAGTCTGCTCCAATAGTTTTGAGATAATCTGAAGAAAATCCTTTACCCATATATCTCTCTCGAATTGAAGTCTTCCCAACAGCACCATCGCCAGCTAATACAACCTTAAAATTCCATTTACTCAACTTTTTTCCCGTGACCGACTGAAGCGTTATAACTTAATCAATCTTACCAAATAGGAAGAGAAGAAAGAGAGAAAATGTATTCAAAGAAAAGGGAGTTAGATTTTCTCGAGTTTATATAACATTTTGAGGATTATACAGTGAGACAAGGTGGTCACGCGTACAGCAACTAACCTACAAACACTCCTCCCCCATACTTCAAAGGGAGTCATGAGAAGCTATCAGGTAGTGCTCAACTGTGCTGATCAATCCCAACGAGAAGAGATTAACCAGAGGATAAGAACTCTAGAAGAACAGCAACATCAACTGCTTAGCCCTCAAGTGATCAAACAAGCCGTGGAACTATACAGAACCAATCCCAAAGAAGGATTCTTCACTCGCCAACTCTGTAAAGAAGTGGGAAAAAGTCCGAATATAGCTGAAAGTGCTTTCCACTGGTTGTACATAGCCATCAAAGGAAAGATGGACAAGGAGAAGAAAGTAAAAGGCTTACTCAACTTTCTGCTAAAAAACCCTCAACAGCTGATAGAGTGGCTGGTTTTCGGTCGTTCCCCGTATACTGAACGGAGTCTAGAAAACTTTTGGCGACTGAAAAGAAGGTATATTATCAACCTCCTTACCAGTGCTAGATTCCAAACAAATTCCTATTGGAGAAAGAAGCATACAACTCTTTATTCCTCCGATTTCCTCCAATTGAACGCCCTTCTTCCACTGTCTACTCAGGGTGAAGTCTTGCAAGCTCTGGATGATGCGTTGTTTTATCACCAGCACGAATTTTCCCTCCTCCCACAACTGACGAAGAATCAACAAGAGTTTCTGAAGAAACTCAAGCTCTTAAAGAAAGAACAAGCAACTGTTGTCCCGTTTCTCACCTCATGGATCAATAGTCCTCAAGATTCTCGATGGAAAAGTCTCAAAACCTTAGCTGAACAACTAGCAGCAATACTAGGTAAACCTTCCCGAAAACTCTTTTCAGCAGTTAGGCAGATAGTCGTTTTCACACTCTTTGATCATTACATGCGGAGTGTCCCTCAGTTAGTCAAGGTTCTACCTATAGCTAATGTTGTTCCCCCACCATTTAAACGTAAAAAGAAAGGAAGATTACCAATCAAACTATTAATGAAAAAAAACTATGTTATCACCCGTCAAGGGAATAGCCAAGAATTGACTGAACAAATCCAGAAGCACGGATGGACTGAACTCGGTTTTCCAAGTAAAGGAAAACAAAAATTAACTGCTCAAGTTCATTTTCCTCCAAAAGTAGTAGAGTATCTCAATAATGGTGCTAGCATCAAAGTGTTCCAAGTGAGCAGTGGACATGCACCTAGGTTCAAACCTCGGGTAGATGTGGTACTAGAAGGAACACATGCTTGTTTCCATTCTTCCACTCTTCTCCACCACTATCTAGGAAACATTCCTGGAAGGAAAATGCCTATCCTTGGAGTAGATATTAACCGCTTAGGACAATATATGGTTACATTTAACACTTCAGTAGCTCTCCCTCCAGATTTACTAGACTTAGCTGCACACTATGAGCATCTCAGTACGAAAGTCCTAGATGAACTTAACCGCGGCTTTCTCCGTAAACGCAAGAAGTATGATTCTCGAGGTAGTTGTAAACTCAAAGGTGAGCTCAATCGAGTGTATACTCGTCGTCATCGTATCCTTCGCGAGATTACTCGTCTTCTCCCCCACTTTCTCGCAGCTGTGATGGTAAAAAAACAGACACAAATACTCAAGATTGAACGCTTAACTGCTGATCCCACCGGCACTAAAGGTGCCTTAGCTAAAGCTATTTACACCATACCTGATAGTTTGTTCATTTACAAAAAGGCTGTCTGGTTAGCTTCTCTGGAGTTAGGGTATGATGTGCAGTTAGAAACAGTCAATCCCTATCATACCAGCACCATTCATCATAAGTGTGGTGGTTCCCTGATCCGACAACCAGGTCAGTATGATGTTGCTCCTTGCAAGAATTGTGGACAACAAGTTAATACTCACTTTAATGCTGCTCACAATATCGCTTCCCTCCAAGGTACCCTCCTTCCTCATGATTCCTTCCCCTCATCGCACGTGTAGGGGACCCACTTAAACGACAGTTAGACGCCCTCTGGCAAGTTTAACCAAGTTTCATAACGTGCGTGTATCAGTTTCTTAGCTTCTCTAATTCTTCTTCTAACTCATCAATTCTGGCCTGACTTGTTAGCAGTTTTTTCTGAAACGTTTCTCCAACTTCTGCCTGTATTTTTTCGAAGTTCTTTTTTGCATCCTCAAGCTCTTTTTGCATCTTGTCTCTCTCTTCTCTCGCCTTCTTAATTTCTTCACTCTCTCTAACCTCTTGAACTGCTTGTTTCAACAGGTTTTCAAGATCGTTTGATGAGACATCGTATTGTGATGAAGTCAACATTTTCAAAGCACTAACTTCCTCTGCAGTGATTGAAGGTCTTGCCTTGATCATATCTTGAATTTTTTCATCTAATCCCCTCTTATCAATAACTAAATCTGAAATTTGAGCTTTTAGTTTGCGATTCTCATCTGATAATTCTGCTGAATTATTGATTTCCAACTCTAAGGATCTTTTGAGATGATCAACTGCCTCTGTTCCCTCTCCTAGGTCATTTACATATTTTATTAGCATGACTACATACTCTTTCACAAGAGGATGGATGATTTCCCAATATTGTATTATTTCTCTTTCAACATCTTTCAATCTAGTATCTTTTCTATCTGAAGGTAATTTCACAAAAATTGGATTCTCGGTATCAATAGAAGGTAGATATTCTGGTAGATAATTAAAGATGGTCTCTCCTTTATGCTTTCTTGGTTTTGACATAGAATAACCCAAATGAGGTATATTCTAATATAAAATAAAGATTGCGAAAAGGACGAATCTGCTACTTCAAACACTTCATTGAAAGATTCAACTGTTATTTTTTTGTTGAATTTTTTTAGGATCTAGAGTCCTGTTTATGCTAAATGCTGCATGGATAACTTTTCTGTCAAAAATCGTTTCCCCGAATCTAAGATAATTATCAATAATTCGTCCTACTATTTTGTCCTCTAATCCCTTCCCATGCAATTTTTTTTCAAGAAAGAGTTGAGTAGTTTTTCTCTTCTTTCTCTTCTTTCTTGAAAACCAGCTGAATTTTATCCTTATAATCAATCCATAGAAAATTGTTGCTATGGGATTGAATATTGAGAATATCCCCATTGGTACACCTCTATTTTTTATCTAAACTTAATGAATGCATCATCGCATCTTTTACTACTTTACTCTTTTTTCTTCAACATGGAAGCGAACTTATCAACATTAGCTGAATACTCACAGAGGATTTTCTCTGCTGTTTTCTTTGTTATCCCTTCCTTTTTGAGTTTGTTGTAGATAAGAATAATTGAATCAGCAAACTTATCTGCTATCTCAACGTTATAGATAGAATCAAGAAATTGTTCAACCAACGATCCTATTTCAGCAGAAAGTGCTTTAACAATATCCTTTGTTTGGGAGAAATCTTTTATTGGTTCTTTTTGAATTTCTCCTTTCAAATCGTTGATGTTCTTCTTTGTCCGTTTGTTTGAATAGTTGCTATTGGACACAAAATCACCATATCTGAAGTTCACATGATAGATGAGTTTAAAACGTTTCCCCTTTGGGCTATTTCTATGTTCTAAAGGGGTCTTAGATTAAAATACGCTATTTCAGCAGAATTTTTTATACTGAATAGTTGGCTTTTTTCAGTTATGTCTTTTGACTGTCTTGTACTGTCTCTGCTTTTGTTAATTGTATCGAAACATAGATGAATCGTTGTATAACTGTAATAACACATAATCCAGTTAGAATCATATAACCAATAGAGAAATAAGATATGCCTTCAAACCCTTCAATTCCTTGAATAGTATAGAGGGGATTGATAAAGGCCTGATTTGGAACCAAAAGTGAAACAAAGAGCAAAACCATCAATCCTAACCATCTTTCTGCTCTTTCCATTAATCCTACGGACATTTTTGTTACTCCAACACTTTCGCCTTTAGCTCTGATATAACTGATCATTAATGCAGATCCTACCATGACCATTCCAGTAACTCCATCAACAGGATCACTCCAGATAATTCCAACGAATACTGCTAGATCACTGAGACGATCAAAGATACTATCTAGAAAAGAACCTTTTTCCGAATCTAATCCTCGATATCTTGCGACACCACCATCAAGAAAATCCATTGCACCTGCTATCCAAATTAAAATAAATCCTGCAAGAAAATTATCTATACCTAAAAAGATACCTGCAGAGATCGATAATAAAAGCCCCATTACAGTAAATACAGTTGGGTGAATTCCAAGCTTTGCGAAAAAAATTACGATAGGTCTTACGACTTTGGAAAGAGGATCGCGAATCAGAGAAATCATTGTGTCTATTATTTTTAGTTCGATAACTATTTTAAAGTTTCTGTCGTCTTTAGCTATGCCTTGTCTGAATAGATTAAACAATAATATAATAAAATATTTTGTAGATAGGGGTTAACAAATATAAAAATAAATATAAAATGGATTCATTATCGTGTTTATCTATTTATTCAATTAAATTGTGGTTAAAGTTATGCGATGTCAATACCTAGAATTTCATCCAATTCAGTAGTTTTAATAAGAATTATACTTTTACGACCTTTTTTAATGGCATCGCTTACCATATCGTAGGAATTTTGAGAAAATCTGTTGCCTATGATAATGGCACCATCACAGTTCATATCATTAATTCTATGTTCAGTTCTAATGATTGTATTAGTTCCTATGCTTTTTTTCCAGTGAAACGCAAATACAGCGAATTTTTGATCTTCATTTTCCACAATGAACGGTAATATTCTCTCGTGCTCCTCAAAATTACCTTCGCTTAGCTTTTTCACATTTCCATATCGTTCTAAAAACTTACCAACTTTTTCTTGAAAGGTGAAATTTTCCATTTTCTTCAACTTAGGATTTGTGTCGGGATATTTCATTGTTAGTATCCCTAAAGTATTACAAAAGATAAACTTTGCGTAAAGAGTTGAGAAACAAACTTCGATTATCTATCTCTCATTTTGAGACCTTCATCCTTTTCTTCTTTTTCCTCAGAAGGTTGTGGTGCGGAATGTCGGAAAGAGGATCGCATAGTAAAAAGTATTATTGCTAGGCCTAGAACTCCAAATGCAATGAAAATAGCAAACCCCTCTTGCAAAATAGTGTATGATAGGATTATTAGAATTACACCAACAGCAAATAAAACATACACCACAATGCTATAGATAAGATTGAAATATTTGCGTTGAGATATTGGAAGCTTGGTTTCCAATTCCTCTTCCTTTTTTAGCTTGTTTTGATTTTTGGAACTCATAAACATCCTCTTCAATTTTCTATTTTATTAAAGAAGAAATAAAGATTAATTTTTTAGAAGTCTGCAGGTGGAATATATATCAGGTTCAGTATCAATGTCCACAAAGCAATTGCTGTGATCATATATTGCATTAATCCTTTTAAGAAATATGAACGAATCTTTATTCCTGGTTCAACTTTCCTTACTGCTAGCCACCACCCACCAGATATCAATACATATATTGCAAACATTGTAAGAACTGCTGGCCAGTTTGAAAAATTGCTTACTCCAAAAATAACGCCTATTAGAACTGCTGCTATTACTTTAGACCAGTAAACTTGATCCAACCTTGGCATGTTTCTGATTTTTTCAGCAATATTCTTTGGTTTCAAAGACTCTTTAATTCTGTTGAATATTTTATTCATGTCTATGTTCAAATTCACTCACCGTTGTATTCTGAATAAGCAAACTTCTGTAATTAGTCAGTGTTGCTAATGCAATTTTACCCTTTTAATAGTTTTATGTTTATAGTTTTTTCAAATTTTTAAATAATTCTGCAAAATAAAAGTAAATCCATTTCACATAATTCTCACAAATAGCATGAACAGTATTAGTAATCCTTAAGTGTATTTACACTTCATTGCATTTGAGATTTCAATGAAGACGTCATTATCCAGTCTAGATATTGCTGCGTTAGTCGCTGAGATACGACCAAAAACTGTTAATAGTTGGGTAAATAATATTTATTCGATTGGTGATAATCTAGTAGTACTGCGGTTCCGCAAGTCAGCAGAAGCTCCTTTTGAAATCATTTTCGATTTGGGGAAGAGATTTCATATTACAAAATTCTTACGTAAGAAACCAACTACACCTAACAATAAGATTCTATCTTTACGTAAGCATATCCGAGATCTGCCAGTTAATAAATTTTATCAACGAAAAATGGATAGAGTGATTGTTTTCGAAATAGCTTACAAAGATGGATTCTATAAGCTTGTGTTTGAGTTGTTTGGTGAAGGAAATATTATTCTTGTTGGACCTAATAATAAGATAATTCTAGCTTACAGATATAGGAGGATGAAAGATAGAGATGTTCATCCTGGTCGCCTCTTTCAATTTCCCCCCTCCTCTGAAGACAATATATTGACTCTGGATGAAGAAACTTTCTTCAAAACACTTACAACTTCTCAAGGGAAAATTACTCCAGTTTTAAATAATTTATTAGGGCTTGGTCCCTTATATTCAAAAGATCTTGTCTCAAAAGCAAATATCTCGACAACGAAAATTGAAGATTTGAGTCAAGAAGAAATAAAGCTTCTTTTTGAAAAAATCCAAGAACTACAACAAATCATAAAGAATCAAGAGTATGAATTTGTTCAATATTTAGATGAAGATGAAATTGTGGATATAACTCCTGTTCCTGTTGCTAAATACGATGATTTGGAAATGAGAGACGTTGAGTCTTTTAATGAAGCATTGGATGATTTCTTTTCTCCTCAAGAAGAGGAACCTGAATACACTGAAGATAGAAGTGAAGTGACTGGAAAAATAACCAAATCTCAAAAAATATTAGCTAGTCAACAATCACATTTAGCTAAACTAATAAAACAAGAAGAAAACGAGAAGAGAAAAGGAGATCTCTTATATGCGAATTTTGCTTTAGTTGATGAGCTCTTAACTACAATTGTAAATGCTAGACAGACTGATATACCCTGGAGTGAAATTGAAGAGAAAATTGCAGAGGGTAAGAAGAAAGGTATTCCTTCAGCTGGAATATTAGAAAAACTAGAAGCAAAAAACAAACAGCTTTGGGTAAAACTAAGAGATGAAACAAAAAACATTGAAGAAGTGATTGAACTTGATTTTACTCTTTCAGTAGCTGATAGTGCAAATAGTTTCTATGAAAAATCCAAGAAAGCAAGAAGAAAAATATCTGGAGCTGAATCTGCAATTGAAAGAAGTAAGAAGCAAATAAAAGATATCGAAGATAAGAAAGATGTAATTGTTAAAGAAGTCGAAACTAAGCCTTTAGCAATTAAAAGAAGCAAGAAGTGGTACGAAAAATTCCATTGGTTTATTTGTGGGAATCACACAATCATAGGGGGAACTGATTTAAAAACCAATGAAAGGATATTAAAAACCTATCTTGATGATGATGATCTCTTTTTCCATGCAGATGTTCATGGGGCACCATACGTTGTAGTCAAAGATGGTCAGGGTAATTTATCAGAAGAATGTCTTACAGAAGTAGCAGCTTTTGCTCTAAATTACTCCAGTTTATGGAAGGATAAGAAACTAGTTGGTGATGTTTACTATGTTCTACCTGATCAAGTTAGTTTAACCCCTCCATCAGGGCAATACCTACCAAAGGGTTCTGTGATGATTTATGGAGAAAAAAATTACTTAAAAAATATAGAAATTAATCATACAATAGGCATTTTATTTCTCGAGGAAAACGCTCAAGTAATTGGAGGACCATTTACTAGCATTGAGAGCAAAACAGATATTTTCATACAAATAAAACCTGGAGAAACACCTAAAGGAAAAATAGCAAAAGAACTTTTGAATATTTATCTTAAAAGAAGCTCAGATGAGCAGAAATACAAAATTGAGAATCTAACCGTAAATGATATTTTGCCTTTTATTCCTGGGGATTCTGAAATCATCCAATAGATTAAGAAGATGTTTAAAAACCAATGTAAAACCTTTAAATGTATGTAAAATTATTGTCATATACACAATAGAAGGTGTAAGATTTGAAATCTATCTTTGACGAAAGAAAATTCGATATGGCTGTTAAAGAAATAATGACAAAAAATGTAATAACAGTAGCAGAAACTACTTCTACTGACGTTTGTGCAAAGCTAATGATAGATAATAAAGTAGGTTCAGTAGTTGTGCTAGACAAAAAAGGAAAAACAGTTGGAATAATTACAAAGGAGAATCTAATTAAACATGTACTAGCAAAAGACGCCGATCCTAAAACTGTCACAGCTGGCAAGGTTATGTCATCACCTCTAATTACTGCATCCCCAACTCTCTCAATTATTGAAGCTATGCAATCTATGTTTAAAGATGGTATCCGACATCTTGTGATCACTGGTTCTGATGGAAAAGTCCTAGGTATTTGTACTGATTCTGACCTCTTCAAGGTTGTTCCACAACTGATTCTTCTTGAACAAGAATATCTCAGATTTATGAGTGAAGATCAAGAACCTGAGTTAAAAGAGGATTTCGCAGGTTATTGTGATGATTGTAGAGAGTATTCTGACAAATTAATTTTTGTTAAAGGGCTTTATATGTGCCCCAATTGTGCTCCTGAAGAAATGCGGGAAATCAGTGCTGAAGGATAACCTACAGCATTTCTGTTCAGCATTTCATTTATTACTTTAGAAAGACGAATCTAAAGAAGATTTTTATTTCGTTAAAATAATTGATATTTAGAGAAACAATGTTAAGGTTCTACGCTGACTCTATGCTTGGAAAGCTCTCAAGGTTTCTTCGCTTTTTCGGTTTCAGCACACTCTATCGTTCAGAAGAAACTGTTGAAACGATGATAAAAACAGCGCAAAAAAATGACATAATTGTTCTTTCACAGTCCAAACTAGTAATAGATAAATGTCAAAAGCAAAATGTAAGGGCATACTCAATGCCTACTTCAGGCATAGAGGAGCAATTGAAAATATTGAAAACTGAACTTGAAATAGAATTTGCAGTACCCCCGAAAGAAATGTTATGTAGTCTGTGTAATGGTAAAATTAGTAAAAAAGAAAAAGAAGAAATAGTAGATAAAATTCCTAAAGGAACTGCACTACACTATGATGATTTTTGGCAATGTAATGAGTGTGATAAAATTTATTGGTTAGGTAGTCATTGGGAAGACATTAAAAGAATCATTGAAAGAGTAGAAAAGGGGAAAATATAATGGACGTAAAAGATGAAACTGGTATCTATTTAGTAAAATTAGCCCGATTTGCTGCAAAAAGCTGGATATGTGAAGAAAAGGAACCTAGACCCATACTTCCAATGCCTGAACAAGCTAAATTTACAACTGGAGCTTTTGTGACAGTAAAAACGAGAATAGGGAATGAAGCTCATCTAAGAGGTTGTATAGGATACCTAATAGGAATAAAACCTTTGTTCGAGGAAGTAATTGATTTAGCAAGAGAATCAACTCTTAATGATCCAAGATTTGACCCAGTTCAGGAAAAAGAATTGTCTTCATTAATCTTCGAAGTAACCGTTCTTACTCCTCCTGAAGAGATTGTCTATAATAGTCCTGAAGAATTGTTAAATAACATTACAATTCCAAGTGATGGTCTCATTGTAAAGTATGGAAGAACTTCAGGACTTTTATTACCTCAGGTTCCAGTAGAACAAGATTGGAATGTAGAAGAATATATATCATACACTTGTAGAAAAGCCTTTTTACCAACAGATATCTGGAAAAAAGAGAAAATAACTGTTGAAAAATTCCAAGGTGTAGTTTTTACAGAAACTAATCCCGAAGGTGAAATTAAACGAGTTTCACTAAATTTACATTAGATGAAATTTTCTAAATCCTTTCTATCTATAGCTGTAACTAAGTGAGGAACAAACAAAGGTATAGTTACAGGAAACATAGCTGAAATCTCACTGAATAATGTCTTTGAAACTGAAATCCCTTTACACTCATATTTGTTATAATGCTCAAGAATCTCTTGAATATCGAGCTCATTCTCAACATAGAATATATTTTCCCGCAACTTCTTTGATTTTGGTTGTAGAACTAAAATCTCTTTGATTTGATGAATAAACTTCTGTGACAAATCTTCTCTCTTACTAATCGAAAAGATTATTGTATTTGCTCCTCTTTTGTATAACT
>DAOVKB010000020.1:0-17224 GCA_030631995.1 archaeon | reverse complement strand
ACATGCTTTGCACAAATTTCCAGAAGTTGCTTCACCACAGTTCTCACAATTTTTGAGAATTCCTTTTGGTTGAGCAGTTTTCATTATTTCTAATAATTTATCATTTCCCCGAAGGATGTTGAAAGAAAGCATTGGTTGTTTCTCTTGGGTTTTAAAAATAAATTCTCGTACATCTCCTCTATAAGCTTCTACAGCATAAGGACAGGGAATTTCTTGATATTCAAGATCATTCAGTACACAAAACAAAACAATCTCTGCTTGAGGAGTAGCTCGGAATGGTTTCACTCGAGGAACAAGAGATTCATGAATCTTCCTTGGACTAGGGTCAAGTCTTGCTAATCGTTGAATGTCGCCACGAACGATGTTTAAAAGTATAGTCTCTACCTCGTCTTCAAGGTTGTGAGCTGTAACTAAAACATCGGCACCTATGCCTTTTGCAGCTTTATTCAAAATCTTCCTTCTTAGGATTCCACAATAAGAGCAAGCTCCATACTCCCTCTCTTTTCCTCTTTCACCGAGTATCTTTAGTATTTCATCAAGATTATAACCAAAATCATTCTTGAAGGAGAAAATATGGTGTTCCAATTCCAACTCTTCTACATGTTTCTTTGCGAAAAACAATCCCTCTTCTCTATAATTTTCAATTCCCTCATCAATCGTTATCGCAACCAATTCACTTTCTGGAAAATCCTCTTCGATTTTGTTTAAAATGTGTAACAAAGCAATACTGTCTTTACCACCTGAAACCCCAATTGCAATTCTATCCCTTCGTTTTAGCATTTTGTAACGGGTAAGTGTTTTTTGAACCCTTTTTACCACTTGTTCATTGAAGTGTTGTTTACACAGTGCGATTTTATCATAGGGACGAACATAAACTGCTTGTTTGTCACAGAAAGCACAATTCATCAGAATTACCTTCAAAATTTAATCATCGAAAGAACTAAGTTAATTACTATTAATAGTAAACTGAATAATCTCAATGATCTCATTATTGTTTTCTTTTTTCTATCTTCTAATTCTTTGATTTTACAATATTCATTTATTATTTTATCTCCATCGGTTATACCTAATGGAAGCAGATTCAGAAAAACTGCCATTACACTCAAATTAAGGGTATACAATACTTCAATATTCCAATAATATGGAAACCATACTGATAATCTCTTTCCTTTTGGTGGTAAATAGTTGTAAATATTTATTCCGAGATAAAACTGTGATGTGCTAGTTGTATTTGAAATGGGATCAATGTTTGTGGGTGTAGTTTCAACGTTACTCCCATTTAGAAGTGATATGAGAATTTTACTCGTATTAAAATTACTAGTAAAGAATGTATAATAATCATCAACATTTTCGATTAAAGTAACATTAGTCGGATAGGAACTTTCGTTGATCAATGTAATTTGTTGTATTATGTCCCCTTTTTGCAATCCTGATTCCTCTGCAGGAGAATTTTCAAAAATATTTGTGATTAAAACACCATTTGGGGCATTATAACCAATTGAAACAATGTAAGGTGATAACAAATATAATATTACGAATATTAAAGCGAAAATTGCGTTAACAGCGGCTCCATTCATCCACACTCTCATCTTACTTTTTGAAGATGCTTTTTCCATACTTTCTTTTGCGATTTCAACAAAGGCTCCAAAAAGAACAAGAAGAATGAAAATTCCAGAAGCTTTAATCTTTAATCCTTCTCTTTTAGCCATGACTGCGTGAGCAATCTCGTGTGGTACAATTATTAATACAAAAGGTAAAATGAACAACAAAGCAATCTTGAAATCCATAGTAACTCCTGGTATTATTAATTGGATACCTAGTCCCGCTGGAGAATTGAACAGAAGTAAGAAAGGATTGATTATGAAATAAACTAGAAATCCTAGTGCTATTAAACCTGCAAGTATTTTTCCAACATTATAAATTACTTTCCAAAATCTTTTCCCTTTATCACCCATCTTTTCTAAGATTTTGTTGAAGAATTCTGTTTTTATCATAATTCCAAGTGGAAAGAAATGAATTCCATACTTTCCTAAATCTAAAATATTTCCTAGAGCTGTTAGAAAAAACAACCCCATAATAATTAACAGAATTATTTGAAGAGTGGTAATCATTGGAAATCCTTTCGCGTTTTTTGTATTTTCAACTGTTTATAAAAAGTGTCTTCTTTAACAATTACATTTTATGACTAAACTGATTCTTTTTATTAATTACATTTCTCAAGTTCTTAAATGAAACGAATCGCAAAATGGCACGGCAATAAAATCACAGCAGAACCATCTGAAGGATGTAAGCTCTGTGCATTGGGTGCAAAACTAGTTTTATTTATTACTGGTGAATGTGATTCCAATTGTTTTTATTGTCCAGTTGCAAAAGAACGAAGAAAAGATATAATTTTTGCTAATGAGCAAGAGATTAAATCCCCAAGCGAGGTAATTAAAGAAGCTAAGATGATTTCTGCTAAAGGTGCAGGAATTACTGGTGGTGATCCCGCGATAACAATGAACAGAGTTATTGAGTACCTTAGTGCTCTAAAACAGGAGTTTGGACAAAATTTTCATTGCCATCTTTACACTTCTCATTCCTTAACAAAGACACAACTTGATGAATTATTTAATGTTGGTTTAGATGAAATCAGATTTCATCCTCCAAGGTTGAATCTCACTAATAATATGAAAAAATCCATAGAAGAATCGAGAAAATTGAAATGGATTACAGGAATTGAGATACCAGTTATACCAGATAAAGAACAACCTATTTCCGAAATAATTGATTTTGCGATTGATAACAAGCTGCATTTCATTAATCTCAACGAATTCGAGATAACAGAAGCAAATTTTGAAATTTTGAGCAAAATGAATTATGAATCAAAAGGAGCTGTTAGTGCTGCTGTAAAGGGTAGTGAAGAACTTGCATATAAGTTGCTTAAACATTTTAAGACATACCCGATTGCGATACATTACTGTTCGTCAAAGTACAAGGATAAAGTTCAATTACGAAATCGTTTAATCAGAAGAGCTAAGAACTATTCCAAACCTTTCGACACTATTCTTAACGATGGGTTAATTGCTCGGGCAAGGATTAAAACTGTATCAGAGCAGGATTTGCTCAAATTAAAACGAGTATTGATAGAGGACTTTAAAATTGATAATAATTTGATTGAGATAGATGCAGAGAATTGTTATCTATTTACAAGTTGGCAAATTATTAGCAAACTAATGAATGATTTTTTGAAATCTTTAAAAGAAGAAATAGTAAATATTGAGATAATTCATCAATATCCATATGATGGTGGAATTATTACCTATCTTGAACCCTTATTCGAAAAAAAGTAATCTAATCAAGAAGAGGATATCTCAATAGAGCAGCAATCCCACCTAGTTTAGATAGTTGCTCTCCAGACTCGTGATTTACAGACATTATGACTGTTGATCCTCTTAATTTTGAATTTTCTTCAACTAACTCATCTATAGCCATTCTCTTTGATATATCATCAATTTGAAGCTGATCATCACTTATGAGAAGCGTTTCAATAGCCCCTAGAGAAAGTGCTCGTTTAACACTCTGTAATCCATAGGTAACTGTTCCTGTATCTTGTCCGATCCTTTTGAGAACCTCTTCAAGCAATCTTGTCTCATAAGCGACTCTTTGATTTTTAGCTATTTGTTCAGGAAGCTTTTTCGAAAGCACTTCCTTTAATCCCACTCTTCCACCAGTACTTACATGTACTCTTCTGGTTTTATCTGCAAGAGATGGATCTCTGTTTTTAATGAACTCGTAGAAATTTTCAGGAGTAAACCCAGGACCAGCAAGTATAACCACTTGAGAATTATACTGATTGTCTGTATCCTGCATAATTTGCAAGACTTCATTGAAAAATTGCCCCATCTCACTTGAGTGTTGCTTAGCATCACTGAATTTACGAGCAACAGAAAAAGAAAATTCACTTATAATTTTAACAGAGAATTGAGTTACTAATGCCACACAAGCTGTGTTATCCTCTACAGTAATAATCAAAATTTGCGCGAGCATTGAAGATTTCTCAACTTCTTCTAGAACTTTCCTCTCCATTGCTGTCCAATTTTCCTTTGAAATCATCACTTTTTCCATAAGTGATAGCGAAAGAGTATGATACGTACCTATAGAAACAAGATTTTCAGGACCACTAAGTATTTTCCCTTTTAATCTTAGATTGTCACCAAAACCATGAAAAGCGAATTCCTCCAATTCAATCTCAAGGGTCATTTTGACACGCTCTCCAGAATCAGCACGCCCATCTTCCTCCTTTCTTCTAATTCTTCTAGAGGTGGAAGCTTTTACTTTGTTACCTATCTTAAGAATTCTATAAATGGCATATAAATCATCAACTGTATCTGGAATCAGTTCAACAATACCATGCTTATAGTCTTTCTTAGTAATTTTCATTGAATTTCCACTCTTCATGATTTTAACGTAATGCTAATTTTATTCAGAATATTCTCCTTATACTTTTATGGATTTATGAGTGTTGTATAATCTATGCCTTTGTTTTTCAAATCATTAATACTTATTCGATAGCTATCGCCTTTGCTTTTAGTTAATGAATCAGGTACTGATAAAAAAAGAAAATCCATTCGCTTTCCAACAAATTTAACAGCTAGATAAGGCCTTCCTCCAACTCTGTTAGCAAATTCAATTAATCCGTTTATCTGCTCTTTTTGTACATAAAAGACATCTTGACGACTTGTTTTAATTTCCAGCGCCAATAGTAAATTTCTTTTTGCTGATCCAGCAAAAACATCGGGTCGAGGCATTTTGCTAGTGCCGGAAGAAGAGGGTGCTCTCATTACTGCAAATCCACTCTCCCAAAAACGATTCACTAATACTCTTTCATAATCTGCAGCTCTCTTCTTACTCACTTTAGCCAACCTTAATTTTTTTCTATGTTAATTCAATAAACTACTGTATAAAAATACTTTTTGTCAAAAAGGTTCAACCAGAAAAAATAAAAATGAAATTAGTGGAAAAATTTTAAACTGGAATTTGTTCTCATTATATGATTCAAAGATAATACTCTATTGATAATTCCAGAAACTAGTGAATGTCATGAAAAATACAAACTATCTGTTAAGACATATGATGGAAGAAGACATATCAAAAGTGTATGAAGTAGAGAGGAAAAGCTTTCCCTTTCCATTTGGTGAAGTTCTTATCGGTAATATCTTTTATGCAGCACCTGAGTTGTGTTTTATTATTGAAAGTGATGGAAACATAATTGGATTTGTAATGGGGGGATATACCGCGATACCAAAACGAGCTCATATATTATCTCTAGCAGTTTTAGAAGAATTTAGAGAACAAGGATTGGGACATAAAATATTAACTTATTTTCTGAATTCAATCAGAAAATTAGGATATTTAAGTGTCAAACTAGAAGTTAATATTGATAATCATAAGGCGATTAAACTCTATGAAGAATTTGGTTTTAAAATTGATTCGAGGATAAGAAAATACTATCAAGATGGATTGGATGCTTATCTTATGATTAGAATTGAAAATGAGAAATGAATTTTAAGTAATATTTTGCTTGATTATTATTTTCTAATGCAGTCTTATGTTTTTTCTATTTCCGTTTCCTCTATCCCCATTACTTGCTTGTGAATGCTCTTTGCTGCTATTTTTCCTGCTCCCATTGCTGCTATAACTGTAGCTGCACCTGTAGCAATATCTCCACCTGCATAAACGCCTTCTTTGCTTGTTTTTCCTGTACTTCTATCAGTGACTATGGTACCCCATTTTGAGATTTCTAAGTCTGGAGTAGTTCTTGGTATTATAGGATTTGGATCATTACCAACTGAAATTACTACAACATCACATTCAATCAAATGCTCTGAACCTGGGATAGGTATTGGTTTAGCACGACCTGTTTCATCAGGTTCTCCAAGTTCAAATTGAAGACACTCTACTGCTCTCACAGCACCGAGCTCATCACCAATGATTCTTACGGGATTTGTCAAAAATCTGAATTCTATCTCTTCTTCTTCTGCATGATGAACCTCTTCCACTCTTGCTGGGCATTCCTTTCGACTTCGACGATATACAATTATTGAATGCTCAGCTCCTAAACGTTTGGCAGTCCTAGCAGAATCCATTGCTACATTCCCAGCTCCAATAACAACAACACTCCTTCCTCTCTTCACAGGTGTTTTGTATTCAGGAAACAGATATCCTTTCAGAAGATTAACTCTTGTCAGATATTCATTAGCACTATAAACATTGACAAGATTAATACCGGGGATATTAAGTAGTCGAGGTGCCCCAGCTCCAGATCCAACAAAAACTGCGTCATACTCATTGAGTAACTCTTCAACTGTTTTGTTTTTTCCTACAAGAAAATTAAGTTTTACTTCAACACCAAGTTTTACTAAATACTCAATTTCGTACTTAACCATATCCTTGGGAAGTCGAAATTCTGGAATTCCATAAACAAGAACCCCTCCTGGCTCATGTAAAGCTTCGAAAATTGTTACATTATGACCATGGAGAGCTAAATCTCCAGCACATGTTAAACCAGCAGGACCTGCACCAACGACTGCTATTTTCTTTCCAGTGGATTTTGGAAGTTCTGGGATTTTTTCTCCTTCTTCACGCGCATAATCTGCTGCAAATCTTTCTAGATTACCTATCGCAACTGGTTGATATCGACGACCCATAACACATTTGGATTCACATTGCAACTCTTGTGGGCAAACACGTCCAGTAACTGCTGGGAGGCTGTTTTTTGTCTTAATAATAGCTGCTGCTTCCATGAATTTTCCTTCACGAATCAAAATGATGAAATCTCTTATTGGAACTTCAACAGGACAACCACTTACACACGGTTGATTCTTACATTGCAAACAACGTTGAGCTTCTAACATAGCTTCAGCTTCGTTATAACCATATGGTACTTCCGAAAAATTATCAATCCTATCCTCAGGATTTTGAGTGGGCATAGGTAATTTTGTCCTAATAATTCGAGGACGTGGTTTTCTCTCAGTTGTCACCTTTATCACCTTTCATTTTTTCTGCTTGACATTCTTTCTCTTTCTTATATAGAATCATTGCCTCTCGTTCTTCATCTTTGTAAGCAGCTAACCTTGCCATGGTTTCTTCCCACTCAACTTGGTGGGCATCAAAGTCTGGACCGTCAACACAAGCGAATTTTGTTTCCCCCCCAACTGTCAATCTGCAAGCACCACACATTCCAGTTCCATCTAACATTATTGTGTTCAAACTTGCTATAGTCTTAATACTATAAGGTTCTGTAACTTTTGCAACAAACTTCATCATGATAGGTGGTCCAACGCAAAAAACTGTATCAATTTGCTTTCCACTATCGATCATCTCTTGCAATTGATCTGTTACAAAACCTTTTCTTCCTGCTGAGCCATCATCTGTGCAAATATATAGCTCATCTGCAAAATCTTTTATTTCTTCTTCATTGAAAACTAATTCTGCTTTTCTTGCTCCAATTATAACTTCTGTATGATTTCCTGCTTGTTTGTATGCTCTTGCTACTGGTGTTGCTATAGCTATACCTAATCCGCCACCAATAACTATAGTATTACCTGCATTTTCAGTATGAGTTGGTATTCCTAATGGACCAGCACAATCTCGCAAACTTTCTCCTTTTTGATATTCAGCTAACTCATAAGTACTTGCTCCCACTTTTTGAAAAATAACACTTATCCATCCTTCTTCAGGGTCCCAATCTGCTATTGTAAGTGGTAATCTTTCTCCCTTTTCGTTTGAGCGAAGTATAATAAACTGACCAGCTTCACATGTTTCTGCTATTTCAGGAGCTTTTATTTTGAACCATACACTCTCAGGAGTTACATCCTTCCTGTCAATTAAGTCATACATTAGTCAGTCACTCTACAGTTTTTTCTCAATTTATGGACATAAATATGAGTCGATATGGTTTCTAAAATTTTCCTTATTTTAATAATTCTCTCTATACATTATCCAAAATAAGAAAATTCGCATGTTAACTCATTATTTCTCTAAGGAATTCAGTAGCATATGAACCCTTTTTGATTTTAAAATTCATTTTAACTTTGGTTCTCCCTTCATTTAATTCGTCCACACCACTTTCTGTAATTCTGATATCTTCTGGATCAAAACTGATCGACCTAAAAGCCCCCTTCCCCCCTATTTTTTTGATAAAGGGTTTTTGGAATTCAAGCAATGATAATTCTTCTTCTTCCAATATTGCTAGATAAATTTCTCCCATTTCACCCTCTAGTTTAGTATTGGCACCTATAAGTGGAACAAAAACTGCATTATTCTTAACAACTTCTCCAGATATGGGTTCAGTTATTTTTTTACCATATAGATCATAACGAGTTTTCAAGTATCTATTGAAGAGAAATGATTGAAAAGCATGGATGAATAATTTCTGAAGTTGTAAAGGAAGTGAAGATAAAGCTTGCATATAATTTTGTTTCCTTTTCTTTAGAGACAAAAGGAGTTTTCTTTCTATTCTCAAGTATGATGGGAATAGATTAAGAGATTGTTCAGCATCCTCATTCTCCCAGAAAGAATTTCTAGCTTTTATGACGTTTTCAGCCTCTCCATCGAAAACTTTTCCTACATAGATTTTTATTGCTTCTTTTAAATTGTCTTCCAAAAGTTTTTTTCCTACTAAATGAGTTATGGGTCTTATCTCTCCAAATCTTTGTATTCCAAATGAATTTTGAATCCCTCCAATATCCTTGATTTCCTTTAGAATTGTATCTATCCGTTCTTTAGCCTCTTCTTCGGGAAGCTGTATGTCTCGAATAGTAATATCAAAATAATTTCCCCAAAGCTCCCCAAGTCTGATTTCCTTTAATCTTAAAGAATGTGATTTTGTCTTAATGGTTGGTAGATCAATCTCCTTAATTGTACCTTTTTCAAAGGAACTCTTTACCCCCCATACAGATACTCGTTGAGCAGTAATTGCTCTTTTGTCTTTTAAGCCTGCAACATTGATGGTATCTCTTTGTATTCGCCACAATTTTGAAACCCAATCTAAAGCGTTAGATGTATCTAGATTTCTTTTGATTAGGACAAAGTGAAGGAATAATCCTGTTCGTCCCGGTAAGTTAAACTGATCCTCTCGAGGATCTAAGATTTGTTGATCTTCTATAATTTCACCTACAATGAAGTCTTCTGGTGTTTGTTTGATCCTTCCACCTACACCTTCAGAATTGATAATAGATGGTACTCGTAAGTGAAGGAATTTTGTTGTCATACTACTACCACCAATTATAGTAAGGGTAAATCTGAACAGAATTTGTCAATAAGTTCTTCTCGAGAAGGTCCAATTCCTACAACTGTAATTGTGCCAGGTGGAAGTTGTGTTAGACCAGCATCATTGATAATAGCAAAAGGGATGTCATTTTTTCTAGCTAGTTCTGCTAATTCTTGAATTTCTTCCTCTGATTTAACTTTTACAGTGATTTTCTTTTGGCCTTCTTTCAACCAGTTATCAGCCCAATCAGGGTAGTATTTTTTTGTTTTTACATAAGAAGAAAGAGAACCATGTGCAACTTGAACTGCCGTTTTTCCTTTAGACATCTTCAGATCGGTTCTAACTGCAATGACTTGTTTATATCTAAAACTCATACAAAAATCCATATTTTCTTAGATATAAAATCATAACGATTACTTGTAATTTTGAAAAACGTCTTGAGAGAATTAGTTTTCTTATTTCTTAATATTGGTTTTGTTGTCAATAAATCAAATAATTCTCTCTTTTTCGTTAAAGATATTCAACATAGGCTTCTGTCTCTAGCACAGAAGAAACTGTTTGAACTATCACTTCTTCGGGAATGGGTAATGCGTTTTTGTATTTCTTATCAATTTCAATCTTGTACTCTTTCTCACTAAAAGGAGGTAAGTATAGTGTTGAAACATTTACCACAGGTATTGGGTGTAAGAGACTTTCCACAAGTTTTTTCGGATCATTTGTTCGCTCCAAAAAACGAATCTCTTTATGTACGGCCTGCTCTATCTTCTTTAGGCTTTCAGGATTTTTGAGTAATATAGCATCTTGCCTTCTTGTAATTATGATTACAACATCTTCAAGTTCAAAAGATGAATAAAAAGCAATATCTTTCAAATTCTTGTTTCCTTTTGAAAGATCCAATAAGATTTTTGATAGTTCGATATCTATGTCGTTGATTTTCCCTTCACGATAAAGTTGCTTGCATTTTCTACATAATGTATTTGTTTGAGCGTCGATTAAGCAAATAGGAAGCTTCAACTACATATCACCACTTTTCAGTTATATTATAAACTATAGAAGTAGTGTTTTAAGAATTGTGAATAATGAGGAAAATAAGAATTAGTAAAAATCAATAAAAAATAGTACCTTACAGATTCTCGTTTATATTAATCCTCTTTCCATGAGAACTTTAAATTCGTCTAATGTTAATTTATTTCCTTCCTCATATTTAGACAAAATTTCTTTAGCTTTAGCATCCATTTTTCGTTCAATAACTCTCTTGGCTTCAACCCTTCTAGCTTTTCTTTCTGCTTGAATTTCTTGACCAAGTTCACCGGATAATTTCTTAACCGCTCCTGTTAATCCATCAAGTTCTTTACGGATAGCGTTGATGGAAGTACTCATTGCGATTATCTCTGCATGAATCCCATCAGCTTCTTCTTTGATGTTTCTGGCTTGCTTAGAGGATGTTATCATCTTTTCTTGATGTATTTGTGATTCTTGAGCTAGTGTTGTAACACTCGTATGGTAAGTTTTGATTTCTGTTTGCATATATCGAAGCTTGTTTTGGATATCTCTAAATTCACTTCGTAGATCTTTAAATTGTTCAATTCTCTCAAATTCTGAGCTTAGTTCCTCAAGTTGTTGGAGTGTTGATTTTTCCACTTCCTTTGTAAGAAATGGTGTTGTTTCTAATTGTCTTTCAAGTTTTCTGATTTTGTCTCCTACTCTCTTATTTCGAGGAACGCCTACATATTTCATCTGTGAACCTAATTCTACGAGACGCTTACCAATTTTATCTGCGTCTTCACGTAAAATGTCTCTCATTTGTTTTCGAACTTGTACCTCTTCATTGATTTGATCACGCCTTTCTTTAGAGGTTTTTGCTTCCTCAAAAAGAGTTTTAGCTTCCTGATTTTTTTGATCACGTATATTTCTTAGCTCGTTTCTTTTATTGTTGAAAGCATGCAAATTTGTTATCTGATCTTTACGTTTTAATCGTAAATCTGAAAGATGTTCTTTCTTTTCGTCAATAGACATTTCTTCGCTTTCGGTACTCATAGATTTCACGTTGGATTAGGATTAAGCGTTTCATTTACAGTATTTATAAATCACAATTAAATAAATGAGAAAATAGAATACATTTAAATCTTATGTCAAGTAACTGTTTGACAAATAAATGTGAAAGAAAAACGGTTATTATTTCTTATTTGAACGTTTCATACGAAGTTCCTTAGATCTACACTTTCGGCATTTTTTTGCAGTCGGTGGATTAGTTGCATAGCATTTACGACAAACTTTTTTATCCATGGTATGAGCACGGGCAATTGCACGATATTCTGGGTTTGTTACTGGCATCAAATTCATCTCATTTGTTCTACTTTCAGCAAAATTCAAAATAATAAAAGTATTTCTATTGCGAGTAAAATAGTAACAGAAAAACTTAGAGATAACAACTTCAGGTGAATCTATATTGCATTTTTTCTCTCGCAAAATCAAGAAATTCTTCAATCTTTTCCCAGTCTTTATCACCCTTTACATTAATCAGCAATTTGATTTCGTCTCTGTATTCCTTCAGATCTTTAATATCTGCGATTGATTCTTCTATTTCAGCTTTCAATGATTCAATTTTGTTTGGTATTTCCTCTAGAGCAATTTCAATTTTTGTTACAGAAGGATCTTCTCTTTCTTGTGCAAGAAGTAATTCTGTAACTTCAACATCAGATTTTTGTGTTCTTCTATTCAGCGCATGTATCCTCTGAGTAATCATCACCATCATCTCTTCTGCTCTAACCTGCAAGGGATGAAGATCTTTTTTACGTTTTTTGAGGATAATTATAAAGAAAAAAACTATTAACAAAAGGGGTATTCCTACACCAAGACCAATTTGTAATCCTAGATTCATCGGGTTCTCTAGATACAACATCAATTCGTGTTATTTAAACTTAAGCAAAATACTCGCGTATTGGCATATTATTTGGTTTACAAATTTGTAGTGAAACAAATAACCACTAAACTAATTGTGGAATATGGGAAGTTTTTTAATATTAAAAAAAAAACGTTTCTTGAACTGAAGAAATAGTTCTCAATTAAAATTAAACGCTAATTCAATATTAATATTTAACAAAGTTAAAATTACAAAAAGGAAACTGATGGATACTATTAATCCAACAACCTATCACAATCATCACTAATCACTATCACATATCACAAATCACAAATCACATTTGAAGAAGTGTATTGTATGCGAATATGCATTTTGCAAAAATAATGCAACTGCAAAGTGGAGTAGAGTAGGGGATAGCAAATATCCGTCTTTTTTCTTGTAAAATGAATACTGAATTACAATAAGCAAAATACATAAAAGTGAAACTTATGGGCGCTAAAACAGATACTTCAACAACGAAGTATGAAATACGAGCAATATTCGAAATCGAAGGTGTCGTTGAGAAACCTGATATTATCGGTGGAATCTATGGACAAACCGATGGACTCCTTAGTGAGAATCTAGATATTCGTGAGCTCCAAAAGACAGGTCGTATAGGAAGAATTAATGTTGAACTGAAAAGTAGAGGAGGGAAAACAACAGGTAAAATTATTATCCCTTCAAGTCTTTCAAGGATGGAAACAGCAATTTTAGCAGCGACAGTTGAAACAGTAGATCGAGTTGGACCATGCAGTTGTAAGGTTAAACTGGAAGAGATTATTGATGTTAGAATAAATAAGAGGCAGTTAATTGTTGATAGAGCTTCTGAAATAATCCGTCAATGGGATCAAAACGTTAGTCCATTCTCATCATCAATTACACTTGAAGTTGAGAAGTCAGCTAAAACAAGTCAAATCCTTAGTTTGGGAGAAGAGGGTTTTAGTGTAGGACCTAGTTTTGAAAGACAAAAAAAGGTTGTAGTAGTTGAAGGGAGAGCTGATGTAGTTAATCTTCTAAAATACGGTGTTGATAACACAGTAGCAGTAAATGGTACTAGTATCCCACCAAAATTACTTGATTTAATAAAGAAAAAGACAGTTACAGCTTTTCTTGATGGAGATAGAGGAGGAGATTTGATTCTTAAAGAATTACTTCAAGTAGCTAAAGTAGATTATGTAGCAAGAGCTCCTAAGGGAAAAGAAGTAGAGGATCTAACTAAAGAGGAAGTAGAAAAAGCTCTAAAGGAAGTTGTTTCTCTAGACAACGCTATTTTCCTAACTGGAAGTGATGAAGGAGTAACTGTTAAGGATTTTCTTGATCAAGGCAAACCAAAGAAAAAAGAAAAAACTCGACTTTCCAAAGCAAAAAAGGTTCTAAAGAAGAAAGAACCTGAACCTAAAACAAAACCAACTAAAAAACCTGCTGAGAAAAAAGTAGTGGAAAAGACAGTCTCCAAAACTACTATTAAACCCTCTATTGAACCAAAAAGTAAACCTGTTGGAAAACCTACTAGACCACCAACTTCAAGACCACCTTCTTCAAGACCACCTTCTTCAAGACCACCTTCTTCAAGACCATCGGATAGACGACCATCAGATAGACGACCATCGGATAGACGACCATCGGATAGACGACCATCAACAAGACCAAGAGTTGATTCAAGAAGACCACCTTCTAGAGGGTCTTCATATGAAAGACCACCAAGAAGAGAAATTAGAAAGGTGGAATTACCTGAACATCTAACTAAAACTATATCAGAAATCAAGACAAAACTTGAAGTTGTAATCTTCGATGAAAATAACAAGGAAATTCTGAGAAGCACAACTGCAAAAATATTTGATGATATGGAGAAGTTGGAAAAAGGAATTACTCTTGTTATAGATGGTGTAATAACACAGCGATTATTAGAACGAGCTAAAGATAAAGGAATCAATCTAGTAATTGGTGCTAGAAAAGGTGAAATTACAAAGAAACCAACTGGAATTAAAATTGTTGAGTTCAAGCAAGTTTAATTCTTCCTTTTTTTTTCTTAATCAAATGCCAAAAACTTTATGAGTTAACTAGAGATTATCATCGAGAGATGATGCCCTTGGAATATCGATAACCTCCTGGTGGAGGTTTTTTAGGATAATTATAGCAAGGCAGAAATCTTTAACTTCTTTTAAACAATTTTTAGGTGAAGTTCAATGAATATAGAAGACAAGATGAAACTAGTCACAAAGAATACCGAAGAGATAATTCTAGAATCTGAAATAAAGAAAATACTGGAAGAAAAAGAAAAACCAAGAGCTTATATTGGTTTTGAATTATCTGGATTTTTGCATCTAGGAACAGGATTAATTTGTGGAAATAAGCTACAAGATTTAGCAAATGCTGGATTTGAGACAATAATCTTCCTTGCAGACTGGCATAGTTGGATTAATAATAAATTGGGAGCAGATATGGATAAAATACGCATCGCAGGAGAGTATTTTCAAGAGGGTTTTGAATCTATAGGCATTAAAGGTTCAAACATTAAATACATTTGGGGAACAAGTTTAGCAGAAAAATTAGATTATTGGGAAAAAGTTGTCAGAGTAGCTAAATCCAATTCTCTAAATAGAATGCTTAGAACTCTCCCAATTATGGGGAGAAAAGCAGAGGGGGAGGTAGAATCAGCTTTTATCTATTATCCTGCAATGCAAGTTGCGGATATATACCAAATGGAGCTGGATCTAGCTTGCGGAGGAATGGATCAAAGAAAAGCCCATATGCTAGCTAGGGATACAGCAGAAAAATTGGGTATAAAGAAACCTGCAAGTCTTCATACACCTTTGCTAACAGGATTGGAAGGCTATGGTAAAAAAATGGATGCTGAAGCTGTGCCTGATTTATCGGATCAGATAGATGCAAAGATGAGTAAATCTAAACCTGAAACATGTATATTCATACACGATAGTGAAGAGGATATTCTAAGAAAAATAAAGAAAGCTCACTGTCCTCCTAAACAAACTACAGGGAATCCAATAACCGAAATGATTCAATACATTGTCTTTGATATGAAAGATAATTTCAAGATTGAGAGAGATGCTAAATTTGGTGGAGACATTGATTTCAAATCATACAAGTCCTTTGAAGATGCGTATATTAAGGGAGAAATACACCCTATGGACTTGAAAACAGGTTTAACTAAAATCATAAGTGAAATACTAAAACCTTCAAGACAGTATTTTGAAAAACATCACGATATTATAGAAGAAGTGGGAAAACTCTAACATCCCCTTATTTCTTCTATCTTAAAACAAGTAGAAGACAAAAAAGTTCAAGATACTGAAGAACTATTTTATCTTGCCTTTTATCGAGGACCTTCTCGAGTATGCGACAGCAATCGATGAAAGAAGGAGCAAAAAAAAGGCAAAAGGCTGCCATACGGGCTCATATGGAGTAGAGTGTGACACTCTATACTATGAAGTATAGTCAACCCTGGCAGTCAACACGTGCTCCTGAGGCGCTTAACTGGTAGATGTGGGATACTCCCTTAAAATGACACCAAGGGTTACCTCAGGGGTACTATATTCTATCTTTTCAAATAACAAACAGAACAAATAAATACTTTCTAGTTTCTTGAAAACTCAAACGGGTGAGTGGTTTAGTGGTATAACGTTTCCCTCACACGGAAAAGATCGCAGTTTCGATTACTGCCTCGCCCACCAACTCCTCAGATTATGTGTGGAAGATGAAGATTAATTCCGATAATCCCTCAAAATTAACTTTCGTAGATCTATTTTCAGGTGCAGGGGGTTTTAGTCTAGGTTTTGTTCAAGAAGGTTTCAAAGATTTAATGGCAATTGAAATAGATAAAGAACCTGCAGAAACATATAGTTGGAACTTTCCCCAATCTTCTGTTATACTTGAGGACATTAGGAAGTTACACTCCTTGGAAATATTAGATACAATAAAAGAATCACCAGATGTTATTATTGCATCCCCTCCATGTGAACCATTTTCTGCAGCAAATCCAAATAGATTGGATTCTGCATGGTCAAGATTTTATGAAGATCCCCAAGGAGACTTAATATTTCATGCGATAAGGCTAATAGGAGATCTATCTCCTAAAATCTTCGTTATTGAGAATGTTGTACCAATGATTAACCAAGAGGGTAAGGACATCCTGAAAGCTGAATTTCAAAAAGTAGGATACGAAACTATATTCTTCAATGTAATAGATGCAGAAAATCACGGGTGCCCTAGTGTTAGAAAAAGAGTATTCATTTCAAACATTCATATTTCTCTTCCAAAAAAGAAATCAATAACTGTTGCAGAAGCACTGAAGGATTTACCTTCTCCATCGGAACCTAACGATATACCTAATCATTCTTTTACCCATTTTCCTCAACAAGTTTCTAACAAAGCTTACAAGATAAGACCGGGGCTTGCAGCTGTGTTTTTTAGAGGAGCAAAATTAGAACATAAAAACTGGATAAAATTAAAAGCTAATGAAAAAGCTCCTACAGTGATGGGAAAATCGAAATTTATTCATCCTACTGAAATTAGAGCATTAACACCAAGAGAACAAGCAAGATTGATGACCTATCCAGATAATTTTGAATTCAGAGGATCTCATTCTTCAACTTTTAACCAAATAGGAGAATCTGTGCCACCAGAGATTTCTCGTCTAATTGCACAAAAAATAAAAGAAAAAATAATTAGAAAGAAGTAAAAAGCTCACGAAATCTGGAAAACATTATTCCTAAAGGTACTTCAACAAACTGATTAAAGTACTGCTTCGCTTTTTTTACAGAGAATAAGTCTTTACTTGATTTGAAGCTTCCATCTTCTTTTACTGTTACTATCTCGCTTTTTGATAACCAGATAAGCTTTCTCTCTCCTCTCCTTCCTATGATTTCTGAAGGTTTCAGAAAGAAAGTAGCATTTTTGTTTATTAGCCAGAGGTGCTTGGGTTTATTTGTAGTAATCAAAAGCCCCTCTTCTTTCATCCCAGGGAATTTTTCATCATATTTGAAATGGATTCTGAAATCTTGAATTTTAGTTTCATAGATTTCTATATTCTCCAAAGGACGGATTTCCTT
>DAOVKB010000019.1:0-17224 GCA_030631995.1 archaeon | reverse complement strand
GCTTTCTCTATATTCAAACCTGTTTTTGCAGATGTCTCAAGAAAGAAATTTTCTATTGAATGCTCTTTGGTTTTTTCATTCAATTTTTCAACAAATTCCTTTGCCTCTTTAATCGTTACCTCTCTCTCGTCTTTTAAATCGGTTTTATTTGCTAAGATAATAACAGGAACAACCCCTCTACCACTGCATTGGTATAATTCCTCTATCCAGCTTGTTAAATTCTGAAATGTCTCCTTGCGAGTAATATCAAAAACAGCTAAGGAACCAAAACATCCCTTGTAAAATCTTGGACGAACGTTTTTAAACATTGGTTGCCCCGCAAGATCCCAAATTTGATACTTTACACTATAATCATCAATATTGCGAGTAGTGGCAGCAAAATCTGCTCCCAATGTTGCTAAGTGTTCGCGTTGAAAGCCTTTACCCAGATATCTTTGGCGGATAGAAGTTTTCCCCACTGCAGCGTCACCAATCAGAACTAGTTTAACCATGTAGGAACTAGTTTTAAGAGAAGTTGATTCCTTATCATCTGTGGTTGATGAATCATCCTTCATCTTATGGTGTTTATCTATATTCTCTTCAAAAAGGACAGGCCCCTCTGCATCCTTTTTGGTTTTGCTTTGAGGTTGCTTCTTCTTAGCCATTTTATCTAATTTAATATTTTAACTTTGAATATATAAAACATATGGAGACTTATTACTAAAAAGGACATCAGTCCTTTATTGGAGGCAATCTGTGTATGATAAGGTAATTTTTGGCTAACTTACCAAGCTCCTCTGCTTCAGGAATAGACATATGGTAAGTAGATCCCTTAACTTCATTTGTGCCTTCAATAAGAGCAAAATCGACACCGTTGATGTAAGTTTTAAGATTTTCAAAAAATCCTGTGTCCCCAGTGTAAAGAACTCTTTCCTCTTCCTTAGTAAGAATAAACCCTAAAGTAGGAATGTCAGGCAATTCTCCTCCTCCAATAATCGAACCACGATGCTGAACTGCAAAAGGCGTGACTTTTACTGAATCCAACACTATTTCTGAATCAATCTCAATAATATCAAGCAGAAAAGGAATTGAATCCGTGTAGCTATCACGAAAAGTCTTTATTATTCCCTGGAGCTCAACAACATTCCTAGGGCAAATCAAGGTTAGTTTATCCTTTCTATTTATCATTCTGAAAAAGGAAAGCAGAGAAAATAGTCCCCCTACATGATCAAAATGACCATGAGTGATAAGCACTGCTCGGATATTTTCGAAATATTTACGAGGTAAATCCAAAAAATCACGTAGGATACCGTCACCTACATCAATGAGAAGGTTATTGTCAGTTACAATTTCATTGACAAGAATCTGTGTAGCTAAACCAGCATAAGAGCAAAGAACTTTAACGCGAAGATGAGTACCAATCCAATCCCAGGAAACAGAAGTCATAAAGGTCAGAAAAAGGGAAAAAAGAGTAAAATAAATACTTTGCGAATAAAAAAAGAAAAGGAAGAAAAACTAAACAGCTTAAATCTTAAATATTTGAAAGTCATAGTACAGCTATTATGAAATTACAAGAGTTCAAGGATACAAAGGAAGGCAAAATAGCAAATGGTCTGACAGTAACAGTAGGAATATTATTCGTAGGGTATGCAGTTGTTGCTTTTATTGGCGCAACTTTGCTTAGAGAACTGATAGGAATGGGAATAATATTTACAATTGGTTTTGTAGCAGTACTGTATTTTCTTCTTCTGCCAAAAGAAAAAGACATTTCAAAGAGAGTTATCTATATTGTTGCAAGTATTATTTGCGTTTGTTCGATAATAATCACGATTGTGTATGCGTTTATAGGTTCTGGGGATAGTCGGTATTTTCCATTAATAACTCTTCCAGTAGCAATAATAGGAATACTAGGGACAGTGTTTACTATTCTAGCAATAAGAGAATTAAAGAAAAAAGAATGAAGATAAGAAAAATTAACTTCTAAAAAATAGAAAGGCTTATTACTATTCTAAAGAAAAAAAGAATACAAGAAAAACAAGAGAAAAACCTCAAGCGGAGTTAGCAAAGCGGCCATGCGGGAGTCTGCAAAACTCTTGACGGGTGTTCAAATCACCCACTCCGCTCCAAACTTTGTTTTATTCTACGAAACTTTTATTACTATCTTCTCCTTTTTTTCATTGTTAGATGTGTGTTATTGTGTTTGATAAATTACGAGAAAAAACAGATAAAACACTGCAGATTTGGTATATAATTAGTTCTGTGGCATTAGTTCTAAGTTTCGTTGGCTCCATACTCTTTCTTTTCTTTCATTTGTTAATGTACCTGGTAGGTCATGGTGGTGAAATTATCTGGCCTTTAGTTCTTGCAATTGTTTCGCTTTCCATTTTCTTATTTTCTCTCATTTTCTTCATTCTAACCAATAAAATAAGAAAGGAAAGGATCAGAGAGATTAAATAAAAAGGAAAGGAACGCATTTGTTGTTTCTTTGATGAAGAATCTATCTCCCCCTACTTTTTATTCTACCCATTTTAATCCTATCTTTTTCAGGATAACATCTTACTTTTGCTGCTTCTAAAACTGCTATAGGATTTTCTGGAGAACAATTACATACTCTCTCCTTAAAAGAGGGACATCTTATTTCTCCTGTCATTATCCCCCCAGCAGAAACCTCATTACAACCTGCATTCCAAATGCATTCTTTAATTTCACACTTTCTGAATGGAACCCCAAATTGATTAATGAAAACAGTTTCTTCTTCATAACTCATTTTCATTGAAGTACTATCAAAAGTTAAGCTAATAAAAAAGAATGTATTTTCCGGTTTATACCACATTAAAGATATTTCTCGTTTTTATGTTTTAACTCGCTTTTTTGTTGGGTTTAAATACTTTTGTTTAACAAAACGGAAAATGGTTGCAAGAGAAGAAGAATTTTCTGAATATATTTTGGATTACCTTATTGCAGAGACAAGAAATTCTTATTATGGGATAATATCCAAAATACTTTCAGAGCCTATATGGATTCCCAAAAACGCAGTTGGGTCTGATTTCAGGATAAAAGAATGGTATATAGGGAAATTGAGAGAAGAAAAAAAACCTAAAAAACCATCAGAAAAAAAGATGAAGCAGGTCAAACTAACCAATTTCATAACAATGTTTTGACAAGGATTTTTATAGGCAAATATTTTCTCTAGTCATCAACTAGGTTAGAAAGAATGCCAACTGAATTAATAGAAAAAGGTCTAGCGGAAATAAAACAAGATGAGATAGGTTCAGCTATAATCACCTTCAAGAAAGTTGTTAAACTCTTTCCAAAACACGCTCTTGGTCATTTTTATCTAGCAAATCTTTATTCAATAAAAGACGAAAAAAATAGTGCTGTAGAGTCTTTTGCAAATGCATGGGAATATAGTAACAATCTTCAAGGACATTTCAAGAACATCCCAAGTCAAACTCTTTTTATTTTATTATCAATGGATCCACCACCAAAAGATGATTTAGGAACGTGGGTAGAAAGAGCTAAAGAGTTCTATGAAGAATATCCATTAAAAGAAAAACTAATGATAGAGTTTGCACAACGAATCATAAGTCCTTAGCAAAAGTATCTTTATCTTTTGTCTGTTTTAAAAAGTATAATTTTTGTTAAATACTAGTGTTTAATAATTTTTCGAGCAATAGTAGAACTATCAAAGAATTTCTGCACTTGCTTATAGTATAAAGGAGAGAAGCGAATGATTGATAATAAAACCATGGAAAAAACTACTCTCGGTGGTGGTTGTTTTTGGTGTCTCGAAGCAGTGTTTGCCGATTTGAAAGGGATTGAAAAAATTGAATCTGGTTATTCTGGGGGCCAACAAGATAATCCAGCATATGAACAGGTTTGTACTGGTTCAACTGGTCATGCAGAAGTCGTACAGATTACTTTTGATCCTATTCTAATATCCTTCCAAGATATTTTAGCTGTCTTCTTTGATATTCATGATCCTACAACATTAAATAGACAAGGGAATGATATTGGAACACAATATAGATTGGTTATTTTCCATCACTCTGAGAGGCAGAGAGATATAGCTAACACTCTAACAAAAGAACTTGAAAAATCACAGATTTGGGAGAAACAAATTGTAACTGAAATATCTCCCCTTGTTAAATTTTACAAGGCTGAGAAATACCATCAAAATTATTTCAAACTAAACGCTTCTCAACCCTACTGTAAAATAATAATAGAACCAAAAATTGCTAAATTCAAGGAAAAATACTCTACTCGTCTTTTGCTAGAATAAGATAAATTGGTTTTTTAATTCATTATTCCACAAGGTGCATGTTGTATTTATCGAAATTACAGTTGGGACAAGAATGAGATATCCTGTTGTGTGGGTTGCTTTCTATTTTTATTCTACTTTCAAAACCGCATTTAGCACAAGAAAACATGATGTTACGAGGTTTAGGTGATTGTTTTCTCCACTTCATTATGCTAAGATGTGATCCCCCAATAGCAAAAAGAATTACAATAAAAAAGATATACTGATTTTCTCTTAAGACTCTTTTGGGCGTTACTTTGAAATAGGGTTGAAAATCATAATAATGCATGTTTTCGGGAAATGTCTCTTCTTCCACAGTTTTTTCAAAAAACAACAATGAAATTTCCAGCATAACATCTTCCCATTCCTTGTCATAAAAGAAAGTAGTTGTTTGTTTCAATTTCTCAGAACTTGAAGATAATAGTTGTTGTGAAAAATCTATGGCACCAGAGTATTCACCTATGCGGAAATAAACAATTATAAAATCTATTCTTTTTGTTTCAGCACCAAGGGAAACTAAAGTTATCTCAATTCCTAAAATATGTTCACCTTCGTTCAAGTTAGTTGTTTCAAGCGTAGCTTTTAGTTCAATTATCGATCCTTCATCTCCTTGAAAAATTTGATTTTGACTGATAGCTAAGCTGTTTTGAGTAGAAATAATAACAATACTAATAACCAATAAACCAAGAATTCCCTTCAGATTACGCATCTGTATCAAAATGGCTTACTGTATCCGCTCTTATATTATTTTCGCATTGATATTTTGCTTTTATGGTCGTTTTTATTTTCTTAAAAGGGACGATTTACACTAATCCTTTTTCGAAACATATATCAAGAGTTCCTATACATCTTCTATAGGTAGATTCTATGTCTTTTGTGATTTTTGTAGCGGGTTTACTCGAATATAATTCGGGAAAAACAACCATTGCAAAGGAAATGATTAATTTCTTTGAGAAAGATCTCTCTCTTAAAACAACGCCATTTAAGCCATTAAGTGGAAATAATTTGTTTTATAATTATGAGAAAATAAAGGAATATACTGAGAAGTATAATCAATTCGTTTCTTTAGATATAGTGGAATTATTAGCTTGTTCTTCCAGTAAGATTAGTCCTATAATTGCTAACCCAGTTCATAGATTAAACACTCAAGCGCTCTCTTACGAATTCTTTAGGGAAGGTTCCATTAAAACATTTTACAATCGTTATCTGAGCAGTGAAACACTACTTCAAAGATTTTCGATTTGCGATTTTTCAAGCGTTTATAATTCAATCTTTATAGTAAATGATCCCATCTATGGAAACCAGAAATTCTGGAATGATATCTCCTTAACTGATGCAATAATAAAACAGAGTAAAGATGTAAGAACATACAAAAATGAACAAGAATATTTCTCATTAAACAGTCAATTTTATGCAGATGCAACAGAATCAGCTTTTAAACATATAAAGGAAGAATCACAAACCATAGTAATTGAAGGTTTCAACAATTCCGCTCATCCTGCTTGGTGCATTAGAGAATCTAATGCTGTCATAATTGTTGGTCCCGGCTCAGTTTACATATATGAACCCGAAACATATTTTAGAGCTATTGATAACTTTCGTTCAATAAATCGAAACAAACCAACAACTACAGATGACATATTGAACTTTATAACACCAACTAAAGCTTATTCGCTTTCTATAGATGAAGAAAAAGGGAAAGAGGAAATAGATCAAATTTGTAAAGAATTATACGAAACATACAAGTAAACCGCTTTTCTATTCGAAATTTCAGTTTTTATTTGTTGAGTTTTTATGTTGAACTAAGATAAAGGAGTCATAAAGGTGACTAAATTTGTCTATGTTCA
Organism: archaeon; assembly: GCA_030631995.1. Taxonomy (GTDB): domain Archaea; phylum Asgardarchaeota; class Heimdallarchaeia; order Heimdallarchaeales; family Heimdallarchaeaceae; genus UBA460. The sequence goes on along the minus strand of DAOVKB010000019.1, from coordinate 11,098 downwards.
GTTCACAACATGGTTTGGAATCAGTAAATAATGAGCTTATGGAATGCATTAATGAATTAAGATTCAAATCTATAGGTATTGTAGATGTTGCAGTGGTATCCCTAGAAGGTTTACCTATAGTATCGCTTGTTCTAGAAAGAGTTGAGGAAACAAGATTTGCAGCAATGACTGCAGCAATGCTTTCATTAGGAGAAAGAGTGGCAATTGAGCTGAATAAGGGTATCTTAAAGAAAATCTTCGTAGAAGGAGATCACGGATACATAATTACTATGCAAGCTGGTGATACAGCAGTTCTAACTGTTAGTGCAACAACAGATACTAAATTAGGTTTATTATTTTTAGATATGGAAAGAACAGCAAATAAAATAACTAATGCTCTATCATTTCGTTGAAATCAATAGCTCTATAAGACTATTTCATGGTAGAGCGAGCTATAATATCTGTTTTTATTAATTCACATGCAAGAACCTTTGTCGTATTTTCAATTGTCCCTTCAGACATATAAAACTCAACAACACTTCTATATGATTCCGATTTTTTCAAATCAAGAGATTTTATCTTCTTTACTTCTTGATCAACAAATTTTGTTCTTTCAATCCATCTGTTTATTTCTTCCGTTTTATCAATTAAGAAGAGAACCACAGGAATCTTTGCCTTGCCGTTAGTGAGATAATTTTTCTTGAATTCTTCAATAACGTCGTCCCTTGGAATAACGGTTAAATCAACATAATCACTTATTTCGGAAAGTCTAAACAAAATGGGTAGTGTTAATACTGTATCAGAACACCAATTTTCAGCAAATACTAGTAATTTAATGTGAGAGTGAATATCTCTTATTTGACTCTCCAAATCTTTGGGAACTGAAACTTCCGAATAAACCTTAGCTAACCTTTCTCTATTTTTTGGCGTTCTATCAACAAATTCTGGATAAGAACAACCTTTTGTGATAAAATAATCTAAACCTAATGACATTTCATAATCACCTATTTTTAGCATTAAAAAAACCTAACTTATGAACAAAATGAACGAAAATGATGCGAAAAAGAGAAAAACAACCAATTTAAATTATAATTGATACATTTGGGTGAAGCAAGTAGAAAATACTTTAGTTCAGAAGTTAGTTACGCTTTGAAAAGAAGTGAAATGCAACTTAAATCAGTGCTAATAGAATCAAGTAAAAAGAGCTCTGGTATTTATTACACTCCCAACTTTATAGTGTATCACATTACCAAGAATGCAATATATCAATCTCTTCTAAGTAGAATAAACATATCCTTGAATTTGGAAAAACAGTTAAGATCTTTGAGTGAACTAGAAAAAGAAGAAAATAAGAATATTGCAAAATTGGTCGCTGATGAAATATTGCCTTCTTTCTATGTGTCCGATATCGCAATGGGTTGGGGAGTTTTTCTTCTCCATTCTTTTGATATCTTATTCAATATATATGAAATTCTATTTACTAATCATAATGAAATTACTCCTGATTTTAATCTAGAACATTCTAGCGATTTATCCTCAGTAAAGGAATTCATAATTAGGCAAATTATTTCTAATAATATATATGGTGTGGACTTATCACAAGAATCAGTTGAATTGGCGAAATTAAAGGTAATTGAAAAATCTCTTCAAATCACGAAACAAGATGAAATAGTCTTACCAAAAATAAATTTTACAACAGGAAATTGTTTAACAGGCAATATAACTCCTATTTCACAAGAATCAAGCAAGAATAGTGATTCTACATTTATTGATTGTAAAGTATCAAAAATCTCAGAGAAAAATAAGCAAAAAGTAAAACAATGGTTATTTGATCAGGACTTAGTTCATTGGAGTGAAATCTACCCCAATGTAATAGAATCTGGAGGATTTGATGTAATAGTAGGTAATCCACCCTATATAAATGTTAAAAGATTAAAGCTTGAAGAAAGAAGATTTTTATCTAAATTCTATAAAACATATAACTCCAATGGGGATATCTCTAACATCTTCTGGGAAAGAAGTATTAATTTGTGTAAGAATGGTGGTACTGTTTCCTTTATTACTCCAAGGTATTGGTTGGAGGGTTGTGATAGCAATTCATTAAGGAATTTTATTTTACAAAATTCAACATTAATGGAAATTATTGACTTTAGAAGTAATAGAACTATATTTAAGCAAACTGAAGATACGCTTGGAATTGATACGGCAATAACTACTGTTCAGAAAGGAAAACCTGTTCAGGATAGTTTCAATCTTTATCTATCTAAAGATAATTCTTTGATTACGCAACTTGACAATAAGCGATTTAGACATCTTAAAGTAAAACAAACCGCTCTTACAGAAAATAGATGGATATTTGAAAAACCTACAATTATTCAAAGAATCGAAAATAAAGCAGCTTACTTACTAGGTGATGATAAGAAGCATAGACGGTTTGAAGGAATTTGTGAAATTGGAAAAGGGTGCTCTACTGGAAACAATAGTATATTCCGTTTAATTCATCTTACTAATAACGTGTTTGAAGGAATGAATGGTGAAAAATTACATCTGAAAGATAGTGAAATACAAGCTCTCCGATTATTGATCAAAAACAGCGATATTCAACGATACTGGTGGGAAAGAAGAAACCAATATTGGATTTTTCTGAAGAATAGAGATGTTAATGATTTTCCAAATATTAAATCCTATTTGGAAAAATATAGAACAAAGTTAGAGAAAAATAAGGACAAATATAGATTAAAGAATTATTATGATTATGCAGCTTACCGTTCTCTTCCCCTCATTGAAAGAGCAACCAAAATAATCTGTCCTTATCAAGCAACCAAAAATAAATTCGCTCTAATTACAAATCAGAAAGAAAAAACAATTAATGAAACAGACGTAATTACTATTGCAATTAAAGATCAATTTTCAAAGAAACTCAATTGGTTTTATTTACTAACTGTACTGAATTCGGAAATGATACATTACTATATTAAATACATGAACAAAAAAGTATACAATCTTTATGATTTCCGTTCAAATCAAATAGCGAATATCCCTATTTTGAAGTGTTCTAATCAAGATTCGGTTCAGAAAATCGTTGAATTTTTACTTAGCATATATTCGAGGAGAACTGGATTTTCTAATGATTCTTTTAAACAATTATTCTCAACCATAACCGAATTACTAAATTCCATCGTCTTTGAAATCTACTTTGAGGAAAAACTTTCTACCAACTTGTTGGATCTGATTGATAAGAAACTAAAGCATCTCTCTCTAAGAGAAATCTCTAAGGAAAAAGAATACGAATTAACACAAGAATTTGAAAAAATTTTAAGTGATGAAGACATCCGGAGAGATATTCTCACAATATCTCAATTATTTGAAGTTAAGAAAATAAGAAAGGATTTAAGACAGATCTAGAGATTGGTTGTGCTTCTTAAGCCATTTTCCTGGAGTAGAAAAAATAATCCCCTCAGCTTCGCTTAAGGTTGAAATTAATTTTTCAAACATGTTAATATTATGCACAATGTCTTCTGTAGATAAATATCTATTTTGCTTTATATTATATGCAAAGTGCCAGGAATGTAGGTTAATAGAAACATAAGAATCTAAGTTTTTTGAATTTTCTACAATTCGCAGATAATTCTTAATAGTATCCTCAATTTCTCTGTTTCCTTCAAACAAGGGCCAAAGATAGGTATACATTCCTTTCATTGGACTTTTCTTTGGTGTTTTAATAACTGGAAATTCTATTAAATTCTGATTGATGGGGTATGGTCGAATAGCTTGCATAGATTCTTGATAAATAGAACTATCGTAAGCGAATCCTAGATTGGATAAGATGCTAGTTGTATTATTTGTAATTCTCATATATGGAGCTCTAAAACCCATCATTTTAGTTGATAAAAGGGTTTCAAGATTCGTCTGTGCTTTTGTGATTATCTCTTCTTCTTCTAGTTTAGTGAATTTTATCCCTGTTTCCTCACCTGTTAGATCTTCATGGTCATAACCATGCACACCAAGTTCAAAAAGTGGAAGCTTGAACAATTTAATTTTCTCAGGGTATCTCTTATTAAATATCTTGGTGCTTCTAGCTTCAAAATAGAAGGTTGTTGGTAATTTTTCGTCTAATAAATGTTGAATAAAAAGATCAAATCCCTCTGCAGTTCCTCGAATGGAAGCAGCATCTTGAGGATTATCAATTAACTCAGGATTATGTAAATGAATCGGTTTACTTACTGCATGCTTCAAATTGGTTATAGGATATCCATAATCTCGATCAAAATCCACACAGATAAAAATATGAACCACCTATCTTATCCCCATTGATTATTTATAACTAAGAGTTTTACTTGCTAAAATAAACGTTTTTCCTCTTATTTCAACAACATTACAATGTGTTAAGTTAGCAATATTATCTGCTATAGCTTTTATCCCCTCGGTAGGAACAATTTTCAAACACTTGATTTTAACTACTTGGTCTTTCTTTAGAACTGCCTTAACCTCGGAGATTATACCCTCCGTTATCCCTCTTTTACCAATCCTGATTTTAGCAGGGTCATGACGGATTCTATCAGTGTTCGTTTTCATTCTTATCCTCCATATTTTGATAATATGGTATCCTGGTATAGCCATTACAGTGGAAGCATTTGATTACTACTACCTTGTTAGATGAAGACAATCTTACTCGGGAATTGATTCCAGGATAAAGAAAGGATTTACATTGTTTGCAAAATCTCTTAGTCCATTGAGAAGGAAATCTTATTCTCGTACGCATTTGAATCTTTCTTGCTTGCAATGCGTATTTCTGTGCCATCTCTAAGTCATCTCCAATTACTCTATCAGCTTCTTTTAGAAGATATATTACACGCTCTGTTATATCGTCTTGAGAAATTAATGGTTGTTTAGCCCTTCGAGATCTTTTTCTTTTAGAGCGAGGGGGAGAGGTTTTTCTTGATGGCATTAATTTCATCCTTAAAAGATGTGATAAATTGTCCTTATCAACGTTTCTTTATTGAGATTATTTTGCTACCAGAGCTCATTTCAATAGTGGATATAAGTGATATTTTTTTGAATCTATGAGGGTGGTGCGGGGATATTTTTGACTAACTTCTTGATATCTTCTTCAGTAACAATCCGACCATATTGAAAAATTGGCTGTGGGGGTGCCTCTTCTTGTTGTTTCTCGGACACTTTCTCTGTTTGATTTTTTATTTGTTCCAACTTTACTTCTAAAATACCATTAACTGGGCTAGTTTTGGTTTCAATAGTTTGTACCCTCTGCAAAGGTTGTTTTTTGTAAGAACTCAGGTAGGGAATGTGTTCCTCAATGTTTATCATATCGCTCCAATTGAAAGTATCCTTTGACCAATTCGTTAAGCCAAAGAGAAAAAGAACCTTTCTTCTTTTAACTTCATTGTAGGGATGAAATCGTAATAAAAAGGATAATTTTTGCTTATATCGTTTTGAAATTTTTTCTAAATCTATTAGAAATTTAGCTCCATCTTCATATGAAGAGAAAATATGTAAAAACATCATGTTAGTTGCAGGTTTTTTTCTTTTCTTTTGCGTGGAAAAACAATTTGATAAATTCAATGTACTTGGTTGATAAGAGAGCAAATCCTTAATGTAGTTCCTTGCAGAATTCTTTTCAAATTCTGAAAATGAAAATGATGTAAAAACTAAACATTTGCTATCAATTCTAATAATTCGAGGATCTTCTGTTCTCTTCATGGGTTCTTGATAAAGTGCTTTAATAGATGTTGCAATATTTGTGTGATTTAAAGGGGTGAAAACTAGAAAGGGATCTATTTGACCCATTCTATCGATTTTATTTAAGAGAATTGAAACCTTCTCAATAACATTGCCCGCGCTATTAGCAGGGACAAACAAAAAAAACCTGATTGAAGACTGTGTTATTTGTGTTACGTAAGTATACTCAAAGGAATTTAAATAATTTAAAATCTTCTGAGATAGATACTTCCTTGGTGAATCTTCCACTTTGTAGACTGAAAACCCAATAATAGCTACTGCTTGAGTCTTAGATTCAAGTGTTATAAGCTCTTCAGTATCATAAATCTGAAACTTTGACATTTTTACTACTATTATTAATTAAAAAAAGAATAAAAAGCCCACAAAATATTAATTGAGAAAAAGAAGTTAATCTCTCCACAAAGCCTCAATAGAAATATCTTCTGGTTTAGCGAGATAAGGTGATTTAACTTCTGCTATAACTACTGTTACAGATAACTCGTCATCAGGTATTGAATCGTCTATGTTACAACCCCAAACAAATTCCGCTTTGGGATGTATCTGATCAGTTATCATTGTTGTGATAGTATCTACTTCTGTCATTGAAATGTTTTTGTTTGCTTTTATATTTACCAATGCTCCAGTAGAAGAGGTTATATCAATGTCTAGTAGGGGATTAGATAATGCGTTGGTTATCGCTTGAATTGCTCTGTTCTCACCTTTTCCTCTACCTACACCTATAACAGCTGGTCCACTTCTGCGAAGGATTTTCTTTGTATCGGCGAAGTCAACATTGACTCTAGCTGGAAGAACAATAAGTTCTGTAAGTCCTACCACTGCATTAATCAAAACATCGTCTGCAAGCTTAAAGGCATCCCACAATGTAAAATCTGGCGCATACATCAGTAGTTTTTCGTTTGGAACTACGATAATTGTATTTGAGTAGTCATCTAGTTCTCTGAGACCTTCTAAAGCTGTTTCCATTTTTGATTGTCCTTCAGAGGCAAAGGGTAAAGTACAAACACTAACAACTAAGCATCCTTCTTCTTGAGCAATTCTAGCAAAGTAGGGTGCTGCACCAGTTCCTGTTCCTTTCCCTAAACCGCAAGCAACAAACACTAAATCGTTTCCTCGGACAAGTTCTCGTATATCTTCTTCATTTTCTTCAGCAGCAGCTCGACCGATATTAGGATCATTTCCTGCACCAGTTCCATTCGTTAATTCTCTACCAATTAGCAACTTCTTTGAAGCTTGAGTACTCAACAAATGTCTAGCATCAGTATTTACACCTACAGTAGTGGCACCAAGTATGCCTCCTCGAGCCATAATGTTGTTGATTGCATTGGAACCTGCACCACCAACGCCTACCCCCAATATGCGGTTGGTACGAAGAACTCTTTGAATATAGGAATCAACAGAGTGGCTAGAGAATCTATCAGGAGTACTACTCTGATTTAACAGAAAACTTTCGAGTTCTTTGTCCGTTTGAGCACTATCAAAGGTATCTTCTTCCTCCTCTGGAAGATCTTCTTCTTCCTCTTCTGGAAATTCAATAATAAAATCTTCTTCCATCTGCTTTCAATGAAGCTTTCGAAAAGTAAAATAACAAAACAAATATGACCGAGAAGACTCTCCCGTATTACATTAAGCTTTTAGTGTACTTTTGATGGAATGTTTAAATTGTTGTTATTACTGCTTTAATCCAACCATTGAAGCAGTTTGACTGAATCACTAGTACGAATATAATACAAAAATAATACATGAATCATACTTTTTTGTACTTGCTGCTTTGATTAAGGAAAAAAGATTTGGTGCACGCGCCGGGATTCGAACCCGGGTTCCAGCCGTGGCAGGGCCGAGTCCTACCAACTAGACTACACGTGCAAACAAATTGGTACGCCAACCGGGATTTGAACCCGGGTTCCCAGCTTGGAAGGCTGAAGTCCTACCACTAGACTATTGGCGTATATGACTACACTTCAATTTTAACTTTTGATTTTTAATCTTTCCGATTATGAGATATAAATTGGTAAACAGAAATTTAATTTAACAAGAAAAGGAATTACAGCTAGAGGATATCAATGGATGCAAAAATCTTTCACAAAATAATGATAAGACACTTTGAAGAAACTCAATCTTTCATAGATGAGTTGAAAGATGAGATACTTCTTCAAAAACCTTTGATGGATGGTCGACCTTTGGGTGAAATTGTACTACATATGATAAGATCACTTGAATTTTATTTTACAGGTATTGTAAAAGATGAATGGAAACCTCTTTCTTATAATCTAGATGAATATGGAAATGAGAAGGCTATTAAGGAGTTATACAATAGAGTAACATCAAAAGCTGTTTTTCTTTTAGAACAGATATCAGAATCAATGCTTAAAGAAGAAGTGCTTGACTTTAGTAGACCTGCGACAAAAGCAGAAATTCTTCAAGAGGTGTTGGAACACAGTCTTCATCATAGGGGACAACTAAGTGTATACTTTAGATTGCTTGATATGGACCCACCGGTTATTGAATATATAATCTGAACCTTTTCTATTCCATATATCTCAATAAATATTCCAGCACAATATTGTTAAACAAGTCTGGTTTAGTTTCGTAGACGTCATGATCAGCATTTGGAATAATGGCAAGTTCCGCATTTGGAATTAGTTTGTACATTTTCACACATTCATCGATAGAAGATGCTGCATCTCGATCACCTGCGATCACTAAGATAGGTGTGTTAATTTGTTCAATTCTTTTTTCAGGAAAATGTGACGGATCTAGCCACATTTTTGAAATATCGTGAAGAAGTTTTTTCCAATATTCAGGACCGTATACTGGTGAATGCATTTCCGGTAATGCATCAACAAATTGTGGAATTGCCTCTCTAAGTTTCTTAAAGTCTACTTTTCCTGGTCCTTCTATCCCCCAGAGTTCCATAGCTGAAGAATAGTGATCAGTAATTTCACTTAACACCCCTCCTGCAACTAGAGCTTTTGTTAAAGCTGGATAATTTATACCAATTTCCAAAACTATTTGACCTCCATCTGACCAACCGCAGACAAAGGGTTTTTCTAGATTTAAAGCTTGAATCAGTGCTGCAATATCATCCGCCATAAGTTTGTAGCTGAACTCTTTAGAGGGATTATCTGTTCTCCCATGCCCTCTGGAGTCGACTGCAATAACTCTGAAATGATTAGAGAAGAATTCCATTTGTTTCGACCAATTAGATTCTGCAGTAACAATTCCTCCATGAAGAAGTATTAACGGGTAACCCTTCCCCTTTTCAATGTAAAACATGTTTAAGCCATTTGCTTCTCATAATTATTTTCTGGCATAATTTTTACTAACTGTTTTCTTTCTCTTAAGGTTTTTTGGAAAATTATATATAAAAAGGAAAATTGAGAGTTTTAATTTCCCCATTTTTCAAGAGCTCTAGCAAGCTCTACATGTTCTTTAGCGTATTCTTCTAAGGAGACATTCTGAAGTGTAGCATCAAGAGCTTGACGCATCGCCATTGCTCCCTTTCTTGTGCCGTCAGGATGTCCATGAATACCTCCACCAGCTTGAATTATAAGGTTATTACCTCCATACTTTACCAAATTAGGTATTTTAGCTGGGTAAAGACCACCAGATGCAACAGGAAAAGTTTGCTTAAATTCATACATGGGACTAAGCATCGCATCTTTAATCTGAAGCTCAAGATCTAACTCTGTGTCCATTTTACCTTGACCATATGATCCTATGTGTAGTTGATCACCACCAACCATACGGATTATCTTCGCAACTGGTAACATAGAAATACCGTGTTTCTGGTTGCGAGTGAAAGCTGCATGCATAGTTCTATGAACATGAATAGGTACCTTAACACTTGGATCAGCTGCCATTTGAGCTAATTCTTGAAATCCAGTAAGGATAACGTCTATCATAAGACACCTAGCTCCATTATCAATAGCTTCTTCTATCCTTCTCCACATAACATCATGTTTAGCTGTTACGTTCACTGCATGGATTACTGTTCTTCCTGTTTCTTCTTTTACTTGATCCATTTTCTCTAGTACAGCAACAGTTCTATCAGATATAGGACAGAATGGCTGATTGCTTAGATTTTCATCGTCCTTGATGAAATCTACACCACCTATTGCTGCTTCGTAAGCTACTTGAGCCCACTCTTTTGCTGTTAATCCCATTTTTGGTTTAACAATTGTTCCTACATGAGGACGATTTGGGAATTCACCTTTATCAGTACCTAAGATTTTACGTACTCCCTCTACACCAAATTTTGGTCCAGGAAAGTTTTCAGCAATACTACGAGGAAATTCTACATCCATCCAACGAATGTTACGAAGAGCACCTAAACCAAAGAGATTGCCTGCTAACATGGATAAAATACTGGTAATTCCTGCTTCAGTATCAAAGGTTTCTGTCTTAAAACCAATCAGTACTTCTCCACTCTGATATCCCTCATGATCACCATGAACCTTAGTATCCAATATCTCTGCTCTCAGTCTTGGAATAATATCAATTTCTGTATTTTCAATTGTAGTAAGCTTGGTCCATGTACCAACGCTTTCCTCATCGCATATTTCTTCTGCAGCCGTTTCGACTGACTTGACGTGCTCGACGTAATAACGAGCGACTAATAATTCTTTATATTTATCTTTCATTAATATCACCAAATTAATCATAAAATGTTCTAGATATCCTCGCTAATTATCATAAAAGGATATCTTTCTTTAATTATCATATAGACAATTGAAGGCGAAAAAACTCCTGCTTCAGTAATAATCCCATCTATTAAATCAGAAGAAACTGTTTCAAAAGCAGGATTCAGAAAATTCAATCCTTCTGGAGGATTTTTCCAAATCTCTGTTCCAGCCCTCATTTCAATTTCAGATAACTTACCAATACTTGTTTCAGGATCATACTTTAAGAGATTTATTGCTGTATAGAATGGTATATCCATCTCTTTAGCAGCAAGAGCTAATAGACGTGTTCCTATTTTATTGATGACTGTTCCTTGACTAGTAATAGCGTCTGCTCCAGTAATTATAATATCAACATCGTGTCTATTCAAAACCCATCTCATAGCACTATCAACAACTTGTGTAGTTTCTATTCCAGCTTCAACCAATTCTTTAGCAGTGATTCGACCTTGATATAGTGGACGAGTTTCAGTACAGAAAACTCGTATATCCTTGCCCTGCTTGCTTGCTTCCAAAATTACTCCTGTAGATAACGAGGAATGGCAATGTGTCATGATTGTGCTTCCTGGCTTAATTCTATGAGCACCATAGGAAATAACTTTCTGTTTAGATTCATTTAGCAGATTAACATATTCTTGTGTAAAAGAATTAGCAATCTCTTTAGCTTCTTGAACAGTATTGGC
>DAOVKB010000036.1:0-11091 GCA_030631995.1 archaeon | reverse complement strand
TGTAATCCAGGAGCTACCCATTCCGATAAATAATAATCCTTGCTTCTTTGTAGAAGTATGATTGGTCTTCGAAAACTTGTCAAGTGGTTTTCTTCATATAGATTAACTGATGCGAATTTCTTGATAGATTCAACATTCTTCGTCATTATTGCGAAAGGCTTGAATTTTCTTTTACCTTTAGCTTCGCGCAATCTTATCAATGCATCATCAATCATGGTTGAGCAAGCCAAATGGGTTCCCCCTATTCCCTTAACAGCTACGATTTTTCCTTTTTCAATCTCATTTGCAACAAACTTAGCAAGATTCCTCTGATTTGAGAAAGAAATTTCGTTCCCATTCGAATCGTAGAGCGTATAAGAAGGTCCACATTTAGTGCAACAAGTAGTTTGAGCATGAAATCTTCTATCCTTTGAGTTTGTATAATCCATATAACATTCATCACAAAATGGAAATTCTCGCATTACCGTATTGGGACGATCATAAGGTAGTTTTTCAATAACTGTATATCTTGGACCGCAGTCCACACATGAATTAAATGGATAATCAGCTCTTCTTGCATCATCAGAATCTAATTCCTTCAAACATTCATCACAAATCGATATATCTGGAGGTAAGTATGAAAAACCTAAACCTTTCTTTTCAGCTGAACTTTTAGCAATTTCAAATATGTCATATTGAGGTTGAATTATGTCCCATTGAACGTTAAAAGATTCATATATGCACAATAATGGTTTTCTTTCTTCCAAAAGTTCAATGAATCTCAAAAGAATTTTTTTATCTGCTTGTGCAGTTATCTTTACTCCTGCATCCCCAAGATTCATAACATTTCCCTTAACACCTAGTTCAATAGCTAAGTTGTAGACAAATGGTCTATATCCTATTCCTTGTACAATTCCTGATACTAGTATTGCACAGGTTTGTTCACTCATTATATCTACCTTGATCTAGCATACTCTAGGGATAGGTTCTCCTAATGTTTTTCTTAATAATCTATGACCGCCAACTGTTGTTCTCATAACAACCTTACCATGATATTTGTCTATTACTTCTCCTATTATTTGTGCTTCTTGTCCTGAAGGATCATTGCGTATTTCCTTTAGTATGTCTTCAGCTTTTTCAGCATCAACTGCTATGATAGCTTTTCCTTCAGATGAGAGAGAATAAATGTCTAATCCCAGTAATTCACAAACACCATTAACTTCAGGATGAATAGGTATATTTTCTTCTTCTAGTAGCAACCCCACTCCAGATTTCTCTGCAAACTCATTAAGAGCACTCCCTAATCCCCCTCTAGTGGGATCTTTCATAGCATGAATTGCTCCTGTTTCTACTAATGGCAACAGCATTTTTGCGAGAGGTGTTACATCAGATTCAAGTTCAGTTTGCAAGTTTATACCTTCTCTTCTTGCTATTAGTGATGCACCGTGCATTCCAGCAGGACCTGTTAAAATTATTTTATTTCCAACCTTAATTCTATTATCTCCAATTATGTTGGGAGATTGTCTAATCCCTATTCCTGTTGTACTCATATACATACAATCTACTTGACCTTTAGGAAGAACTTTAGTATCCCCAGCTATTATTGCTACATTATTTTCTTCACAAACCTGAGCAAACGAAGAAAGAATTTTTTCCACTATTGAAAAAACAGTCCCTTCTTCTATCAATAAAGCACATGTTATCGCAATAGGTTTTGCACCCATCATTACAACATCATTAATTGTGCCTACTGCAGCTAACATTCCCAAGTCACCACCAGGAAAGAAAATAGGATCGATTGTATGTGAATCAGAGCTGATTATAAGAATTTGATCTCCGGATAAAGGTATTGTAGCACCATCATCTAATTCGTCAACTCCTATACCTCCCCCTATAGATTTAGTTTTGTAAATTCCAAGGAGAGATTTTAGAAATTTATCCATAAGTGAACCACCAGCTCCGTGATTAAGCTCAATTATTGTTTCAGGTTTCATCCCAAAAGCTATAGATTGTTAGTCTTTTTAAATTTGGAGATTTGTAGAGAAAAAAAGATTGTGGAGCCAAGACCGGGATTTGAACCCGGGAGTCTTACGACAATGGATTAGCAATCCATCCTCATACCGCTTGAGTATCTTGGCGTTGATTTCTTGTTTCTTGCACTAGAATTTAAATTTAAACATTTCGACTTATTTCAGTTTAAATGAGAAAATCATTTCTCTCCAATAGTAACATTCAAAAACAAAATCTATCCTATTCTTTTGCCTAGTAAGGTCAGACAACATCTGGGTGCGTTCCAGATGGTCGGGAAAGTTAAGTCCTTCAACGTGTGGCTCTGTACTAAGTTCCGCGAGGGCTTGGGAACGGCCGTTCGCTGCGATGCGTCGCGGCCATAGTGAAGGGGTAACACTCAGACTCATTCCGAACCTGAAAACTTTACTAGGTCTTTTACGTTAACCAGAAGTTTCAAACTGATTTTTCAATTGTTCTCCAAATGCCTTAGCTTGAGCTAGTTCTTCCTCTGTAGGATGGCCAACATTATCTTTTACTTCACCATGCTTAGTTATTCTAATTGCTCCTTTGCAGTAGAAACGCTCAGATAGAATGTTTATCTTGTTCTTTTTTGTCAAGATTCTTTCCATTGTTTCAAACATTACTTCCTTTATTTTCTTTGGGGTTCCTTTCCTTTCTGTCATTGGGTGAATATCATCTGGAGCACCACTTGTAAAGAATAGGGCAACTTTCCTGCCTTCGATACCTTTTCGTTTCAATTTTCTCAAGTATCTTGCACCAGCAAAACTGATTCGACCCATGATGACCCACGAGCCAACAATAATTAAATCATATTCTTTTAAATCTGGAATCTTCTTATTGTTTCTACATTCAGTTCCCAAACCTTCAGCAATTTTCATTGCTACTTGTTTAGTGTTACCACCACGAGAATTATACAATACCAAAGCTTTAACCATTGTAATCAGCCTATTCCTTTTTCTAGTTCTTACTTAAGTGACTATTACAGCTCCAAATGGAGCTAATGCAATTCCTGCTAATTTGAAATGTTGTACAGCGAAAGGTATTCCTATAATTGTTATGGCTAGCAACAGCGCAGCAGCTAGGTGACCTAATGCGATGTACCATCCACCAAAGATAATCCATATAAGATTAAGAAGTAGTTTACCTGCTCCAGCAGTTCCACGTCGGATGTCTCTTCCAAAAGGCCACAAAGTAAAGGCTGCTATTTTGAAACTCTGTATTCCAAAAGGTATACCTACAATTGTAATGCACATTATTAAACCAGCAACAAACCATTCTACAGCAGTCCAAAAACCACCAAGAATTACCCATATAATATTTCCTAGAAGACTTAAAAGACCCAAATTATAACACCTTATCTAATTATTTCTTATTTTATTTTGTAGAGGATAAATAAAGGAATCCCATAGTTCTTAAATATTCTCTAAGTCTATGAATTTCCCAAAAATCGCAAAAAGACGATTTGCATACTTAAAAGAGGTTAAACGAAACTTTTCTCTGGTATTCTTTTAACATAAAACTTAAAAATTAGCAACTTTCTTTCAGCTCGTTTGGAATCTTAAAGGGGTTTATTATGTTAAAGTCGGAGATAAAAGTGGAAAATAACAAATCTGCAAAACCTATTAGTCCCCCGTTTATTTTTCGAGACCCCGAGTCTCCAAAGAAGATTTTTGGAATGGCTTATTCATTACAGGAACTAGCCCAAATTCTTCCCTATATACCTTATTTCTCAATTGAATATCACATGTACCGTGTAGAAGCTGATAATACAGTTGCAAGTGATCTTGGATTGTGGATAAGGTATATTTTAGGTATGAACGAATTATCAGATACAATAGAGGAAACTGGAAGCACACATAATGGTTTAGAGTTAAAAGAAAAACTAATTGAAATAGTAAACTCTCATTTTCTGGAAATCTAAATATGTTAGTTTATATTTTCCTATATTTCAAAGAGGTTGGTTCGTAGATATCTCCTTTCTTAATTAAATCTTGAATAACTGATTCTACAATCGCTCTGTCTAATTTTGATTTTGTTATTATATAGTCAAGTTCTACTCCTTCCTCAGTTTCCATAATGATTGACCATACAGACTCCATTTGTGCCATGTCATGTGCCTTGATAATCTGCTCCTCTGTTGGAAGTTCATAGTTCTTTTTTGCATATCTTTTTATTTTCTTTGTTCGTAAGTATAATGATTTATTGAAATCATCTATTTTCAGAATTTCATCTGGGAGGAGATACATTTCATCATCACTATGTCTTGGTCTTCCCATTACTTCTACTTCTTCTCCTATTTCAAACCCTCTTAGGATTTCTGCTTGTTCTTCCCAAGCTTTTACTCTTATGGTATCTGATCCATCATCCAATGTGAAGTTAGCGTAAGTTTTTTTCTCTTTATCTCCCTCACTATAATATTTAGCAACTATTGTGCCATTGATTCTAATTTTGTAAACTTTCTCCCCATTTTTGGTGATTAAAACCCATCTATATTGTTCATCACCTTCTTTTTCTAATCTACCTTCAACAAAATCAACAATGTACAATTGGATTAGGGGTTGTGGAATGAATTCACTCATTTTTTTCACGGAAGAAGTGTATGTTATTTACTTATTGTTGTATCCAAAAATGTTTCTGTTATTATTATATAAACTATATATATTAATGAAAAAATAATATTTTAATGGATGCAAAATTGTCAATGAACAATGCCTTTTTTAAGTAAAGAGTTACGTTTTTCATAATGGGTGAATCCTTAACATTTCGATTCTATCTGAAGAACTTCGGTTGCACTCAAAATCAGGGAGAGGGCGAGAATATCCGTCAGATTCTTCTTCAATCAAGAGGAGAAGAAGTCGATGATAAGTATAAAGCTGATGTCATCATAATCAATACTTGCGCAGTTAAAACACCCACTGAAGATAAAGTGATACAATTTATTTATGATTCCAGCATGACTGATGCAGACATAATTGTTACAGGATGTTTACCTAAAATCAACCCGGATAGAATAAAAAAAGCATGCCCTGATGCGATTCTAACTCCCCCTAATATTGGGAAATCAATTCTAAAATATGTGCCTCTCCAGCTTACTAACGGAGAAGCCTATCAGATGGCAAAATTACCTGAAGAGCCCGTTTTCTTACTTGAGCTACCACTTACAACTATTGTTCCAATTTCTCAAGGCTGCCTGGGAAGTTGTACATACTGTACTGTAAAATATGCAAGAGGATGGTTAACAAGCTATCCAGTAAAATCCATTATTAATTATGTTAAGAAAGCTGTAAAGATGGGTGCGAAAGAATTTTACATTACTTCACAAGATACTGCAGTTTATGGTAGAGATAATTGTGCAACTTTACCTGAATTATTAGAAAAAATCCTTGAAATAGAAGGGGATTTTCAGATAAGAATTGGAATGATGAATCCTACTTATGCAAGTGAGATTATAGACGGAATATTAGAACTTATGAGAAGAGATGAAAGGCTTTATAGATTCCTTCATATTCCTGTTCAAAGTGGATCAGATAAGATTTTGGAATCTATGAAAAGAACTTATACCATAGAAGCTTTTAACCATTTGATGCGAAAAATAAGAAATGAACTTCCAGACATCACCTTATCCACTGATATTATTGTAGGTTTTCCTGGAGAAACCAATTTTGATTTTGATTTAACGGTTCAGTGTTTAGAAAAAAATCTATTTGATATAGTTAATGTATCAAAATACGGAGATAGACCCTTTGCAGCATCATCCAGTTTTCCAAACAAAATACCCTCTGATATTAAGAAGAAGCGCAGTAAGTATTTATCAGAAAAAGTACATGAAATTCAAAAACTTAGAAATGAAAAGTGGTCTGATTGGAAAGGTAGTGTAATTATTCTTAAAGAAATAACAACAGGAAATAAATTTGCAAGAAATATCTATTACAAACCATTGATTCTAACTGAGGGTAATCTAGGGGATAGAGTGAGTGTGCAAGTCATAGGTAATTCAAGAAGCACACTAAAAGGCAAAGTTATCAAATCAGTACCACAGATAATTGAATAATTTTTACATAGCAAGAACTTTTGCTTTATCAATAGAAAAAGCACTGATATGTTTGATAAAACCGCTTTAATCATCGATGCTGTTATGAAAGATAATCTTACAATATAGTTTTGGGAGGCAATATGATCCTTCAATGAAGGTCATCTCATTAAAGAGAGTAGGGGTTCTAAAATTGAAGCATGTATTTCATTTGTTATACAAACACAGGGTAGGGCTGTCATCACTAATTCAGAGAATGCAAATTCAGCTATACAAGGTAAAAGTGGCACTAGAATCACACCTTGATTTGCTTATTTCTTACCCTTTACTAAACTTTTCAATTAATTAAATACAAGAATGTTTTATTTCTCGCTGTTTTAGTGCCTATTATCGTGTATACCAATTTATTTTTAAATGATAAACTTATTATTTTTTTAGTAGTTAAAGCTTTAAAAATATCCCGACTTAAATCGTAAAACCAAGGAGTTCTGGTCCTAAAATTACAGACTATAATATAACATTATTTAGTGATAACTATGAATGATAAAACTAACAGTGAATCAACGTATGATGTTGAATCAATAAAAGTTCTGGAGGGAACTGAAGGTATTCGAAAAAGACCAGCTATGTACATTGGTACAACAGGCGAAGAAGGGTTGCACCACCTTGTTTGGGAAGTTATAGATAATTCAGTTGACGAATATATGGCTGGTGAATGTGAGAACGTTCAAATTGTTATACACAGAGACAAAGGTATTTCCATTTTGGATGATGGGAGAGGCATCCCCGTTGGAAAACATAAAAAGTTTGATTTAAACACCTTGGAAGTAATATTCACCAAATTACATTCAGGTGGAAAATTCGATAAGGCAGCTTACAAAGTTTCTGGAGGATTACATGGAGTTGGATTATCTTGTGTAAATGCTCTTTCAGATAAACTAGTCGTAAAAATCTATGACAAAGATAAAGAGTATATACAAGAATATGGAAAAGGAAAACCAACAACAGAAGTTGTTGAACGACCATTTCATGGAACTCCCGAAACAGGAACTTATATTTACTTTGAACCAGATCCAGAGATATTTCAATCTACAGTTTTCACTTATGATGTTATTTCTCGCAGAATCAAAGAAATGGCATATTTAAATAAAAACCTTCGATTTTCAATTACTGATGAGAGATGGGAACCTGCTAAAAGACAAGAATTTCTTTTTGAAGGAGGAATAAAGCAATTTGTTTTAGATCTAACCAGAGGAAAGAGAAGCATTTTTGATAAACCAGAAGAGGTTTTTCATTTTGAAAAAACAGTTGAGGGCGTTATTTGTGAGATTAGTATTCTATATACTGAGGGATATAATGAAGTTATTATGGGGTTTGTTAATGGGATTTACACTTCTGAAGGAGGAACCCATATCACTGGTTTCAAATCAGGATTAACCAGAGCCTTAAACGATTATGGAAGAAGTAAGAACATACTTTCCGCAAAGGATGATAATTTACGAGGTGAGGATGTCAGAGAAGGATTAATCTCTATAATAAGTATTAAACACCCAGAACCTCAATTTGAAGGACAAACAAAAACTAAACTTGGTAATAGTGATGTTGAGGGTATTGTTCAGAGGATTCTTACAGACAGGTTCAAAGAGTATCTTACTATAAACACGAAAACAGCAAGAAATATTCTAGATAAGGCTGTTGATGCAAAACAAGCAAGAGTAGCTGCAAGAAAAGCTAGAGAATTAGTTCGTATGAAAGATAAAAGAATGGGTTTACCAGGAAGATTAGTAGAAAGCAGAGAAACTGATCCAGAAAAAAGAGAACTGTTCTTAGTAGAAGGACCATCAGCAGGAGGAACAGCAGTTAAGGCAAGAGACACTCAATTTCAAGAAATATTGTTCCTGAAAGGTAAGGTATTGAATGTTTTCAAATCAAGACTCGTTAAAGCTATAAGCAATAAGGAAATTCAAAGTATAATTATGGCAATAGGAACAGGGATTGGAGATGATTTTGAGATTGAAAAATGTAGATATGGTAAAATTGTGATACTTACAGATGCTGATGTTGATGGAGCACATATAATGACTTTACTCCTAACATTATTTTATAAATACATGAAGGATCTAATTGGAATAGGTAAAATATATGTGGCAAAACCCCCACTATTCAGAATTTATCTGTCGAGAGGTAAATCAAAGCTTTTGAAACATGAGAATCATGAGTATTGTTATACAGAGGACGAGAGAGAAGCAATAATTTCCAAACTGGTTGCAAAGGGGATAGATCCATCTAACATCAAAGTACAGAGATATAAGGGATTAGGGGAGATGAATGCAGAACAGTTGGAAGTAACTGCAATTAGACCAGACAGTAGATATCTAATTCAATTGAAGATAGATGATGCAGCATTAGCTGATCAAAGATTCGAACAACTTATGGGTAGTGATGTGACATTCCGTAAGAAATTCATAATGGAGGAGGTTTTTAGCATTGATGCCGCTGAATATAAAAAAGAATATGGTGTTGACTACGTTGAGGAAGTGGAGGATGTAGAAATTACAGAGGAAGAATTGATCGATATCGAGATTTCAGGTGAAGAAACACCTGATGAATTGGAACTTTAGTAATAATTTGGAGTTGATAGAAATTACAAGCAATGAATCGAAGGAAATAATCCATCGCGAATCCCTTGCGAAAACATTGGAAGAAGCTTATGCTGACTATGCACATTATGTTATAAGTGAAAGAGCTATACCAGATGCACGAGACGGACTCAAACCAGTTCATAGAAGAATCCTTTGGGCGATGCATCAAATGAGATTAACTTATGGAACCCCGCATAAAAAATGTGCGAGAATTGTTGGAGAGGTTACAGGAAAATATCATCCGCATGCAGGTGGTGTTTATGAAACTCTTGTGAGATTAGCTCAACCTTTTTCGCTTCGATATCCTGTTGTGGATGGTCAAGGTAATTTTGGTTCTATTGATGGATATCCCCCTGCAGCAATGCGTTATACAGAAGCAAGATTAGCAAAAATTTCTGCTGAATTATTACAAGATGTTATACCTGAAATAGTCAAATTCCAAGAAAATTTTGATGGGGAAGAAATTGAACCAACAGTTTTACCAATTAAGATTCCTTTGCTCTTTGTAAACGGCACATCAGGTATTGCAGTTGGTTTAAGTTCAAACATTCCCCCACATAATCTTTCCGAAATGATAGATGCAACAGTTAAATTGATTGGTGATTCAGATACTCCTGTTGAAGAATTAGCTAAGATTGTTAAAGGTCCTGATTTTCCAACAGGTGGGGTGATTGTCAATGGTAGAACAATGTGTAAATATGCTAGTACTGGAAAAGGACCAATAATTCTAAGAGCTAAAATTGATGTCAAGGAAGCTACAGAAACTAAAGAAGAAGCAACTATCATAGTCCAAGAACTACCATATTTAACTAATAAAAGCACATTAATGGAAGAACTGCACAGTTTAATTTCATCCAAGAAAGTAAGAGGAATTACTGATGCTAGAGACCTATCAAAGGATAAGATTCGAATTGAAATAGATGTTCATCAAGATTATTCTCATGAAAAAGGTGTTAAAGTTATCATTGGTCAATTATTTAAAAACACTCAATTGGAAAAACCATTTTATGCTAAGAACATGGCTTTTGCAAGAGGAAGACCACTTTTATTAAATCTAAAACGATCTATAACGATATTTTTGGAACACAGAGAATATGTGGTAAGAAAAACAATTCAACACAATCTTAACAAGGCATTAATGCGTCTAAATATTTTAGAAGGATTATACATTGCACTTCAGAACATTGATGCTGTTATTGCACTCATAAGAAAATCAGACGATCGTGCTGATGCTCAAGAAAAATTAATGAAAAAATTCAAACTAAATGAGGCACAAGCTAAAGCAATATTGGCAATGCAGCTTGCCCGACTCGCAAAAATGGAAGTTGAAGCAGTTGTTTCTGAAAAGAACGAGATAGAGAAGAAAATCGTAAAGTATAGAGATCTCTTGGTTCATAAGAAGAAGAGAATGAAAATTATTAAGAAAGAACTTCTAGAAATCAAAGAAAAGTATGGAGATGAAAGAAGAACAAAAATCCAGTTTAAATCTGATATTCCTCTAGATGCTGATATTTACGAGATGCTTCATGATAGACATCTTCTGATAACAACAACAAAACAAGGCTATGTTAGATCTATTGAGATTAAGAATTTCAGAACTCAAAGGAGAGGAGGGAAAGGGATGACTGCTGTCACTTTTCGAGAAAATGATTCATTATATGACATGCTTGTTACATTAAATAAAAGTACGCTACTTTTGATTACAGAAAATGGAAAAGTTCATTCAACTCCCGCATTTGAGTTACCAGAGGCTAAAAGAAGAAATGCAAGAGGTAGTCCCTGGAAAACAATTTTACCCGTCGATTCCTCTGTTGTAAAAATAGTTCCTGTTGAACGAGATTCATTTGACAAAGGTCTTTTCCTCTTTTTCGTCACAGCAAATGGAATTGTAAAGAAGACTAGTTTATCTGCTTTTTCGAATGTTCGAAAGACAGGAATCATTGCTATAAAAATAGATGAGGGGGACAAAGTGGTTGACTCATTCGTTACTACAGGTGAAGATCACATCTACCTAGCAACAAAGTTAGGGTTGACTGCTCATTTCTTTGAAAAGGAAGTTCGTCCAATGGGTAGAGCTACTCGTGGAGTTAAAGGAATGAGATTCAAGAAACCAAATGATGAAGTAATTGGTGGTGTTCCAATTCCTGACGCTTTGCTTAATGATTGTTCAATTCTAACTGTTACAGAAATGGGATATGGAAAAAGAACAGCTTGTACAGAATATCGTTTTACCCATCGAGGTGCTAGGGGGGTTATTGATATCAAAACAGGAGAAAGAAATGGTAATGTCGCTTCAATGTTGGTAGTACCTAAGAAACCAACAAGAGAGAACAGTATATCCTTAATCAATAACAAAGGAATAAGCATTAGAACAAGAATTGAATCAATTAGAGAAATAGGTAGAAACAC
>DAOVKB010000062.1:0-7193 GCA_030631995.1 archaeon | reverse complement strand
GGTTTTACTTATGGAAGAATGGATAATCCAACAAATAAGATCTTTGAGGATCGTCTTGCAGCTTTGGAACTGACTGAAAAAGGATTATTAACATCATCAGGAATGGCTGCAGAATTTATCGCTTGTATTGGGTTGCTTGAAAATGGAGATGCTTTTGTCACATCTGGCACAACCTACGGTGGTACAAATCAGTTATTTAACGTTACTTTTCCAAAATTCGGTATGAATCCAATTCGAGTTTCTAAACCTGAAGTATTAGATAATTGGGCAGAAGCAATTACAAAACGAACTAAATTCTTGTTTGTGGAAACTCCTTCGAATCCCAACCTGTTCATAGGTGATATAGACGCATTAGCAAAGCTTGCACATGATTATAGTATCCCTTTGGTTGTTGACAATACAATAGGTTCACCTGCTCTTCAACAACCTGCAAAGATGGGTGCTGATATTATGGTTCATTCAGGAACTAAATTTCTGAGTGGGAATTCCACTTGTATCTCGGGTGCGATTACAGGATCTACTGAATACATAAATCATCTCCGAAAAACAGAATATAGAAATATAGGACCATCCATAAGTCCATTCAATAGTTGGTTGTTGTTACTCGGTGTGGAAACATTAGGGCTGAGAATGAAGAAACATAGTGAAAATGCTCAAGCTGTAGCAGAGTTTTTTGAAGATCACTCTAAAGTTCTTTCAGTTAATTATCCTGGACTCAAAAGTCATCCTCAACATGAACTAGCTAAGAAACAAATGAAAGGGTTTAGTGCCTTGCTATCTTTTGTAACAAAAGGAGAACTTGAAGATGCAAAAAACGTTATTGATGCCTTTAATCTCATCATCCATGCAGGGCATTTGGGTACATCTGTTACTCTTGCTACCCATCCTGCATTCTCTACACATCAACAACTAACTCAAGAAGAAAGAGATAAACTGGGTATTCCAGATACCATGATTAGACTTTCAGTAGGATTAGAGGACGTAGATGATCTTATAGAAGACATTGATCAAGCATTATCTAAGGTAAACTAAATCATTGAAAAAATGAAAAATAAAAAGAGTGAGATTAGAAATCAAACGCGTTGATTTCATCTAGAGTAATGTAAGTATTTTCGACTGCTTGTCTAACTTGCTCTTCAGTTTTTGCACCTGTACAGACTAGATTCCCTGATTGGAACAACAGAAGAACTGTTTTTGGTACTGCAAGACGGTAGATTAGACCTGGGAACTGTTCAGGTTCATACATTGAGTGTTCAAGCCATAAAGCTGCAAGTTCAAGATTAATTGTTCGATGATTGAAATGTCCAGAAGCAACAATATTCTGTACTATAATCTCAGGTTCTTCAGTTATTTTTGTTCCAACAGTTTTTAGAATTTTGATCATCTGTTGAACTCCTTCATGTACCATTTGAGTGGATTTTGCTCCAGTTAGAACAAGTTTTCCAGAACTGAAGACGAGACTTGAAATCTTGGGTTTTTTTATTTTTAGAATCAATCCAGGAAAAGTCTCAGGATTATAACTGACGAATAAATCATCATCATCAATAAGAGTTTGATACGCAGTAACAAGATCGATTGTTGTAAAAAGATTAATACTTGCTACAACATTTTGAATAACTATACCATAATCAATTTTTGGTGCCATTTCCCATCTCATCCTTTATATATTGAACGAATAAAAAAAAGATTGTTTATAAAGCTTTTTATCAGCTGTTCAAAAAGAAATTTAAACAATAGGCTCTCTTATTCAATTCTACGTAAGATGTTATTTTCTAGTGGATTGATTTTTTCAGACATTGCATTTGCAGTCTAATGGAACAGCTTTTGTTGCAATAATTTTCTTCATAATTTCTTTGATTTGTTTGGTTTTGTGCTTGAAAAGTTCCACTACCTCTTCGTGCGAAACTTTCTCTTGCAAACCTGAACCATAATTTGTAATCAAACACAAGGTAGCATAACACATCTTCAGTTCTCTTGCTAGAATTGATTCAGGAACTGTAGTCATTCCAACAACTGTTCCTCCCAATTTCTGATACATAATGATTTCAGCTGGAGTTTCGAATCTTGGGCCTTCTGAACAAACATGAACTCCTTTAGTGTAAACCATTTCTCCTATGTCTTCTACTGCTTTGACATACATATTTCTTAAATTTGGACAATATGGTTCAGTATAATCTAGATGAACAACTCCATCTCTTTTTGTTTTATCATCGAAACTAAAACCTGCTGTACCATCAAAGAAAGTGAGTTGTCTGCTTTTAGTCATATCAATTATCTGATCTGGAACCACAAACTCTCCAGGATTTATGCCTAAATCAATTGAACCTACGGCATTAGTAGCAAAAATCTGTTTAACGCCAAGTTTGTAGAGAGCATAAATATTAGCACTATAGTTTATCAAATGAGGGGGAACTGAGTGTTTTGGTCCATGTCTAGGAAGAAAGTAGATCTCTTTTTTACCATGTTTAGCTTTAACTATATTATCCACTTTTCCATATGGTGTCTTTAAAGAAATATTTTCTGCTTTCTTAAATAAATCATAAACTCCTGAGCCGCCAATGATAGCTACTTTATTCTGCATCATTCTAAACAGGACTATTTACATTAAAAGAATGTTTCGCATTTTTTGCTCTTTTTAAGTTTTTAATCTTAATTCGCAAAAATAATCTCAACTTCATCAATAGACTTCCACTTAACGCTGCAACCTATGCTTTGACATATTGAGATTAAGGATTCTTTAATTTCTGGAAATTGCTCCTTTAGCGTATCTAGAGGAATTTTCCGGTTTTCTTTGAGAAACTCTTCTACGTTTTTGATTATTTCATTGGTTACCAGTCCAAAACTCGAGATGAATTCTATTGATTTTTGCTTTAGAATGTTTTCTATTTCAGGAGCTTGTAATATTTTTATTGCTTCTTCAGGTGAATAAGCTTTCAATCTTCTTTGAATATCTTGTAAAGATAATGTTGAGGATTGTTCAACGATTTCATTGCTAATTAGTTCAATCCCTTTAACAAAAATTGGGAATCTTTCTTCGAAATCTGAGAAATTCTCTTCCAGTAATTTGAGCAGTATATTATTTGGAATTTGAGCACTTGAATAATACAAGATATTTACATCTCTCACATCTGTAAAGTGCGTTTTTAATTCCTCATCTACTAAGTAAATTATAGGTAATTCCTGTTTTGCTAGTTCCTTCATCTGGTTCTTCTTTTTCTGGATATATTTTAAGGTGTAAAATCCCACAATCTCAAGAAAAATGCTTTTTCCACTTCTTTCCAATAAGAAATCAGGGACATACATTTTCTTTCCTATAATAATTGCTTCTGGTTCAGGAATTGCTTTCCAACCATGAAAGTTTTTCCAAGTTCTAAGGAATTTTTCTTCCACCTTGGAATCTATTTCAGGTTTGAAAGAGTCTTCATCATCAGCTTTGAAAGTAGGTAGAAGAGGTAGATTGTCTGACCTTAAAAAGTAAAGTGCTTTTCGGTTTCTTGGTTTCACTATAGCTTGAAGCTGAAATCCTATTTTATCACGCAACGATGATCTGATTACATACATAGCAACATTGGCAATGTTCTTCCCCCATCCTCCCTTCTCTCGAAACAATTCCAAAGGTTGTTCAATAGAGATACTATATCCGTCTTCATCAAGAGAGATGTCTGTAAAAACATAATTTCTCTTAGAGATAAATATAAGATTCTTTCCTAAATATCCTGGCAACTTCTTAAGAAGAATATTGAAACTTATACTGAAACAAAGCGTTGTTTCAATAGTATCAAGATTGAAATAACTAATCAATCTATGAGTTTCAACTGATTCATTCTTTTGTAGAATTTTTTCCGATTCAATATCTAAGAACATGAGAGAATCAAAATTGTTCCTAGGAATTGCTAGTTCGCGTTTGAGTAATTTTATTATTTCATCTCTTTCAGAGAGAGTTACAAATCCTTTGGAATCTCTATTTACTATTTCAAAGATTCTTGCTCTAATTTGAGCTGGTGTTAAATCATGCAAAACTATTCTTTCAGCTCCTGATGAGGAAAGGAAGGATGCTATATCTTCTGATTTCGAATCTCTTGTCTCTCTTTTAGTTTCTCCAAATATGTCAACAGTTGTTTGAGAAAAAAATGAATAATATCTTGAAGCAGAAACTAATAATGATTTGGCAATTTTTTCTGATGGAAATAAACTCCAAAGAATCTCAAATGGAATATCTGATTTAACCTTTCCAAGATTTTCTTCAAGAAAATCTATGAATGTTTGAACTTTCTTGCTTTCTTCTATCTGAAGATAGAGGGGATTAAAAACTGCTTTTGAGCCAGTTCCAGTAATTTTAAAATCAAATTCGGAAAGCGAAATTCTCATTATAAAACCTCCGATTTTCTTCTTCGTTTTACTGTTCCAGCTTCAAGAGTCTCAGGAGATACTAATTCATACAAAATAGCTTCTCCCTCTTTTGGTCTTAATATCCTCCCCAGCCTCTGAATGAATTGCCTAGCTTGACCTGTACCGCTCACTATAACTCCTACATTAACAGAACCACAGTCCCATCCTTCATCTAGCACTTTACCCGTAACTATTTTTGAGTATTTTCCCTTACTGAATTTACTAAGAATATCTTCCCTCTCTAAGCTTTTAGTTTCATGTGTTATTGCTGGTATAAGGTGATTTCTACTGATTTGATATACCATATTATTAAATTCAGAGAAAATTATAATTTTATCATTTTGATGTTCTTGAAGTATACCTTCTATTTTTCTTAGCTTTGCTTTAGAAGAAAAAACTAATGTTCTAGCTTTTCTATGTGCATCTAATGCTGCTTTTGCTTCAGAATCTTGATTAACTCTGAAAATTAAGTAACGTTCATAATCTTGCGGTGTTTTAATTTGTATTTTTCTTCTTCGAAGGTATCCTCTGTAAATTTCCATATATTCATCATAAAGAATCCTTTCTTCTTCGTCTAATGGTACTTTTACACTTTTCAGTTTATAATTAGCAACATATCCATTTCTAGCTAGATCTGAAACCTTAGCAACAATTATTGGCTTTCCGATTAGCTTGAAAAGAAGTTCTTCACCTTTGTCTGATCTATCAGGGGTTGCAGTTAATCCCAGTCTAAATCTAGCAGGTAGCCCCTCTAGAACTTTTAGCGTTTCTTTGGCAGCTCCATGATGAGCTTCATCGAAGATTAGTAGATTGAAGGTTTTTCTTAACAGATTAATGTTCAATCTCGCACTATCATATGTTGTAACAGTTATTTCCTTGATTTCTTTTACTTGATCTCCCAATTGACCGATCATATCTCTTGTGAGAGATGTGTATTTTGAAATGTGATCTATCCATTGATATAACAGATTCTTTGTTGGAACAACAATTACCGTTTTCTCTCCTAGTTCTTCTATTGCTTTTAGACCGATGAGAGTTTTTCCAGCTGCTGTCGGTAAGATTACAACTCCTCGTCCTTTATTACTAATGAACTGGTTTATAGCTTCATTCTGATAGTCACGAAGGTTGAGTTTTGCTTTAAATCTGATTTTGTAATCCTCAGATAACGAAGAATCTTCAAGAACAAGTGATTTAACTTCGTATCCCTTGTGTTCAAACATATTGAAAATCAAATCATATTTATGAGGCGGAGCCCGATATTCATTTTCTTTCTTTGGATTAGCTTTTATATGTTTTAGCAAATCGAAATCATCTATTTTTCTTTCTGTCTCGATTATTAAGTCAAAAGCCAAACCAAAACGAATCTTGATATCCTGTTTCATCTACTCTTCCTTCATTCAAATAACCATATTTAGATATAAAAAACCTACTTGTATTAAAGAAAATAAAGGAAAAAGAGTTTAGATAGATAGTTTTCTTGGATTTAGGTATAGGTTAGACTCGCTATCATCTAATTTAACTTCAGTATCTGAGTTTTTCAACTCTTTAAGCGATTTCTTTATGTTTTTCTTGACATCTCTAAGAAATCTCAAAGTAGAGCTGAAAAGTATAAGCATATTGAAAAATGTTTTATCAACTGCTAATTTTTCATCAAATATATCTATAATGAATTTTCCACCAAGATTCGCGAATTTACCATTTATCTTAGCAATTACATTATTGTGAATATCTTTTACCATCCAATCTGAACCAAATGTTAATCTTTTATCATCTAGAACAAAAGATTTGAATATATCATTCTCATCTAGGTAGCTGAAACCGAAAACCTGTCCTTGAAAACGAGGATAATGAGCTAAACGTTTGATTCTGAATAGATTACGAGTATGTTTAAAAATACAGATATACACAGGACAAGGTTCTTTGGTAGCATGAGACATACCAAAACTTTCTCCTTGCAATCTTTCAATGCTGGCTCTCCAGTACCCACTAGGTGAGAACATTTTCATTACAAATCTTCTTTCCAATGGATCTTTCCCTTTCCATAATTTCTCTCGCAATGCTAAATTTCCATATTCTTCTCCATTTATTTGTACGTGACCAATCAAGTCCATATCTCGAGTCCATTGTCTGTCTTTTTGAGCTCTCTGAGCATCTAGTCTTATACCCCATTCTTCTCTATGCATTTTAGTTCTCCAAAGATCTACAACAATATGAGAATAGCTGATTTGCTCTTTCTTCTTTTTCTCATCTTCTGCAGGTAATGCTTCATCAGCTTTATTAGAAGTTTTCTTATCTTCTTCAGCTCTGTTTTCTTTATATTCATCTTCGAATTCTTCTTGGATTTCCTCTTCTTGTTCGACTTGCGTTCTTGCTTGGGTATGAATTTCCTCTTCCTCTTCTTCAACTTCTTCGCTTTGATCTTCAATAGCATCTAGAAGTTCTGATTGAAAAGAGCTTTTTTCCTCTTTTATCTCTTCTTCTTCTTTGCGCTCGTATTCTTCGCTAAACATTCTAATCATTCCTACGTTATAAGATTATTAAACTGAATTCTTTAAGGTTTCTGATACTATTAAAGGAAAACAAGTATATAGATAATTGTTAAATTGTCATATTTTGATGGATTCTACAAGCTGAGGCAGTGTTTCTATAGCGTCTCCTCTAACTACATAATGGATTAATTTGTCATAATAAGTTGGTGTTATATTAAACAAGGCTTTCTTTGTAGATGGTGGAGGTGCAAGAAGAATATCAGCTGCGGGAAATACTTCAAGACTTGTAGCTACTCCAATGCCTATGCTGCTTTC
>DAOVKB010000014.1:0-20188 GCA_030631995.1 archaeon | reverse complement strand
ATAACTAGAAGGACGTATCCCAGAATATTATGAACTGATTCTCCTAAACTGGTTCCTCCATAGTAGAAAGTGAGAATGACTATTGTGATTCTTAAGAGATTCATAAGGTAAGTACCTAAAATCCCAATTATGGTTACACCCACTGCTTTGTGATTCCAATGTATTCTTTTTCTTGCTTCAAATAGCATTAACAGAAAAATGAAAATGAAAATTGTCATAGAATGTATCCCACTACATCTTGGATCAATCAAGAGACCGGGAGTTTTACTCGGTTCCCCTAAACCTACAAAAGTATTAATCCTGTCCTCGTTCCACACTATGCTGGTAACATTTAAACCAAAGAAATGTAAGGTATTGGGGACAATTAATCCTGTTAACCTAGTTAACCACCTTGCTATTGACAAGTCAAAGAGATATGTATCAATACCTGTGAAAATTAGAACATAGAAAATAGTTGTAAGAAGTACCACGTACAAACCAGGTTTCCTGTATTTCTTTAAGAACTTATCATCCCAAGTTACATACAGAACTGCTATGAAAGCTAGGGTTAATCCAAGGGGAACAAGATGGTTTGTATTAGTATCACGGAATAGTATCTTCACAGTCTCTGTTCCTCTTGATATCTCGTACATTACATAAAAATAAACCACAAATGCTACTAGTATTGACGATACTACATACCGCAGATATCTGTTTTTAAAAACGGAAGTAAAAGGTAAAAATCTTTCAGTTAATGGATCCAATTTGCTTGAAGTTCTTTGCATAAACCTTGAATATCTTAATCTTACTCCTTGGAAGAAATTATGTTGTTGTTCATCATGAGTGATTTTTTCATCCTTAGACGAAGTGCTCTTCTGAGTAGCTTCTTTTTCTTCACCATCTGCCAAATCACTCACCTAATTACTCTGAATTGTTTTGAAAGAATTGTTTACTGCTAGTTTAATATTCTTCTCTCTCCCTCTTTGTTAAATCTAGCGTTATATCAAGTTATCCAACAAGTATCTAGCAAAGAAAGAGAGTTTAATCGTCTTCAAAAATTACATTCTTGTAAGCGAACTCCATATTAGGAAATCTGAAGTCTGTTGATTGTTTTGAAGCGTAATGCTCTCTATAAAAATCACGTAAAGCTAGTCTTATTGCTTCTGACCTTGAAGCATATTTTCCCTGCAGAACCATTTCATCAAGAATTTCTACGAACTCACTTGGAAGTCTAATCGATATTAGATTCATTTGATCACCCCAAATCACATAATCTATAACGAATCATTTTCTATTTTGTCGGTTATTACATTTATATATTTGTAACACAGTCGCTTTGAGCTATATGTGATGTACCCCCATATAGATACTCTATATAAGGATTACTTCAGAAATTTAGCTAATTAAAAATAAGGTACAATGAGCAATTGAAAAAAACAAGGTTTTCTTATTGAATAAAACGTTTCAATGATTACAGCATTACATTGCGTTTACATTCACTACAATGAAGAATTGTACTAGACGGGAGGGGTTCATCTGTTTTTCTAAGAATTTCTCCACAAAAGCACGCATACCCTCTCAACTTCGCTGGATTGCCAAAAACTAAAGTAAAAGGTTGAACATCTTTAGAGACTAAACTTCCCGCACCAATCATGGAGTATTCACCTATTGTTACACCACAGATTATTGTAGAATTGGCCCCTATTGATGAACCCTTCTTCACTAATGTTTTAATTATTGTCCATTCAGGAGACCTAGCTCTAGGTAGAAGATCATTTGTAAAGCAAACATGTGGTCCAATAAAAACATCATCTTCAATAGTAACTCCTTGATAAATAGAAACTAGGTTTTGAATCTTCACATTGTCCCCTATTGTAACATTAGTATCAATAAAGACTGATTTACCAAAGATGCAATTACACCCTATTTTTGCACCAGTTCTTATTTGAACTTGATGCCAAACTTTAGTATCATCACCAATAGTTACATTATCCTCAACAAAAGCGGAGGGATGTATAAAATAATTCTTTTCTTTACCCATAGGATTCAGAAAGAAAGAAGAAATAAAAAAGTTTGTTGTATTTTAGATCTCATTAAATACCTTTAATTTTTAGCTTCATTCTAACAAAAGGCCGTTTTAACATCCCTTTGAACACTCTAAAGAAAATTTGTCTATCAATAAGTCCAGATTGTAGAGTGGAATATTTTCCTTGTTTTAGAACAAGAAAACCTGCAGCTACGTCTGAGAAGAACTCCGACCTCTTTTTTTTCTTTTCAAATTTTCTTGCAGCTCTCTTATGGGAATTCAAACCATATCGTCTCATAAGATAAGAATACCATGGCATTTGTTTGAATTTCAGTCTAGGTATGGTACCCACAAGATTATACTGTAGGTTGCTTAGCCTCTTTTTCCTTGCTAATTTTATTGCAGGTACAGTCAAGGGTTTAATACCCATGACTTGCGCGGCAACGCAGTCAGTTGTTACTGGATTATTACCGCAAATAAGGATTTTAGAATCTTTTCGATCACCATCAGAAGGACCTGAACCCTCCATAGCAACCAACCCATCTATGATTGAAATAGTTGGGGGAAATAATCTAATGAGATCTAGAATCACTTCACTTAGAAATGGATGATATCGTTTTTTATATCTTCTAGACACCAATCCAAATTGATTCTTCAGAATGCAAGTAATCTTTGTCTGCGTATGTGTTTTTAGTTTGGCAACGTTAATGAATTTAGTTGTTTTAAGTAACACTTCTGCTGCTGAGAATTCATCAAAATAATATCCACCAAGATATAATCTGTGTTGTTTCTCTTTGGTTAAGTTAATGAGTTTAACATTCTCATATTTTTCTCCCAAGTACAAATAGCCCATTCTTTCAAATTCATCATCGGCAATTGCTAATGCGTGATCACTCTCAACAATGTTTATAGGACAATTTGATAAGGTTCGAATATATTTGATAATGGCTTCAACAATAAGAGGTTCTGTTGTTCCCCCTTGCTCAGATGGCCTATAATCACACAAGTTTGGTTTAATTGTAATAATATCATTATCCTTAATTTTAAAATTAAGTTCATTTAATGAATCACTAATTTGCTTATCAAGATTTGATATCTCTACCTGCGTTTTAACTACTACTAAGGACATTACTTCATTCCTCCAGGATTATAAGGCTTTTTTCTGTTTGTTGATCATATGATTTTTCGATGATTATCGAATTTTGTAATATTTCGTCAGAAGTGGTTATTGGTTTCTCTTTTCCTTGCACTATATTATGGAAATGCAATAATTCATCGTGGAATGGGGAAATGCTATGATTAGGTCTTATCAGGATAGGAGGTTGAGCAAGGAGATCTTTAGCATGAAAATGTAATTTTTTGGTATCAGAGAGTGCTCTTATATAACCTTCAGTTCCAAAAACTGTAAAAGAATTAACAGTCAATTTATTCCAACCTATATGAAGAGACACATTTACATCATTTTCAAAGTTGATTGAAAGATATGCACTGTCATCTACTGAAGATTTCTTGTTTCTTGTTAAAACTTGAGATTGTAATGAAATTGCTTTACCAAAAAACCAAGTCGCAAGATCTACAAAATGCATCATTTCGAATAAAGCACCACCACCTTGACTTCTGTCAGTCTGGAACTTTGTTATACTTGGCCACTCGAAAGCGTTAGCGAAATGTAAACCGTGCCCTCCAACTATCTTTCCAAACATCTTTTTGGAGATTAATTCTTTAATCTTGGAATATTTTCCATCAAAACGCATTTGATAACCTACAAGAAGATTAACATTTTCTTGCTTGCAAACTTGTAAAATCTCCTTAGCTTCTTTGTTATTCATCGACAATGGTTTTTCACAAAATATATGCTTTCCAGCTCTAGCCACTTCAATAATTTGATCTTTATGTAACTTAGGGGGAGTTAGAAGTAAAACTGCGTCAACTTGATCGTCCTTTAAAACAATATCTAAATCATCTACCGTCTCTGATTCTAATCTATATAGTTTTTTTAAGTATGTAGATCTGTTTTGATCTAAATCCACTAGATATTTAATATTAAATTCTGGCATCCTCTGCAACACAGGGAGATGATAATATTCAGCTACAGCACCACAGCCAATTAAGGAGATATTCGTTTTTTTCATTCTGATATACTTGTTCATTTAAAGCTTTAAAAAGTGTTTATCAAGAATATTTAGTGAAATATTATACCAAGAAATAAAACAAAATTGCTAAAATACTTGCTATAACTCCTACGATTATTCCAAGCAGTTGAGGCATTTTATGTTCAGCACTCAAACCTGTTCCTGCGATTACATGAGTATAAAGCGATGTAACTGGAACTATGATGAAATTTGCTATGTTATAACCTTGTGTTACATAGTTAAAAGCTTCAAAAATACTGAAATTTTCTACATTTGTAGGAACAGCAGTTATTGGTTGAGCCACAGCTATCAACAACAAAATGAAAGAACCTATAACAGTAGGGATATGGGCTGTACTATATACTGACAATGTTTTAAAATAATCTCCTTTTCCCCCCAGCATTTTGAGTAGAGGATATAATAAGGTCCCCCATAACAGAATTTGAGGTATAGTAGTAATGAGAATCCCCAAATAGAGGCTTTCTTTGATTCTCATGAATTCTATGGCTAGGTCAGGATTCAATGATGGTTCAAAATTCATTCTATTGATTAAAATTGCAAGAGTTCCCAACTTTATAGCAACAAGAATTACTAAAACCACAATTGGCGTAATTATTATATATATGTTTGACATATTCTGAAAGCTGAGCATATCGAGGGTATGGTGTCCAATAATCCTCCTCACAGGAGTGGAAGTATAAGGATTTTCTATTTCTTCATCTTCATCAATAGGTATATGTTTCATCCTCTTCATCCATTGAAATATTTAAAGATTTTAAAACATTCTTTTAAAACAGAATTCGTTTCGAAAACTTGGATTTATAGATTTCATTTATTATGATTTTCTGAGCAGATACTACAAGTTTCATCCCTATCTACTTGGAAAGTGTCAAAAGTATTGTATTGTAAATCTATATACAACATCTTGTTAACTAACAATTTATCATAATCCTTGAAAACGAGAAATTTAATGGCTTCGTTTGCTTCAACAATTCCAAAAAGACCTGCTGTTGTTCCCATTATTCCTTCCTCAGATGTTGTAGGATAAGATCCTCTTTCAGGTATCTCTTTGAAAACACAACGATAACAAGCTGAAATTTTGGGAATTACAGTAATTATCTGCCCTTCGAATTGATGAACTCCCCCAATTACAAACGGAATTCCTATTTTTACACAAGTATCATTTACTAAAAATTTAGTTTCGAAATTATCACTAGCTTCTATTATAAAATCATATCCGGATAGTATAGATTCAATATTCTCCTCATCTAGCATTAGATTAAATTCCTCAATTATTACGTTCCGATTTAGTTGATTCATTTTATCTTTGGCTGAAGTAGTTTTGTTCTTACCAACACTAGTTTCATAATGAAGAATTTGTCTATTCAAATTGGATAACTCTACTTTATCTTTGTCTACTATTCCAATATATCCAACTCCAGCACACACTAGATAATGTAAGACAGCTGAACCTAGCCCCCCTAAGCCTATAACTAATACTTTGCTATTTTTTAGCTTTATTTGCCCCTCTTGACCAAAGTTTGGTATTATTGTTTGTCTATTATATTTCTCTTTTTCTTTCTCATTAAGCATTCCAATA
Organism: archaeon; assembly: GCA_030631995.1. Taxonomy (GTDB): domain Archaea; phylum Asgardarchaeota; class Heimdallarchaeia; order Heimdallarchaeales; family Heimdallarchaeaceae; genus UBA460. The sequence continues at coordinate 14,451 of DAOVKB010000014.1, read as the reverse complement.
ACCCACTGATTTTATAACAAAAGTTCAGTTTGCTCTTGATTGTTAAGATTGTATTTACGAGAGACTCTTATATCTTAAATGCTTGCAACATACTCTTTTTCTACTAACTTCCTAAAATTGTCAATTTCCTCTAAGATTGTTCTTGCCTCTTTATCCACAGAATCAGAAAGTTTTCCATGTCCTATTGCTTTCTCATAGCATTTAGTAAAATAGTTCAGCTGAAAAACTAGTTGAACAACACGTGCATATTGAAAAACTTGATCTGGATCTGTTACTAACGCAACTTTCAATGAAATCTCGTTCTGTTCTTCTGGACTTAAATCTATATTTAGGCTCTCTCTACTACAGATATCAAACAGCTTATTCAGAAAGAATCTTCCCTTCTTTAGAACTCTTGCTAGTTCTTTAGCGACATCAGATAATCCAGGAACCTCTTTCTTTATGACTTCGGCACTTTCAATAACACTTTCAAGATGCATGTTTACACTCAGTTAATTGTTAAAGAAACTTCGATTCATTTTCTTATAAATATTGTTAGAGTGTCTAGTGGAAAAAAGGAATAAAAAATAAAGAAAAGAGAAATAGTTGAAAAATTAAGGTTCTAAAAGCATTCTTAGGGTTACAAGAATTCCATCGATTTCATTCTTTAGTTTTTCAATTGTTTGTTGTCTCTCTCTGAATAGTTTAACATAGGATTCTTTAGTCATGCTTTTCTTCTCTCTGTATTCTTGCTGAAGTGCTCTTAGATTTCTTCTCTCTTCTATGAGTTTTCGTTCAGCTATCTCAACTTTTTGAACGGATTCTTTGTATCTTCCACCTTGTTGGATAAGATTTTGTTTTGTTTGTTTCAAAGCTTCTTCTTCAGAACGTAAGCGTTTTTGCAGTTGTGTTTGAATTTCTTTTCCTTGCCTTGCCTTTAGTTTCTTAGAAGCTATTTTTGCTCTAGTTTCACGCAATCTTTCTCTAAGTGCCAAAACCTCTTCGTATTGTTTAACAAACTCTTCAATTTCATCAACAGGAATGAAGTCTTTCTCCTCTTCACTAGCAATTTCCTTTGCTGCCTTTGTAGAATATCTGATTCCTAGATAGAGAGCAAAAATTATACCAACTGTTATTATCTGGAAGAAATATGTAATCCAAAGATTTACTCTATTGTAAGTAAAAAGTATTTCAATAGGAGCGTTATCACTTCCCGAAAATACATTTGTAGAAAAGTGAAGAGTTCTTTTGAAACCAAGACTGCTAAAATCAAAAGTTCTATCATAACCTAAAGAGAATTCCTGATATGGATCAGGACTAAAATAACTGTAAGAACGGAATACTGCACCTTTAGGTAAGATTATATCCAGTTTTAACTCATCCACCGTCCAATTAATAATGGAGCATGGACTGAGTCTTAATTTGTAATTGGTGGTTGATTGTTCTCTAGATAAGAATACATCCAACGGAACTTTATATTTAATTGTGAAAGTCATCTCATCTCCGTGGAAGAGAGGAGAACGTGGGAATATTACCAAACCTTGGAGTCCCGGATAGATACTATCACGTAAATTATAGGACCCTCTTTCAAAGAATCCACTTTCATCTAATTGATACAATAAATCCAATCCTCCAATAGTATCGTCTAATGCTAGGACTGTTGCATTCGCAGGAAGAACTATAGTAAACGCATTTAAACCGAATAGTTTAGTAAGAATCAGAGAAGAATCCTCTGGCCAAGCTGGTCCTAGGAAAACAAGATTCTGTTCTTCAGTTACTATAGCCAGACCATAAGGATCAATTTCTACTGTGCGATGAACATAACTTGCTTTAAACAAAATTGTGTTAGTAGCTTCTTCTACTGCTGCAGCTGTGCTCACAGACGAGACATAAACGTTCATGAGTAAGTCATCATCATATGATTGACTGTAGTTGAAAGGATGTCTTGTAACATTGGTCCATTCTAATCTATCTTGATTTGGTAAACTTAGTAAGATGAGATTTTCTGTTGAATTGTTTGGAGTTATTCGAAACTCTGCATCATCAACAAAAAGGTCGTTACCTTGTTTATTCACCTCAACCGAGCTGTTACTAATGATTGGAATGTTGTTAATGAGAGGATAGAAAAGTTCAGAGAAATGCAATAACTGTTCTTTATCTCTAATAGAATAAATAAAAGGTTGTGCTAATTCAATGTAGACACTAATATAATATATATCACCCATACCAATTTCGGTTCTGTTTTCATAAAATGGAACCTGATAAGTTGTGTAATTTATTAAACTACTAAAGGTATAGGTTCGAGTTGCGTTTTTGTATACGACATCCTCAAGTGAGTTATTTGCTACACGGAAGCTGATGAAAGTTATATTTCCTGTATTTAAATTAGGCAATGTATAATTGAAATATGTCAAATTAACATTTCCAATAACATTTACTTCAATCGAATCTATAATGGATACGACACCAAAATGCTCAAAGTTAACTGTTCTGTTGAATTTAGCAGTTGCATTTAACCCATAATCATAATAATCACCACCAGTATAAATGGCATCTCTAACTTGAACAATGGGATTTTCATTGATGTTCTGTAAGCTGTCATTATGGTTTGATACTTGATTTTCTTGACCTACACCAAATATGGGGAATAATGACACACTAATAATAGCAAGTATAGCAAAAGTTAACAACGTACCCTTAGTAATTTTCATTAATTCTAACCTCTTCTTTTCTATTCTTTGTCCGATTGAGAAGAAACGATTTTAAATATTTTGGCATCTTATACATTTTACCCATAAAACTTGATTATAGTTTCCGAATATCCACCTAACAGTCGGAATGTTTTTGTATTTTTACTCTTTCATCATTTTGTGTATTCTAAGAAGGTTTCAGTAGATGAGATGGCAGGTTTGATCGATCATACTAATCTCAAGCCATTTGCCACAAGAAAAAAAATCAAAGAATTGTGTGAAGAAGCAGCGGAACACAAATTTGCTGCTGTTTGTGTTAATACAAGTTATGTTGACCTATGCTCTAAAGTCCTTAAAAAGACAGATGTAGCGGTTGCTGCAGTAGTTGGTTTTCCTTTGGGATCCTGCACAACTGAAACAAAAACATTCGAAACAAAAGAAGCTGTTAACTCTGGTGCACAAGAAATAGATATGGTTCTGAACATTGGTACTTTTTACGATGATGATTATTCTTACATTAAGAATGATATTGAAAAGGTTGTAAATGCTGCAGATGGTGTGATTGTAAAAGTTATTTTAGAGACCGGATATCTTACAGACGAACAGATAATAAAGGCATGTCAAATAGTAAAAGAAGCTGAAGCGCATTTTGTAAAAACATCAACCGGTTTTGGTCCTATGGGTGCTTTTGTTGATCATGTATCACTAATGCGTCAAACTGTAGGCGATAATTTTGGCTTAAAAGCAGCAGGGGGGATTAAAGATGCTAAAACTGCAGTTCGAATGGTAAATGCTGGAGCCAATAGGTTAGGAGCGAGTGCGGGAATAGCTATCGTTGATTCTCTAAGAAAAACTATCGATGAAGGAAAATGGTTTGATTCTGAAGGTGATTCACCAGAGAAAATTTATTCTTGGGGTGCAGCTGATCCAAAAAAACAACCTAAGAAAATTTATGATTTTTATATTCAAAAGAAAGAAAAATTCTTGAAATAATTCTACATGGAGATTATAATGAAGAGATTCGATGACAGAAGATTGAAACCTAAGCTAACCCCTATGATGCAACAGTGGCAAGATATAAAGAAACAACATAAAGAGTATATACTCTTCTTTAGAGCAGGGGATTTTTACGAGTGTTTTAATGAAGATGCAAAAATCGCTTCAGAAGTTCTAAACATAACATTAACTTCAAGAACATTGGGTGAGAAGAAATTTCCATTAGCTGGCGTTCCCTATCATGCAGTGGATTCTTATGTTGCAAAAATGGTTGAAAATGGCCATAAAATTGCTATAGTTGAACAGTTGGAAGACCCAAAAGTAGCTAAAAAAATAGTGAAAAGAGGAGTTGTCCAACTCTTAACACGAGGAACAATCACTCTTCCTGAGTCTCTATCAAAGGGACATAACAATTATCTTGCTTCTATTACTAAAATAGAGAATTTGATAGGTTTGGCTGCTCTTGATTTGTCTACAGGAGAATTTTTAGTAACTGACTTTGAAAGTGACGAAAGTAACAATTCACTTGAATTGGAATTAGCCAGATTGAATCCCTCAGAAATCTTAGTTGAAGAGTCTTTTTGGAAAAAATTACAATTCTATTATGATGAGCACAAAAGCACAATAACACATAGAGATGATTATTATTTTGATATAGAACAAGGAAGACAGGATATTTGTAGTCTTCTTAACGTTTTAAGTTTAGAAGGATTCGGGGTTGGAGAATATAATCCATCTATAGGTGCTGCTGGATCTATTTTGCGTTACATAAAGGAAACACAATTACGCGAGCAGTTTCCAAATATTACGAAAATTAGTAGAATAGAAAGCCAAGAGTTTATGTCTCTCGATTCCAACACAATTAGAAATCTAGAGTTAATAGAAAACCTTCGAGATAGAACAGAGTATGGTACCCTTCGTCAAGTCTTAGATAACACAAAGACACCAAACGGTTCAAGATTACTTACTTCTTGGATTGTAAGGCCAAGTCTGAACTTAGAGGTTATAATGTCTAGAGTAAATGCAACAGAGATTCTGTTCAACGAGACTATCGCTCGAGAAGAAATACGAAATATTCTCAGTAAGATGAGCGATATTGAGCGAATAATAGGGAGAATATGTTTAGGGAAGAGTAGACCCAGAGATCTAATCGCTCTTAAGAACTCATTAGAATTAATTCCTGACATCCGCTCATTATTGTCAGATTTCAAATCAGATCTTATCAAAGAAATTAGAAAGAATCTTGATCCCGTTAAGGAAGCAATTGCAATAATCTCATCAGGAATTGCAGACGAAGTGCCATCTAGTTTGAAAGACGGCAACGTAATTAGAGATGGACACAATGAAGAACTTGATGAATTGAGGAAAATTCAGAGAGGTGGAAAATCGTTTCTCACATCTTTAGAAGCAAGAGAAAAGGTTAGTACAGGGATTAAGAATCTTAAAGTTCGTTTCAATAAGGTTTTTGGATATTATATTGAAGTGCCAAAAGCATCAACGGATAAGGTGCCAACAGAATATGAAAGAAAGCAGACACTAGTGAATGCAGAGAGATATATTACTCCTGAATTAAAAGAATATGAAGAGAAAATACTGAATGCTGAGGAGAAAATTTCAGCATTAGAAGAACAGTTGTTTAATGAGATACTAATCGAAATCTCTTTACATGCAACAAAGATTCAACAAGATGCTTATTATTCCGCTGTGCTTGATATTGTTTCCACTTTTGCTCAAAATGCTGTTTATTATAACTATTCCAAACCTGAAATAACAAACGAGAGCCTTATTGAGATTAAGGATGGAAGACATCCGGTTGTAGAAAGACTTCTTACCCATACTTCGTTTATCCCAAATGATATTTTGCTCAAAAAGGAGGGAGATAGAATACTAATAATAACCGGTCCCAATATGGGAGGAAAATCGACACTGCTGAGACAAGTTGCGTTAATAGTTCTCATGGCACAGATGGGAAGTTTCATTCCCGCTTCTTTTGCTAAGATAGGGTTAACCGATAGAATATTTACACGGATAGGAGCCCATGATGTTCTAGTAGAACACAGATCTACATTTATGGTAGAGATGTATGAGTGTGCAAACATATTGAATAATGCAACTGAAAGAAGCTTAGTAATTCTTGATGAAGTAGGAAGAGGAACCTCTACTTACGATGGTGTTGCGATTGCATTATCCGTTACAGAATTCTTACACAACAATATTGGTAAGACCGGACCAAGAACACTCTTTGCAACTCATTATCATGAATTAATAGAATTAGAGGAAAGATTACCTAATGTCAAAAATTTTCATGTATCAGTTAAAAATGTTGATGGGGAAATACATTTTCTCTACAAATTAAAGAAAGGGGGTATAAGTGAAAGTTTTGGAATTCATGTTGCATCATTGGCAGGATTGCCAAAAAAAGTGATTGATCGTGCAAATGATACATTATCCCAACTCCATAAACAAGATAGAATGAAAGAGTCTCCAGTTTTAGCTGTAGATGAAAAGTCTCAAAAGAAACTGAAAAGCAAAGAAATTACTTCAGAACAACTTGAGATTGTAAATGAAATATCTAAATTGGATGTTGAAGGGATAGCTCCCATAGAAGCCTTGAACGTTTTAAACAAATTAGTTAGAAGAACTAAAGAGCTTTTAAAGGATAAAAAATAATAGAATGCAGATGCATTTGTAATAATATTGCTTGTTTGTGATAAAATGAAAACGAAAATAATCAAGCTAGATTCTCTTACAATAAATAAAATTGCAGCAGGAGAAGTAATCGAAAGACCATCTTCTGTTGTAAAAGAACTAGTTGAGAATTCAATCGATGCTGATAGTACAGAAATCATCATAAACATCCAAGAAGGTGGAAAAAAACTAATCGAGATTATAGATAACGGTAACGGGATGTCTCAGGATGATGCTGGTTTAGCAATTCAAAGATATTCAACAAGCAAGATTAGAACAGCTGATGATCTTTTTTCTATTCACAGTCTAGGTTTCAGAGGAGAAGCATTAGCTAGTGTTGTAAGTGTAGCTCAAGTTGAGATAACAACGAAAGCAAAAGAGGATGAGCTGGGGACACTTCTTTCAGTTGAAGGGGGAGAAATCAAAACTGACAAGAAAACTACAGCATCAAACGGTACGAGAATTGCTGTTAGAAACTTGTTCTTCAATGTCCCCGTTAGAAGAAAGTTCTTGAAATCAATTACAACAGAGATTAATCACATTACAGAATTTACAACCAAACTTGCATTAGCGTATCCAAATATTTCCTTTTCTCTAAATCATAATGGTAAAAGCTTAATCTCTGCTCCAAAAGGAGAGCTAATATCTCAAATTACATCTATTTTTGGTAACAAAGTTGCTAAAGCCTGTATATCAATAGAAAAGAACGAAAATAATTATTCAATTACAGGATTTATTACGAAACCTGAATTTTCCAGAAAATCCAAAGATTATATGTATATATTTGTCAATAAACGTCCTATTTCCAACAAATTGATATCAGATGCTATCTTACAAGGGTATGGTACCGCTATGCCTAGTAACAGGTATCCAATAGTGTTCCTGTTTCTAGATTTACCAACAGAAGAAGTAGATGTTAACGTTCATCCCACTAAAAAGGAAATACGTTTTAGCAAGGAGCCATTCATTTTTAGTCTTGTGGAGTCTTGCGTACAAAAATCATTGATTGATAGTGGTTTAAAAATATTTGAGAGAATTAGTGATACTAAAATACAACCAACTCTTTTCAGGGAAATGCCAAAAGAAGGAACAGTTTCAAGTAAACAATTTCCAAAAGCAATCAAGACCGAAGTAACAGTTGATGATAAATCCTCTATTAGAATGATTAAAAGACGAGACCAAACAATAGAATATTTTCTTCCAGAAGGAGAAAGGAAAGGAAAAGATAAAGAATTTCAGATTGAGAAAAAGGCAAGTATTAGGGTTATAGGTTTAATCAAAAACACTTATATCATAGCTGAAACAGAAGAAGGATTGTTTTTATGTGATCAACATGCTGCTCATGAGAAAATCAACTATTCTAAATATCTCAATCAATTAGAAAATAAGAAAATAAGTATACAAAAATTATTAGCCCCAGTTTCTGTGGAACTTAAACCTTCGGAATTTCAAATGATTGAAGAGATGAAAATACAATTAAAATCCTACGGTTTTGATGTTGAAGTGTTTGGTAAGAATGAGATTCTGATAAGATCTATTCCTTCAATAATGGGTGTAACTATCTCACATGAAGTTGCGAAAGACATAATAGATATTATCAAAGAGCATCGTAAAGAAATCAAAGAAAACCTTGTGTTAGAGGATCTTGATTTTATAAAGGAGATAGTATCTTTATTTGCTTGCAGAAGATCAATTAAGGCAGGTGATAAGATTTCCGTTAGAGAAGCAGAAATGCTTATATCGGAACTTCTAACTTTAAAAGAACCTTTTACTTGTCCCCATGGACGCCCAACAATTATTATTCTTAATGAGAAATATTTAGAAGAAATCTTTCAAAGGGATTATAGATGAATGAAGAGAAAGAAATGACAAATGATTTGAAAAAGAAGAAGAGAAGTCTTCCACGATTGGATCAAGCATCTAGTGTTCATCTAATTATGTTGCTTTTAACTGTAATAGTGTATGTTGTGTTCTTATCTGTACAACAGTTTTTGTTTTCATTCGAAGGCTTAAGAAATAAAATAATAATCATAAATGTACTTCTTGTAGTAGGACTAGGAATTGAAGTTGCATATTTTATATGGGAGATAAAAAAACGACAAGCTAAAAATAAAACTTAGCAAAAGAAGCTGAAAGTGATAGGGATAAAGAACAAACAGAATACCGAAAATAACACAATGTTATTTTGATAATTATTTCTTTTTTCCATGAAGCTCTTCAATTTGATCCTTAGAAAGCATAATGGGAATTCCTTCTTTTATTTCATAAATGTGCTTATCTTTTTCTTCTGAACAATATAGTTTTCCACTTTGAATCTCTATTTGAAAACAATTCTTACAATCCTTCAGAGTAACGTGTCTTTCGATTTCTTCTTTTGTCTTTGTTTCTTCACTTTCATCTTCTAGTAAATTTACTAAAATGAATTTTTTGAAATTACAGTAGAAACTACATATTACATTGGTAAACTTGTTTTCAATTGGGAGGGGGATTTCTTCTTTCTCCATTTCTTCTTCAAGAATCTCTAATTCTAAAGGCCATGACTTATCTAAAGGGCATGCAAGTAAATCCATCAGTCTATGTTTCATTTTAATCACACGATTTAAGCAATATATTCTACAGGAAAGTGATAAATTATAAACTTATTTTTTAATTTCATAAACATCTTTATTTCATTAACTCTGTTATCTTTTCATGATCAAGTCTCTCATATCGTTCAATTGAACCAATGTCTTCCCAGAAGCAATCTTCTTGAGTATAAGCTATAATTTTTCCCTTTTGGACAAAGTATGGGAAGATATCTTTCGATAAATCTACACTCTGATTGGGTTCAAAACTCTTAAGATAATCAAAAATACTTGGTTCCAAAATACTTATTCCTGTATTTACCAGTAGGGGAAGAATGGGTTTTTCTACAAATTTAGTAATGTGATTTTCTTCATCGGTTTCAGCAGTACCAACCCTAATTTGCCAGCCTTTTGAAAGTAGAATTGTTGCCCACTTCTTATGTTGATCATGAAAACTTAGCATTTCTGAAAGATTAACATTTGTAATGATATCAGTATAGTAAATTATCATTCGACGTTCTTTGATGAAGCTCTCAGCGTTCAAAAGAGCAGTTCCTGTACCCTTTAATCCAGGTTTATCAGGAACATATGTTAAGTTCACACCCCACCTTTCACCATCGCCAAAGTAACCTTGTATCTGCTCTTTCTTATAATTAACCAGAAGAATTAAGTCGTTGATATTATGTTTCTTAAAATGCTTAATCACATATTCTAGTAAAGGTATTTGATCAGCACCTATCGGCATCATAACTTTTTGTAAATAGTAGGTAAGAGGCCGCATTCTTGTCCCTTCTCCACCACAGAAAAGAACTCCAACATTGTCTGACATTTTCAATTACATATTTCAAAGACATATTTAATATTTTATGCAATTCACGCTAAAATTGCTCTGAAAAACTCCAGTTGAATATTTCAGCTTAAGAAATTCTTATTAACAATAAGAATAAGAGTATTTAATATGGAATCTGTCAAAACTTCAATATTAGATGAAATTACATACAAATTAAAAGAAAACATAGATTCTTCCTACTGGAAAGGCAGAGGAAATAGAGAGAGGTTTAGAGAATCAATAAAAGAACTTGTTTCCTCCGGAATTTTATCAAAAGATGAATACAGTTATTTTATGAAAAATGAAAGAAGAGTCCTTGTTAAAACACATCTAATTCATCTTATTCCTGAATTACAATCTCAAGAAGTGTTAGAGAATACTCTAAGACATCTCTCTAGTGTTATTTTAGAAAAGAAACACAAAGAAACAGAAAAAAAACGTGAAGAAACTCAAAGGGATATAATTAATCACATTGCTAATCATTTGAATGAAACATTCCATCCAAAAGTATCAACTATAGAAGACTCATTTAGTTTGATAGAACTACTTATTGAACAAAGTCAAGATATCTCAAATGAATTTTTGAAAATTTCCAATCAATTGATAGAAATTAGGGATAATCTTCTAGAAAAAGGACATAGTCCCATGCTATTACATGAAATTGAAAAATTATCAACAAAGCTAGTTTTTGCTGCAAAAAGCAATAATCCAGAAGACATCCCAACCAAAGATGATCTCATCGGTTGGATTAGAGAGATTCAGCAGAACTCAGAAACAGGAGATTTTTAGAATAAAATTCTGACAAAACCTGGTACTTTGTATTATCACATACAGTACCGTAATTATTTTATAATCTATCATTAGTTTATCTGTAAAATATCATTTCTTGGAGCGTTTTATGTTTGAGTTTACGAAAGATAATAGCATCGGAATCAGTAACAGAGGGGCATCCAGATAAGATATGTGATCAAATATCAGATGCGATATTAGATGAGCTTTTGTCTAAAGATCCTAATGCTCATGTAGCTTGTGAATGTTTTGTAACTACAGGTCTGGTGTTGATTGGTGGTGAGATCACTACAACTAAACCTGTTATCATTGACTATGAAAAGGTAGTTCGTGAGACAATAAAGGAAATTGGTTACGATGATTCAAAGATAGGATTTGATTACAGAGGTTGCGCAATAATTAGCACTATTCATTCTCAGTCACCAGACATTGCTCAAGGTGTAATAAAAGGAGAATTGGAACAACAAGGTGCTGGAGACCAAGGAATAATGTATGGTTTTGCAACGGATGAAACTCCTGAATTTATGCCTTTACCAATTGTTCTTGCTCACAAGCTTACTATGAGATTAACTGAGGTAAGGAAGAAAGGCATTCTTCCATTTCTAAGACCAGATGGTAAATCTCTTGTTGCTGTTGAATATGAAGGAGATACTCCATTTCGAGTTGAAGCGGTGGTCATTGCTGCTCATCACATTGAAGAAGTCTCAAATGAAGAAATAAATGAAGGGATAATGAAAGAGGTCGTCAAACCAATAGTTCCAAGTGATTTCATCGATGAAAAAACAAAGATATTCATTAATAGAACAGGTCGCTTTGTTATTGGAGGCCCACATGGAGATGCTGGTTTAACAGGAAGAAAAATCATTGTGGATACTTATGGAGGAGTCGACAGTCATGGAGGAGGAGCATTTTCTGGTAAGGACCCTTCAAAAGTTGATCGTTCGGCTTCATATGCTGCAAGATATGCAGCAAAAAACGTTGTTGCGGCAGGATTAGCTTCTAAATGTGAAATTCAGATCTCTTATGCTATAGGAGAACCCATACCTCTAGCTATAAACATTGAATGTTTTGGTTCTGAAAAAGTTCCAATTAGAGTATTAAGAGATGCCGTGATTAAAGTATTTGATTTCCGTCCTGGATTTATTATTGATCACTTGAAACTTAAGAGACCAATTTATAAGAAAACTTCTTGCTATGGTCATTTTGGGAGAGATCTTCCAGAATTTACTTGGGAAAAAACTGACAAAATTGAAGAACTACGAAAAACAGTTGAAGAATTAAAATAGTATTTGTAAAAAGAATTAAATCTTCTAACGTTTTTCACAAACCTTTTTTTATTATAAATAAACCATTACCCAAAATATGAATAAGCAAGAAATGAATGGCTTGAAAAAAATCATACAGAAAATATTAACTGATGAAAAGCCAAAAACTGTAAGAGAGCTTGTAAAGAGGACCATAGATTTAACTGGGAAAAGCAAAGAGGAAATTTATGGTTTGATTCAAGAGTTGGAAAAAACAAAAACCATACGGTTAGGTTCACCAAAAATTGAGAGAATTCTACCGGAAACACTCTCTAGCTTTGTTTTTAAATTGCACTACTTCTCAATAGAATTTTGGTTAATTGGATTTCTGACTTTGATTTTCTTTCCCATCATTATCCTTGTTCCACAAGATTCCCCTGTTTTGTTTTTGAGAGTCATTATGGGCATATTGTTTGGCATTTTTATTCCAGGGTGGGTTATTGCGAATATTTTCTTTCCGAGAATTTATGAAACAATAAATCAAATTGAAAGAGTGCTAATTAGTATGGGTATCAACATAGGGATTTCAATCTTTACAGGATTAATTCTAAATACCGTTTGGATTATTGATTCTATACCTTTTGTTGTTGTAATTGGTTCTCTAACAATAGTATCATTACTAATTTCAACAACTATTAGAATTTTAGTAGGATCTAATAGACTCAAAACAGTAACCTACTGGTTCAAATCATTATTTAAAAAAAGTGAAATGAAATGATAGTAAAAATACGAAAAAATCTAAAATTTTTTGGATTCTTTTTTATTTTCTTTACTCTCATAACATCTCAATCCTCTTTTGCACAATTAGAACAAGATGCAGCAAACTCCATTCAAAATGCACAAGCAAAGCTTATTGAGGTTGTCATTCTTTTAGAAGAAAGCTCGACAAAGAAGATAGAAATAACTGAGTTAGTTGTAAAAGCAGATTCCGCTAGAAATCTAATCAAAGAAGCTAGCGATGAATATCTGGAAGGGGATTATGAAGTAGCATTACAAAAGGCAAACGATGCAACTGAACAGCTTGATGATCTTATAGAAAAAATAAAAGAAGTGGTAGATTCAACAAAGCAAAAATCAAGAATTCTCTTTTCTCTATTGGGTTCTGTATCTGCTTTGCTATCAGTTGCTTTGGTATTTGTATTCTTCAAGAAAATCTATCCTTGGTATAAAGCAAAGCAACTTGAAGAATATAGTAATCTCGTTATTGTTTATGAAGAAACTTCTGAGGAGGATAAAAATGACTGAGAATAAGAAACCAAAAAATTTCTTCCATAATTTTAATTTGGAGAAAATGGTTGCATTCAGTCTTGCGGTCCTTGTAGTTTCGTCTGTTCTAATTATTGTAATTGTTATTTTCATACCATCATCAGATGAACAATTCTCTGAGTTATCATTATACATCTATAGAGAGGATCTGGGGACTTATGTTACATATGGATATCCAGCAGGATTGTATACTGATAGAAATGAATCTATTTTCTTTGTTGTCAAAAATTTCGAAAATAAGGTTGTTTACTACCAATTACAGATTAAACTTACTAAATTATCACAGAATCTAAGTACAATGGTTCCTCTTTCGTCATCATCAAGCTATCAAATGTATCCTAATGACACTTACGAAAAAATACTATCATGCGCAACAAAAGCAGAAAAAGAATCACCTAGCCAATTCAGTGATTATTACATCTGGGAGCCTACAAACACTACACTCTTTGTAAATGAGGACATTTTACTCTTTCTAGGAGGAGATAGAAGTATAAAGATTGTTTTCGAACTCTGGAAATTTAACACAAATGAAGACACGTTTGTTTATTCAGGTGTATTCACTTTCTTGGAGTTATTTGTTATAGAGGTGTGAATCTGTTGTTCTCGAAAATCTTGGTTCTTTCGGATATTCATAATCAAACAGTAACTCTAAATTCTGTTCTGATAGAGGTGCAAAAATCTTCCAACCCACCCGAAATCTGCTTAATAGCAGGAGACATAACTAATTTTGGATCATATGAAGACTTGAATAATGTGTTGAATAGAATAACACAGGATTTTAGAGATACTTTCTTTATTCTTGGTAATTGTGATCCATATTTCGATGTAGAAGATATAGCAACTAGCGCTATTTTTGTTGAATCAAAACCCTGCAAGCTCGATTTTTTTACCATTATTGGATTTGGTAATGACAAACCCAAAATAAATTATAAAATCTTGAAAAAAAAGGAGAAAATTGATGAAAAATTATGTTTGCTTACTCATGCTCCACCTTATGGAACAAAAGCAGATATAGTTTCATTTGACCGCCATGCTGGATCAAGAGAACTGAAAATTGCAATAGAAAAGTTTCAAAATATATTTCTAATTGTTTCTGGGCACATCCATGATTCCCCTACAATTTCAAAATTACAAAATTGTACAGTAGTCAATCCAGGACCTATAACAAGAGGAAGTTATGCAATTATTACGATAAGAGAAGATTTTAGTGTTGAAGGTCAAATTCATAATATTCATGAAAGGAGATAGCAAATGAAAATTCAAAATGAGAATCTGAAATATTTTTCAAGTGTTTCTGAATTTAGAGAATTTCTAATAAAAGCTTATCAATTTGTTAGACAGCAATT
>DAOVKB010000023.1:0-16354 GCA_030631995.1 archaeon | reverse complement strand
CCTTACGTTTTGTAGCAAAATCACAATGAGAGCATTCAAATGGCTTCTTTGTAGAATGCACTGAATTCATGTGACGATTCAGATTTGTTTTACGGGTAAATGTTTTTCCACATAAATCGCACTTGAATATGGTACTCATCCTCTATTCTCCTTCTGCTGGATGTCTGAGTTTCATGTGGTTTTTAAGATGATGAGATAATTTGAAAGAATCTCCACAAATTCTACAAATGTGTGGCCTAATATTCTGGTGAACTCCTCTAATATGTCTTTGAAGTGCGTCTTTTCTTTTGAATGCAATCAGACAGTGAGGACATTCAAAAGTCGCTTTCATGGAATGAATGGTCTCAACATGCCTTTCAAGATGTGCTTTCTGTTGAAAATTCTCTTCACAATAATCACAAGCATAAACTCTTTGTTGTTCATGAACTTGTTTGATGTGACGACTAAGATTATCCATTCTAGATGTGTTAAAATCACACAATTTACAATAATAAGTTGTCTTTGTTCTATGTACAGAATTGTTATGTCTATTCAAAGAATCTTTTCTCGTGAAATATTTATCACACTTACTGCAATAATATTTACTATCTATCTTAATCATTACTAATCAAAAATATATAAAGAAAATAAAATATAAACCCAAATATTACAAAAATGAAAGTAAAAATAAAGAAAATGAAAAAGGATGAATTTTACATTCGACGGCCTCTACGGCCTCCCTTTCTCCTACAACCGTTGTGTGGGAGAGGTGTCACATCTTCTAGTCTTAGTATTCTCATTCCTGATCTTTTCAACGCTCTTAATGCTGCTTGTGTTCCTGGTCCTGGTGTTCTGTTCTTATGTCCACCTGGTGCTCTATATCTTACATATAATTGATACACTCCCTTGCTTTGCGCTTCTTGTGCTGCAGCATTTGCTGCTTTCATAGCTGCGTAAGGACTGGACTCGTTTCTGTCAGCTTTAACAAACATTCCTCCGCTTTTACGGCTGAAAGTTTCAGCACCGGAGATGTCTGTAATGTGAACAATTGTGTCATTATAGCTTGAAAAAATGTGAGCAATACCGTATTTTGATTCTCTTCTTCGTGGTTTAGCTTCTTTAGTTTCTGCTTCACTCATAAAATCACCTACTTACCGTCCCCCATTTTTTTGACAAGATCTTTAGCGTTCTTGATTATCTTTTCAGCGATAGCTGGTCCAATTCCAGGAACTTGGGTAATATCTTCAACTGATGACCCAGCAATTTTTTGTGCTGTTTTGAAACCATGATCCTGCAAAAGCATTGCTGTTTTTGCACCAATACCTTCAATCTGAGAAAGATCAGCAATAGTAGCAACTTTAGATTTCTCCTCCTTAGGTTTGACAGGAGGTTTTTTCTCTTTTGGTGCTTCCTTCACCTCAGGTTCAGGTGTAACCTTGGGTTTAGGTTTCTCTTCCTTAGGTTTAACCTCTTCTTTCTTTTCCACTACCTTAGGCTTTTCTTCCTTAGGAGCAGGTTTAGGTTTAGGTTTCTCTTCCTTAGGTTTAACCTCTTCTTTCTTTTCCACTACCTTAAGCTTTTCTTCCTTAGGAGCAGGTTTAGGTTTCTCTTCCTTAGGTTTAACCTCTTCTTTCTTTTCCACTACCTTAGGTTTCTCTTCCTTAGGAGCAGGTGCAGCTTTGGGCTTGGGTTTTTCAGTTTTCTCAGGTTCCTCAACTACTGGAGGAGCTTGTGGTCTAGATGGATGTTGTGGGTCATTTAATGGAGATCTTGGTGCATAAGCAATTCCGTTTTCTTCTTGTACTGTTATCAACCTACTTGGAGAAGTAACTATTCCTTTGTTTATTGCAATATGTCTATGTACAATAAATTGTCTAGCTTGATAAGGAGAACTAGCTAGACCCATTCTATGAACAATTGTTTGTAGCCTTCTATCAAGTACTGTTTTTACATCTATAGCAAGAACTGAATCCAAATCAGCACTTTGAGAGAGCATACCAAATCTTGATAATCGCGAAAGAAGTTCTTGTTCTCTTTGATCTCTGATTTCAGGATCAAGGGCTAAAAGATCACGTGCCCGCTGTCTAGCTTTCGAAAGAACGGTTCTAGCTTTCCATAATTCGCGTTTATTTCTAAGACCATATTCTCCCACTAAAGGAAGTTCTCTTTCTAATCGAGCTTGATCATATGGATGCCCTGGAGTTATAATTTTCTTTTTTTGTCTTCTTATTCCACCCATGTTCTCACCTTATCGTTTCCTCTTCGACACACCCACGGTTGTTCCACTTTTTCCATGGGTTCGGGTCTTTTGCCCTCTTACTTTAAGTTTAAATGAGTGTCTAATTCCTCGTCGGCTACGAATACGGATATATCTTTCAATATCTTGCTTAGTTTGGAGAATAAGCTGAGCCTCAGTGATATGTAAATTATCACCTGTTTGACGATCTTTCCTTCTATTAACCATCCATTCTGGTATTCCTGCAGCAGTTGGATCAGAAATGATGCTTTCAATTTCCTTTATAGTTGCATCAGTAAGTGAACCAACGCGTTCAGAAGAAGGGATGTTAAGAGTTCTTACAATTGTTTGAGCTAATCTTCTATTTACTCCGGATATCTTTGAAAGACCTAGAGAAACAGGAAGATGCCCTTCTAAATCTGTAGATTTAATTCTAACTAAATGGCGAAATGACATGTTATCACTTTTCATTTTTTTGTATTCCACAACCCGAAGCTGTGGTGCTCTACATTTCTTTATTCAAGAATGGGAGAATTGCACTCCATCGAGCTTCGCCATGTGCTTTCTTTCAATTATTGCACAAACGATTTCAAGAAGACTGCATTAATGATTTTTTTAAATATTTGCTTAAGCGAGAATTTTTTACGACGTGTTTTAGTTAGAAAATGGAGCCAGGACGGGGATTTGAACCCCGGCGCCTCAAGGGCAATGCATTTCCAATGCATCTCCGTAACCGCTTGGATATCCTGGCAAGAAATGATTATAGAGGTGTAAATTTGCTTGTAATAAAAATTTTACCATGATGTGCCAATTATCATGCTTATTTCTCTCCGAAAACCTTTTCTTCTACTCTTATATTCTAAATCGGAAATAATGAAAATCTTCATACTTGTTGGATTGCAGCTCAGTGGGAAATCCTCGCATGGTCATAAGTTGAGAGAAGAAAAAGGGATCCCAATGATTGAAACAGGTCATGCTGTGTATCACGAAATCAATCATCGAGGGTTAGAAGTAAACCATACTAATACAACAAAAATTATTAAGGAACTTCTCTCCAAAGACCCTACTGCATTTGCTCAAGCTATTCTTGAATACGAGTATGAAAACTACAAAAATTCATCCATTCTTCTTTTTAATGGAATCAAATCACCAGCTGAAATAGATTATGCTAGAAAACACTTTGGTGTAGATAACGTAAAGGTACTAGGGTTCCATGCTAGTCAACAAACAAGATTTAACAGAGTAAAGAATCCTGATAGATTCAAGGTTTCAGGAAAATATCATGAAAAAACTCAAGAAGATCAAGATTTAGCTAAATGGGATAATTTCATAAGTCGAGATATTAGAGAAATTGGTCTGGGGATAGGAAATGCACTTGCATTTGCTAATGAGATTGTTATAACTGAAGATAAAATATGGCCATATCACTCATTCAATAATTCATACAGATATTTCAAAAGCTGTATTCTCTTGTAACAGAGGTAGTTTTCCAGTAAGAAAATAGATTGGAAAGGAAAATTGTTGAAGGCAATAATGCTTATAAATAGAAGCACTCCTATTGGATTAAACCGACCGGTGAAACCTATGGCTTCGAAGTTTTTGATGCTTTTCAAACCATTTCAACGTTTTACGTTATAAATAAAAAAACCCGCTAGAAAGCCTTCTTTCAAAAGAAAGCTAGCTTGGACTTTCGGAATCCTGGCTCTCTATTTAGCAATGCTGAATATACCCATTGTCGGTGTACCAAAAGAAGCAGGACAAGGTACTGATCCTTTCTTTGCAATGAGAGCAATATTAGCTTCCCAAAGAGGAAGTTTAGCAGAACTCGGTATTGGTCCGATAGTTACTGCAGGGTTGATTATGCAATTATTAGTGGGGTCGCAGATAATCAAAGTTGATTTCACTAGCTCTGAGGAGAGAGCTTTGTACACCGGATCACAAAAAATACTTGCTATATTGATGACTCTGTTCGAAGCTTTAGCCTATATTCTTGGCGGTGCTTATGGTGAAGGGCTATCTTTTGAAGCACAAATACTTATCTTAGCACAACTAATTGTAGCAGGATTCATAATCTTGCTTATGGATGAAGTTATTCAGAAAGGATATGGATTAGGAAGTGGAATAAGTCTCTTTATCGCTGCAAGTGTTTCTTTCAATATCTTTGATGGGATGTTTAGTTTGAATCAAGAAGCATCCGGAGGATTTATGTGGTACAGAGGATGTATTTTAGCATTCTTTCAAGGAATAGGTAGAGGTGATGTATTGACTCCATTCAGTAGACCTGGAAGAACTCCAGATCTTGTTGGTTTGTTAGCTACAATTGTAGTATTCGCAATGGTAATTTATGTTGATTCTGTAAAGATTGAAATTCCTGTTCAACATAGCCAATATAAAATGCCAGCTCGCTATCCAATTAAGTTCCTATATACTTCCAACATCCCTGTAATACTTGTTAGTGCTCTATTTGCTAATGTTTACTTCATATCAAATCTGATGCACAACAAATGGTCAGATGAGAGTACGGGTATCAAATTCTTCTTAGTGAACTTCATGGGGAGATGGGAAGAAATACCGGATACGAGTCAACTGCAGCCAGTCTCAGGATTGGCTGCTTTAACGACGGCACCGTATGGACCGGAACAGGTGGGAGTCCATCCTGGAAATGCCATTGCATATATGTTCTTAATGATAATACTCTGTGGAGTTTTCTCACGGATTTGGATAGATACGGCAGGTATGAGTTCAAAGAATGTTGCAAAGCAATTATTGGATGCAAACATGCAAATCCCAGGATTTAGACGCAATCCAAAAATAGTTGAAAGATATCTCGAAAGATATATTCCTACCGCTGCATGGGTAGGAGGATTCTTTATTGGAATCCTAGCTGCAGTAGCAGATTTTCTAGGTGCATTAGGTACGGGTACAGGAATTCTACTGACAACGGGTATCCTAAGACAATATTATGAGATATTCGCGAGTGAACAAATAAGTGAGACAGTTCCAGCACTTGCTGGATTACTTGGCTTAAAATAGTCACTCACACTTTTCTTTTATTTTCTTTTAAAAAACTTCATAATTGAAGTTCGATAACCTTATGTGATTGAATACTCTTTATTGATGCTACTGCAATCTTTAAAGCTTTTAGACCATCAATTGATGTAACGTGGGGTTCTTTTTTCTCTAAACAAGCATTAATAAAACTCAGCATCTCAGCTTTCAATGGTTCTTGCCACTGAATCTTTTGTTGTTTTGCCCATTCTTGATCTTCAATTACATAATCTTGAGTTATGTAATCAGCCTCAACTATTCCTTTCTCACATGTTAGCATAAGTTTTCGTAGTTTATGTGGAGTAAGATAATTCGATTCGATAAATCCAGTGATTCCTTCTCCAAAATCTAGTAATATTTCCGCATAATCGAAATATGCGTGCCTTAATTTTCCACCTCTAGCATAAACGGAGATAGGATCTTTTCCTAATAAATGTCTAAATACATCAATATCATGAATACTCACATCCCTAATGACATCAACATCTTTCAATCTATCAGGCCAATATGGACCTAAACGTCTAGCACTAATAAGTACTAAATCCCCGAGTTCAGCTTTTTCAATCAATGTTTTTGATCTCTTAACTATTGGATTGAATCTTTCAATGAATCCTACAGAAACAACAACATCTGAATCTTTTTCTTTTTCTATGATTTTCTCAGATTCCTCTATCGAGCTTGTCATTGGTTTCTCAATTAAAATATGTTTTCCATGTTCAATAGCTTTTAGAGATATTTCACCATGAGTTGATGTTGGAGATGCAACTGTTATAGCATCTACTTCTTCTGAATTAAAAATTTCTTCTAAATTGGGAAATGATTTAACATTAAATTGCTTCGCAAGAATCTTAGCTTTATTCTGGTCAAGATCATAAACGCCTATTAAATTTGATTCCTGCAGTTCATTGAACACTCGAGCATGATTCTTTCCCCAACTCCCTACACCCACAACAACAACATTAAGTTCTGCCATTTCATTCACTCTCTTCGAAATAATTCACTCATTTTGAGTAAAGAAAAGTAAATATTTAAAATTTCTCATAAGCTACATTGCTAGTTCAGAAAAGAAAATTGAAATATATAAACACAACAGCTTTATTATATTGAAGAAAAAGAGCTCAGGCAAAAAATACAATTTGATGGAAGAATATAGGAAAATTACTCCTAAGTATGTCGAAGTAAAAAATAAGCCATGGAGAGATTTCCAACACTATCTCATAAATATTGGAAAACAATTTTCCCTGCCCCATGATGGGGTTCTAGTAGATATTGGTACAGGAAATGGAAGAAACTTGGCACTTTTTAAGAATCAAGAATGGCACTTCTTAGCTTCAGATTTATCATTGGACCTACTGAAAAATTTAGTCGAACTTCCCATTCAAAAACTTCACATTCTAAACAACGATATGAGAAGAATCCCAATAAGAAGAAATGCTGCAGATATAATTTTGTGTATTGCAACTGCTCATCACTTAGAGAATAAAGAAGAGATAATCGAAGCTTTGAGGAATATTTCAACCATTCTAAAGCCCAAAGGATATATTATCCTATCATTTTGGAGACGATGGAAACCCGATACTCGGAAAAAAATGATATTTGATATGATTGCTTTCCCAATAAAAAAAATCTTTATTAATAAATGGAGGCACGGGGATATTTTTCTTCCCTGGTTTAACAAAGATAAACAAGTAGTGGCAAGAAGATATTATCATTTATTTACAAAGAGAGAACTCTTAGGGATTCTTGAAGTATGTAATTTGAAAATATGTAACTTTACTCCAACAGGAGGAAAAAGTGGAAGAGATAACTTCTTTGTACTTTTACAGAAAAATAAATAGAAAATCAAACATATTTCCCTATATTTAAACTCCAGTTACAAAAGCTTTTAAAATAAACTTCTTTCTTGGTGTAAGTAAGCATATGCATAGAAAGTGGTTTAATAATGGCCTTCTGGGACAATTGGCTTAATAGTATTGCACAATGGATTGCAGGTAATGGTTGGAATGATCGACCTGAATCAGCATTAGTTATTACACTTGTAGCTATAATGATTTCAATATTTTCGACCTTGGTTACAAGACTTTTAACCAATGTAGATGAATTAAAAGAAAGCATGCAGAAAGTAAATGATTGGAACCAACGAAGAAAGAGAGCTATGCAAACAGCGGATAAAAAATTATGGTTAAGCGTTAAGCGAGATGAAGAGAGAATTAAGAAAATGCAATCTTCTATGATGTTTAAACGAATGAAACCTATGCTCTTTACAACCATTCCATTTTTATTATTATTTGCTATTCTTCGTAGGGCATATACGGGTCATTATTATGCTTGGCTTCCCTTTAACTTAGGTCAATTTCCATGGATAGGAACAGGTTGGACTGAACCATATCAAGATCCTGCAACCGGGGTTTGGTATGCAAAAGTTCCTTTTACATTGTGGTATTTCATCACAGCATTTGCTTTTGGATCTTTAATATCTAGACTGTTTGGTGTTACTCCTTCTGGTGCAACACAAACTAAGAAAAAACCAAAACAAGAACAGAAGAGAATTTCAACTTCAGTTACTAAAGAGAAACTCGCAAGAACCAAACAAGCAACCACAAAAGATACAGCAGAAAAATGAGGAAATAGAAATGGTTAGACCTTCATTACGTGTAGCAAAAACTCGAAAAGTAAGAACCCCTTCTCATACTAAAATAAGAAGAATTAACAAGAAAACAAAGAAGCCACACTGTTCACAATGTGGAGCAGTTCTACATGGCGTTGTTTTTGGACATCAGAGCAAAGTAAGAAAAACATCAAAATCAGAGCGTTTACCATCAAGAGTTCATGCAGGATATATGTGTTCTCGTTGTTTAAAAAGTGGAATTAAGGCAAAAGCTCGAGCAACTTCATAGAGGAGGTGGCTACCTTGCCAATTATCGCAGTTTCAGGTCCACATGGTTCCGGAAAAAGCACTGCAGCTCAAAAAATTGCAGAACAGCTTAAGTATAAATATGTCTCTGCAGGCGAGTTATTTAGAAATATGGCAAGAGAAGAAGGGAAAAACATCGGGGAATTCAGTAAGATTGCAGAAAAAAGGGAGGAGATTGATAGATTTATTGATGATCGAACCTTGGATATTGCAAAGGCAGAAGACAATATTGTTATCGATGCTCAATTGGGTGGTTGGGTTCTAAAAGATATGGCGGATTTACTCGTCTATATTACAGCGCCATTAGATATTAGAATTCAACGTATTGCTCAAAGAGAGAAGGGGTTAATTGATACTATAAAAACAGAAACTTTAACTAGGGAAAAATCTGAAAAAGAACGATATCAAAAACTGTATAATATAGATATTTCAGATTTATCTATCTATGATGTAATAGTCAATTCGAATAAATTCAATGCATCTGATTGCGTTCAGATTATTATGACAGCAGTAAAAAAAATAATAAAAGGTGAAATTAAATGACAGCAATTCAAGTAGGAAGAATTATTGTAAAAACAAATGGAAGAGAGGCAGGAAAGAAAGCAGTGATAGTTGATTTAGTAAACCAGAACTTTGTGTTAGTTACTGGTCCAAAATCCCTCTCATCAGTAAAACGTCGTCGTTGTAATATAGACCATGTGGAACCCACAGATAAAACAGTTGCAATAAAACGTGATGCCACTGATGAAGAAGTAATCGCTGCTATTGAAAAAGCTAATCTAAAAAAGTATATGGAAGAGAAGATTGTTCCTTAAAGAGGATTTTTCTTTAATCTTCTAATTTCTCTTTCCAATTTCGGTGATTAAATGCCAATTAAGTTTTCATCTCAACAAGTTTTTCTTGAAAATGAGAAAGATGATATAACTATATTATCCAGTGAAACAACTGATTTTAAATGGGGTAAAATACCACAACAACGTTCAATTGAGGAATTGCTGAATTATGGGATTATAAACATCGACAAACCAGCAAGACCAACTAGTCACGAAGTAGTTAGTTATATAAAGAAAATTCTCGATATTCCAAAAGCTGGACATTCTGGAACACTAGATCCTCAAGTAACTGGTGTTTTACCTGTAGCGTTGAAAAAAGCTACAAGAATTCTCAATACACTTCTATTATCTGGAAAAGAATATGTCTGTAATATGAGATTACACAGAGATGTAGAAGAAGAGAAGATACAATCAATAATGAAAGAGTATGTTGGTGACATTTATCAAAGACCACCCGTTAGAGCGAGTGTAAAAAGGGTATTAAGAGTGAGGAGAATTTACGAAGTAAAAATAATCGAAATCAAGGAAAGAGAGGTTCTTTTCAGCATAAAATGTCAAGCTGGTACTTATATACGTAAATTCTGTCATGACATAGGTCAGAGTTTATCATGTGGAGCACACATGAAAGAATTAAGAAGAATAACCACTGGTCCTTTTACTGAAGAAAAGTTTCTAACCACACTTCAAGATCTATATGATGCTCTTGAATGGTATAAGGAAGAGAGGGATGAAATCCCTCTAAGAAACATAATTTTGCCTATGGAATATGGTGTAAAACATTTACCAAAAATATTTGTTAAAGACACATCTGTTGATACATTGTGTCATGGAGCACCACTAGCTCTACCAGGTGTATCAAAGTTTACAAATAATTTCCAAAAGGGAGACTTAATTGCTATTTTCTCATTAAAACATGAATTAATTGCTTTAGGTGAAGCACAAATAGATTCAAATAAGCTAGAAGATAAAGAACAAGGGCTTATTGCAAGTGTCAAGAAAGTTCTAATGGAGAGAAATACTTACCCTAATCAGAAGAAAGAAAATTAAAAGAAAAAAAGTAGTTTGTTTTAAAAGAATGAATGTTTATTTTTTTAGAGTTACTTTGCCTCCAGCACCTTTTATTTTTTCCACTGCTTTCTCGCTAGCTTCATCAATTATAAGGTTCAAAGGTCTCTCAATTTCACCTTGTGCAAGTAACTTCTTATAACCTAATTCTGATAGATTAATTTGATAAGCAGTACCTTTTTTTATTGCTATTCCATCATCAATAAGAGAAGGTAACATTGCTTCAACATGGGATACGTTAATGGTCTTGTCTTTCTTTTGTCTTTTTTGAGGACGTTTGAAACCATGCTTACCAATTGGGGGTCTCATTCCTTTGACTGTTAATATCCAATGATGAGATTTGGCACCGGCTTTTCCAACCCCACCTCTCATTCCACTCTTTCGATGAGTCCTAACTATTCCCCATCCATGGGTTCTTGAACCACGATGTTTCCTTCCTTTTCTTCTTGTTCGTACTGTCATTCTTATCAAGCCATCCTCACAATTAATTCGTTAATAGCTGTACCTCTATAACCTACTTCGCCACCTTCAGCGAATCCTTTTTTGATTCCACGATATCCTTTTCTAGCGGGATGGAGTCTAAAGAATTTTTTCAATTCAGGTACTGCATCTAAGGTTACATCTCCTTTATGTAAGGCCTTTGATAATGCAGTTATAGTAGGATACTCTGTATGGTCTTTTAGGTGTTTGTTGGTTAATTTCTGTCTGCCTGCTATTTCTCCTCTTTTTTCCAAAACGTGTTTTAGAATATCTTGGTTAATTTCACCCCAGGTAATAAAATTTTGAGCTTTCTTTAACATTCCAAGATAGGAGGGAGTATTAGGAATTAAAGTCATATAATTGGTTCTTCTAACGTTTAGCATATTCAAGGTTGCTTGTACTCTGTAATTAACATTGATTTTACCTTTTAATCGGATTACTGCTAGTAAATCAGATTTGTTTTTTTCTTGACTCATCTTCTTCACCATTACCTTGTCCAATCATATGGAGCCATAATTGAATATGTATTTTTTAGAGCTTCAAATGTTGCTTTAGCAAAATTCGATGTAGTTCTTGTTTCACCGAAGGTTTTACTCCATACATCAGATATTCCTGCTAATTCCAAAACAGTTTTTGCAGTATTACCTGTAACTAATCCTAAACCTCTTGGTGCAGGATAAATAATCACTTTTGTTGAACCCACTTTCCCTGTAACTTTATAGGGTACAGTGTGAGGAGTACCACAAGTACATTCCCACGACCCACATCCTCTTCTGATTGGTCTGATGTTAAGTTTTGCATTAGTCATGGCTTTCTTGATTGCTGGGCCAATTTCCTTTAGCTTAGCTTCACCAACACCAACATATCCATCTCTATTACCTACAACAACAGTTGCTCGGAATTTGCGTTTTCTTCCTGCGTCTGTTTGTCTTTGTACAAGACTAATATCTATTACATCATCCTCTAAAGTATCTCCAAATAGAAGATCTACTATTTCAGGTTCAACAAGCGGTAGTCCTTGTTGAAAGAGTTCGTCTATTGTTGTTATTCTCCCTTCTTTTACTAACCTACCAACTCTAGTTCTTGGTTCCCACTCTTCTAAATCCAAAAATAAATTTCTACTCATTTTTTTCACCTTAATCCACTGAATCTATCTTTGATTTTGTTTCTTTAAACAAAATAGGTAAATTTTCGGGTTTAACGTCAACTTTGAGATAATTTGAAAAATGCTTATCGTATTTCTCTTTATCTTCTTTAGCTAGTATTTTTGCATATGACTTGATATGCTCACCTTTAATTCTATCTTCAGAGGGTAGCATTCTTTCATTATACGGAATGTCTACTCCTGCATCAACTACTCCCTTCAAAGTAGCGAAAATCCTAGTTCCAGGGTTTGCTGTATGAATCCCAATATCAAGAATAGCTTCCTTGATTTTTGCTTGGAGAGCCTTCTTTCCAGCAAGGTAACCTGTCAGATAGGCTGCTGGGAGGTTAGAAGTTGAGATTGTCCACCCATAATCTTTCAAATCAGATGATCTAGTTTGAACAAAAGTCTTATCTCCACCTATTCTAGATTCAACAAATTGAACCAGAACTTGTTTGTTTGAAGGACGTGCGACAAATCTAATTTTTCCTGACTTCATAAGTCTTTTACGTTGCTGATAATCAGTTTTCAATTCTCTACGTCTTCTGAAAGGAACTCGATAAAGTGGTCCATATCTTTGTTTCTTAGGTTGTAATTTTCTTTTTTTTCTAATACCTTTTCTTCTTCTTTTTGACATATTTACCACCCAGTTATAATTCCGGTAGACGCTTCTTGGCTAAACCGTGCTCTGCAATATAGGTTCTTAGATACCTAACTGATCGGAATAAACCCCCTTTTGATTGAAGGTATAGTTCACGATAGTTAATAGTATCAATATATTCTTCATCTCTCAATTGTTGAAGATATTTTCTTTGTGCTCTGATTTTATATATCCATCTTTTTTTACTTGAAAGACGAGAATATTTTGGACCTTTTCGACTTCCAGGACCAATTCTTTGTCCTCTTTTCTTTTTAACTGCAACAGCTTTGGCCCGTCCTCGACTTATTCCCCTTATTTTTCTCTTCTTAATATCACCATCATCTATATGACGTCTAACATCTTCTCTTGTAATTGCAAGAGAAAGATCAGCTAGACTATCTGGATCAATTTTTACGCGATGTACGCCAACTTTCATTATTTTAGCTGCTATTTTTCTTTGTGTTTTAACATCCATTAATAACACCTTTTATTTTGTTTTATCAAGAAGACTCCTCTTCTGATTCGTCTTCTTCATCCAATTTGAGGTCTTCATCTAATTCGAAATCCTCTTCGAATTCATCCTCCAGATCCTCATCAAGCAGTTCATATTCTTCGTCAAGTACGGCTTCATCGAGTATATCTCCGATTTCTTCTATTCTTGCTGGTGGATTCAGGATTTTCAATCCCATATCTGATGCATTATCAAGAATTTGTTGTTTTTTTCTTCCACCTACAGTATGTTTAATCATAACAGCTTCTGTTTCTTTATCGATATAATCAAGCTCGTAAACATTGGCAACATGAACTACCTGATAACCGGAAGGATGTAGACCTCTGACATTTTTAGGACCTCTATAACCGATTTTAACCAATCGAGGAACGCCTTTACGTTTTTCTAGCATTTTATTATCTATGCCTTTTGGCTTTCT
The DNA here is from genome assembly GCA_030631995.1 of archaeon. Lineage (GTDB taxonomy): Archaea > Asgardarchaeota > Heimdallarchaeia > Heimdallarchaeales > Heimdallarchaeaceae > UBA460. The sequence continues at coordinate 3,086 of DAOVKB010000023.1, read as the reverse complement.
CCAACTTTTCTTAACTCGTTTATAGCGCCAGCTTTCTTGTCTGACAAATTTAGGCCTTCTTGCGCTTATTTCTTTGCGCTTTTTCAGTAATTTCTTTTTATCGACTGTCATAGTCACTCACAGTAGAATGTTACCTTTTCAAAGTATTATGCTATCACGTTTAATGGAGTTTTTAATACTTCTTATTGTTAAGAAATTTACAGATGAAAAAATAAGTGATAAATATAGGGGGAAAAAAGAATTTGATAAAACGAAAAAATTGTATTAATCGCGATCCCAACGCCAGACTCCATCTAAAAATGTTTCGGGATCTTTTCTGCGTTTACCTCTCAACCTACAAGCTTCTTGCATATTAGCAGTTGTCTGTCCAACGGCTTGTTTATCTATTCCTTCAATTATTACATCATCTTTATCTACTCTTACGTTTGTTTCTTCGCCAATAATAGGAACATTAATTTGTTTCCTACCACCATAAAGATTCTTTATGGCAACAGTTTTCTTCTTATTATCTGGTTCTACTGTAATGGGAAAGTGGCTAAAAACTATTTTCGATTTGTAAACATACCCTTCAGTTACTCCCTGAATCATGTTTTGAATATAGCCAACTAATGCTAATGCTTTAGCTTTCTTTTTCTTGTTGATGAAATAAGCTTTAACGTAGATTTTTGTCTTCGTTTTCTTCAATTCTACATCGAAATCTGAGAAATCTCTTGTGAGTTTTCCTTTAGCTCCTTCTACTGTTACAGCTTTATTTTTCAATGTAAGAGTAACATCTTCCGGCAAGTCAATATCCTTTTCTAAATATAATTGTTGCACATAATCACCTCAGAACATATAGGCTAATAGACGTCCTCCAACTCCTTTTTCTTTGGCGTCTTCGTGACTCATAACTCCTTCAGGAGTAGTAACTACTAAAATTCCAAATCCTCTAGCAGGTAGATATTTCCTTTCTTCTTCTTCAAACTTATCCTTTTTAACAGGAAAACGAGGTTTGATAACTCCACATTTATTTATTCGTCCAAGAAGTTGGATATCGAACATGCCTCCTCTATGATTTTCTATATATTCTAATTCACCGAGATATCCTGCTCTTTGTACAGTTCTTAGTACATTAGCTATTATCTTGCTTGCAGGTTTAACAGTGACGGTCTTCTTTCCTGTCTTTTCAGCATTCAAGATTGAAGTTAAAGCATCTGATAGTGTATCCATTTGCATATTATTACCTCCTTATCCTCCTCGACTTCCTGTTTTTTTGAAGCCAATTTTGGTGTAAATTTCTCTAATACATCTTCTACAGACATACAAACCACTTCGTCTAATTACAGCTTTGTGGGTTCCGCAACGTCTGCAGGTTCGAGAGCCTTTTCCATAGTTAATTTCTCTTCTTTTTTGCATTTTCCGTCACCTAAACAATCTTAACCTCAAATTCTGTCCTCATAAACTCCATTGCTTCTGTTGGAGTTAGTAAATGTTTTTTGGGAATCTTCTTTCTTTTTCTTTGTCTATACTTCAATCTATAACCTGGTCTTTCTAGTTTAACAATTACGTTGAATCCTATAGTTCCCAACATTGGATCAAATGGTGCATTTTCGATATCTACATGTTCGTTTATACCAAAGGCAAAGTTTCCTTGATTATCAAAAGAATTTGCTTTTATTATATAATCATAAGCGTAAAGCAATCTTTTTAGCATTGTTTTAGCATCTTCTCCTCTTAATGTAACTAAAGCAGCTATGGGTTCTCCTTTTCTGATATTGAAACCTCTAACACTTTCCTTAGCACTTCTATCCACAGGTTCTTTGTTTGTAATCTGTCGCAAAATCTCTTTTGCACTTTCAAATTTTGGTCCTGATTCACCAATAGAAGCATTAATAATTAAGGCAGTTAATCGAGGTTTTTTCATCGGACTCTTTTCCCATTCTTCAGCGAATTGAGGTACAAAAGTCTCTTGTTCTAAAACTTCGTCACTCATCAGATTTCACCTTCTTTTTCTTGCCTGAAATAGTAACACTTGGAGATTCAGTTCCAACAACAAAGATATACCTATACAGAGTAACCAATTTTTCTCCTTCAGATGTGGTTAATGTCACTGTTCTTGTTTTCTTTGTTCCATGACTACTTATTTCTTCAATTATCCCGTGCCTACCCATCCATCTACCACTTGTAACAAAACCATAATTGCCAATCTTCAGTTCATAGTTTTCTAGTATTTTCTGGTCTGGAATGGATATTTTCAACGTGTTATGAGTATAATAGGATTGGTTTTTTGAATCTTCTGGATCCAAAATAAGGTTTCGACCATCATGAAGGTTTATTTGAGTCATCCCTCCTTTTATTGTAGTCTTATTTCTGATCTGGCACAGTTTTACATTCATTTCGTTTTCAGCAATGGGAACTGTTCTAAGTCCCACTTTTGGTAAGTAAATTAACCTATAGTGCTCTTTTATTTTTGGAAATGAGAGTACATCCATAAATCCTAAAGGATATTTTCGGTTTGTTTTTATTCTCCCATCTACAACTACATTTCGTTCGTATAAAATCCTCTTTATTTCGCTCATGTTTCTAGCATAGTTAAACATATCTCTGAGCAAAATTGCTATCGGGATACAATCATCTGCTGCATGAGGTCCCGGAGCAGGTTTAACTGTAAACTTGAATTCTTTCTTGGGAACAGGAATATGTTTGGAAACCACATATCTCTTTAGATGTCTTTTGCTACCACTTTTTGTCATGATGACGCCTCCTCTTTTTCTGCTTCTGCAGGTTCATCAGCTTCTGCAGGTTCATCAGCTTCTAGTTCTTCAAATTCCTCAAATAGATCTTCTTCCTCTGGGAGATCATAATCTTCAAGAGTTTCTTCTAACTCTTCCTCATCATCATATATTCCCTCTGTCAACTCCTCTTCAGTAAGCACTTTCCTTGTACGTCGCTGAATCATTTCTCTACGTTTTTTATCTCTTAGATGTAAAGAAGTAATTACAACATTGCTTGGATGAACGGGAAAACTAACGATGGTACCATCAGCTTTCTCTTTACTGTGCCCTTCAATATGAATTGCATATTGTTGAGGTAAAACTCTAATTATT
>DAOVKB010000012.1:0-23493 GCA_030631995.1 archaeon | reverse complement strand
TTATTAATAACACCAACAGCTATTGTTCCCATCTGACGTGATAAATTGACCACACTGCCTATGAATATATCTCCTATCTTAGGAACGGGTGTTATTTTAGCTTTAGGCATCACTGAAATTTCATGGTGTTCCAAATTTATGACCACATGTCCTGTAACTGAAGCGAAGATGTAATTTTCTGTTGAATAAGTACCAAGACCACCCATGAACTCTTCAGTAACAGCTAGGCGAGTTCCTGGAAAAACCATTTCTTTGGAATCTTTTGTTCTATCATAAATTTCGCTTTTCATTCAGCGTCACATTTTTCTTATTTTGATGAGGGTATGATAATTCTATAAAATACCTTTCCATTCATCACAAGGTTGTCTTCTACTTATCAAAAACTATATATTATGACTTTCAAACTCCACGATAATGGCGACACCTGAATTCGGCACAATAAGTGCAACAAGAATGGAACTACTCAATACTAGAGCTAGAATACGATTAGCTCAGAAAGGCCATGATCTTCTAAAAGAGAAAATGGATGCATTAGTAATTGAGTTATATGCAATCAAGGATGAGGTTCGCCAAGCTAGAAAACAAGTAGAAGAAGAACTATTAATCGCTTATCAATCCTTAGCTAAAGCGGAGATGATTCTAGGTCCAGATAGAATAAGAGATTTAGCATTATATGCTCCTGCTGTTTTGGAAATCAAAACACAAACTATAAGCATAATGGGTGTAAGATCCCCACGTTTTGTCGTAGATGAAATTCAGAAAGATGGTGAGGATGTATTTTATGGTTTAACCAGCTCAAGTGCTCAACTTGATAGAGCTATAGTTTTCTTCCGAAAATCTTTGAAGACTTTAATGATTATAGCAGAAAAAATGACACTACTTGAGAAACTTGCATTGGAAATTAATAAGACAAAAAGAAGAGTTAATGCTCTGAACTATATTCTTATTCCAAAGCTAAAAGCAACTGCAAAATTTATTGCCAGCACCCTTGAAGAACAAGAGAGAGAGACGTTTTCAAGGTTGAAAAGAGTAAAGGCAATATTAGAAGCGAAAAAAGCATAAATAATAAAATGATTTTCTATTTTCCTATCACAATAAATTAGAAGAAGATACCTATTTTTTACTTGGCAACATTAATAGACTTTATATTATAATATGAACAATAATAGACAGAGAAAGAAATAAAAAGTTTCTAAGTACATAAAATTCAGAGGCAAGGATATGTCGATTACAGAGTGGTTTGCGAATTTACCCCCAGAAGCCTTAACTGATTCTGGTTTAAAAATGCTAATTTATCTTGTTGTTATATTTACCATCTTAAGTACTTTAGTAGTGTTCCTAACAACTAAGGTATATAAGAAAGGAAAAGGACCTTCATTACTTGATCTAGATTTAGAAACGGATATACCTACTCCTAGTGATATCCCACCTGCGGAAAGAATTGCTATATTAAAGATTGAAAAAGCTAAATTCGAAGCAGGGCAACGAGCTTTGTCTGATGCCAATAGAAAGAAGGATATAAGCGAGACAATCTTTGGAAGATTATCAGTTAGATACGCATCTGATGTTAAGAAAATTGAAGATGAAATTGAGAAAACTGCAAGAGAAGTAGAAGTATCTCAATTAGAAGAAGAACTGAAGAAAATGCAAGGAGATTATTTAAGCAAAATAAAAGGTGATGAAAAGATTGAGACACCAGCGGCTACAACTAGCGTTGCACCACCAGCACCAAAAGCTAGAAAAGCTGGAAAAACAGCAGCCCCCCCAAGCCCTCCAATGCCATCAACAGGAGCAACCCCTCCACCACCACCAACAGTTGGAAAAACTCCTCCAGCAACATCAGTACCAGCTCCTCCAATGCCAACTCCTGCGCCAAAACCTCCAGGAGCAGTAGCAGGACCAAGCGTTCCAGCACCTTCAATTCCAGCTCCTAAACCACCTGGCGCTGCACCAGCACCATCAGGAGAAGGAGAAGGAGATCTGTTTGCTAAAAGCACATCTATTGCGGCACTAAGAAAAGAGATGCTTAAGGAACTTGATAGACTCAAGAAATTTATGAGCGAGCAACAATAAACCAATAGGTTAAATTATACACTAAAGAAAAGAAAGTAGAAAATTGTTGTTTTCTTTTTATTTTATTTTATATCCTAACATTTGATGGGTGAGATTTAATAGTATCAAATAACAATATTACATTAAATAACAAAAAATTAATTCGAGAGATTGTATGATTGATACTTACAATAGCTTACCACAGAAAGAAAAAGCCAAAGCCCTTGCAGCAAAAAAAGCTTTAGAGGACTTTGTTTTCGATGATTTCATCGTTGGAATAGGAACGGGAAGTACCATCAAGTATTTTATTAAAGCTCTATCAGAACTTGTGGTGCAGGATGAACTTGAAATAATCACTGTTCCGTCTTCTTTTGAAACACATTTAGAACTAGCTAGATCAGGACTACCCGTTTCCACTTTGGTTGAATTTCCAGAATTAGACACTTATGTGGATTCAGCAGATATAGTGACTGGGGATTATGTTCTTATAAAAGGAGGTGGGGGAGCTTTGACAATGGAAAAGATAATGGCTAAAGCGGCTAAAGAGTTTATTGTAATTATTGATAATTCAAAATACCCTCAAGATCTTCTTAGTCACCCTGTTCCGATTGAGATTCTTCCTCTTGCAGTTAATACTGTTGTCGAGCCTATATACAACTTAGGTGGTGAGTTTAAGCTTCGCTATGAAAAAGGAAAAATAGGTCCGGTTATTTCAGATAATGGAAATGTTTTGGGAGATATCAATTTTAATCAATACTATAATCCAAAAGAGATTGAGATGGCTCTCAACAGCATCTCTGGTGTTATAGAAAATGGTATTTTTACACTAGATATTCATCGTTTAATTATTGGACAACCAAATTCAGTAAAAGTTATAGATCGACCCTCTTCACAATCTAAAAAAGAGCAGTAATGGTAGCTCCTTTTGAATAAGCATCCATTAATTCTCTACCAATTTGAGTGTTTTTAGCTATACTGACTTCCCCAGACTTTCCTATAGTTAATTGAACAATAACCTTCCCATTAATCGCAATGGATGCATCTTTACCTATGAAAACACTTGGAAACGAAAGGTTTACTTTGCTCTTAATGGGATACACATCAATAACAAATTCTGCAGTTTCTTTTTCATCAAAAGTTTTTACATCAATTGATAATCCAAGTTTTTGTTCTATCTCATCAATTCGTTTTCCTTCTTTCCCAATTACTCTAGGCTTATCTTTTTTTGTTACATAGAGTATTAGCGAATTTGGAGGATCAAATTCATAATCATAATCATAAATCGAGTATTTCTTTAATACCTTCTGAATTGTTGCTTGGGAAATTTCTGTTCTAACTCTTCCAACCTTAGCCTTGTCTGCTTTTGATAATGGTGCAACAACTATTTGTTCTCCAAAAGTGTATATCTCATATTCCAATGTATTTGTATGGAAGTCCTTCACTAATATTACGGGACGAGTTAAGTCTCGTTCTTTCATACCTGAAGGTAACTTAATTGTTATTTTGAGTGTATAAACCTCTGCTATGTCACCCTTATCTATGAAGATTATAGTATCAACTATTGAAGGTATAATCCCTAAATCAACCCTTCGCAGAAAGCGTTGTATACCATCGATTGCTTGGGTCGCATGAACCACACCTATTAGACCTATACCTGCTAATCTTAAGTCTGAATAGGTCTCAAAATCCTTTGTTTTTCTTAGCTCATCATAGATAACATAATCGGGTCTCATCAATAATACTAAATCAGCCGAAGCTGAAATATCTCCTTCAAAACCAGACATTTGAGTGATCCTGTTATCTACTTGCAGATCTCTTGGATTTTCGAATGTTTTAACAATTCTGTCTTTATCCGCATAAAACTCAGCAATTGCTGTAGCAAAAGTACTCTTTCCTGCTCCAGGTGGTCCAGCTATTATAATCCCATCAGCTTGTTTTTCTATTCTTTCAAGTAGCTTGGAATCAAGACTATAATCCTTTAAAGATAGTTTAAGAATTGGTTTTACTGCAGTTATATCCATAGCATCACTGAAGGGAGGTCTAAGGATAACTATTCTAGTATTTTTTAGCTGGACAACAGTTGTTCCATGTTTATCTGATTCAATGAAACTATCCTTTTCTCTGCTAGCTCTCTCTATAATATCTTTTGCATGATCTTCAAGAAACTCTCGGGTAAGAATACCTTCGTCCGATAACGCTACTAATTCAAAGTTTCCAGGAACTCCTTTTTTTGCTAAAGGAGGATTGTCTTCTCTTAGATGGAGTGACATAGTGCTTTCGTCAAAATAATCCTCAATTTTTTTTCCTAAACTCTTTGGAGATTCCTTAATATAGACTACTGCTAGTCCTTCAGCTTTTCCTATTTCTGCCATTACTCTATCAGAAGTAATAAGAATTGCTTGGTATTCATCAGCAAGCTCTCTTATTTTAGCATCCAACTCTCCACCTGGAGCACCTCTAATCTGGTAAGTATTAGGTCTATGACCATCAATTATAATATTAATGCCTTTTTGCGCACAAAAATCTCTCATTCTTTGGAGTTCCTCAAGAGCAACCATTCCAGTCACTTTGGCTTGGTTTGCCATGTTTTCAATTTCTGCTAAAACTACACGTGAAAGTATAATTTCATCTGTATCATTCTTTTCTTTGATGTATTTTAAAAACTGACCATTTATTATAGTAGAGGTGTCAGGAACATATTTCATTTGTTTTCTTCACCTATGTTTTTGTTTACTTCCTCAAATTCTAGCTCACTAACACTATAATAAGACACATCACCCAAACTATCAATCACTGCAAAGATTAGTTGTTTGTTTAACTTCTTTGCTTCTGAAACTATTTGATCAATATCGTCTATATTAAAGAGTACCCCCTCAATCATTGGTACTACAAGAGCTAAATGTTTTGCTTTCTTTGGTGTGGCTCCCCTCTCATAAAGTTCGAAATATTTACCATTAATAGAATGCTTTTTCACTACATATCCTCTACCCCTAAGATCTTTGTAAAGAAGATAATGGATAAGAAAGTTCCGGATATTTTCTGAAAAAAATGCAACTACTTTTGAAACCGGAAGTTCTTCACTATCAGTTTCAACAACTTCAATTTTCTTTCGTTCTAACAATAATACAGTCTCAAATGGATCAAGCTTCAAATGATTCGATTTTGTGAACTTCCCAAACCAGCCTTGACTATAGATTGAATTGCCACTTTTATCGGTTATTAGTGAATAATCCTTGTGTAGTTGTGCAATAGGTACCATTTCTATTCCAATTTATTGAAAAGGTGGATAATATTAAAAATTGGTGTTAAAAGATTCTTTAGATTAAATGAGATTCAAAGAACAATTGCAAAAATCACTAAAGGATAAAATTAATCCACAGTTATTGAATAAATTACCTTCAAGTTATGCTGTTATAGGTGACATTGCTATTTTTCATCGAATTGATGAACGATTATTAGAACACAAGAGGACAATTGGAGAAATTTTGATTGAAATTGATCCTAGAGTTAAAACAGTAATTGAGCAAATAAAAACGAGAACTGAATTCCGAAGACCACAAATACGTCACATAGCAGGAGAGAAAAAAACGAAGACTGTTCACAAAGAGTTCAATACAAAGTTCAAGATTGACTTAGATTCAATTACTTTTTCACCAGGAAACAAGGGAGAAAGAGGACATCTTATTAAGATAACTGAAGAAAATGAGATAATTTGTGATATGTTTACCTGTGTTGGAAATCTGTCTCTCCCCATAATTGTTAACAATCCTTCTGTAACAATTTATGGTATTGAAATAAACAAAGAAGCATATGATTTATTAACGGAGAATATTGCTTTAAACAGAGTTGAGAAAAGATATCATTCAATTTTAGGAGATAATAGAATAGAAACACCGAAGAATGTAGCTACAAGAGTAATAATGGGTTTCTTTGATATTGACAAAAAACAATTTGAAAATGCGGTAGAAGCTATCAAACAAGAAGGTTGGATTCATTATCATTACACTGCTGTAAGAGAATCTAAATCCCAAATAGAAGAAATTGTTTTAGAGAAAAGCAAAATAAAGAATTGCAAAATAGAACAAATTAATACAAGGAGAATCAAGAAATTCTCTCCAAGACTGGAGCATATGTGTGCAGATATTAAAATCAGAAAGTGAAATGTAGAAAAGATTAAAGCAAAGAAAAATAAAGAAAATCGATGCGTAAGGTTTCACCTAATCTTTCTGAAAAACTTAAATTAAAGACAATAGCTGATTTTCAATTTGGTAAAGGTGCAGGAAATGTGCTCTTTCCGGAAGAGATTACAATCGAAAGATCAAAAGGAACTAACAGAATACGCTTTGTTTATCTAGCTGACGAAAGAGTTTGCTCATTCAGAGTAAAGGATGGTTATTTGGTGCCATCCTTGATGGGAGCGAGATTGCTATATGAAAATTCTTTGGGTTTAAAAGTTAAAATAAATCAAGATGCAGAGCCATTCGTTAGAAAAGGCAAGTCTGTTTATTGCAAACACATTATTGAGGCGAATGCCAATATTTCAGTAAGAGAAGAAGTTATCATTGTTAACCAGAAAGAGGAATTCATAGGGATAGGAACAGCTAAAATCGCGGGTTTATTGATGAAAGAAATGAAAAGCGGCGTTGCAGTTGACACAAGAAAGGGAGTAGGAATGGGATAAAATCCTATTATTTAGTTTTTAACTTCACAATAGCACCTGCTAAGTCACCATTTTCTTCTTCTAAAGCTTTTACAGCTTCTTCTTTCGAAACTCCTGTTTGGTTCATAATTAATTCTACATCTGTATCAGAATAAGTCGCCTTTTTGCTTACAGAAGCTTCACTTCCCCTTGGACGGTCTATTCCTTCACCCATTACCTGGAAAGTATCGGATTCCATCATCCCAGGGATAAAAGCTTTTACAACGGCGGGATTGTAGATGACAGTCTCTTTGTCTGCAAATCTAATCACCACTTCTTCCACACCATCTAACTCTACTTGTCTCATTCTTGCTTGCATTCTTTTTGCTTCACGTGGAGATAAAGGTCTTTTTCCACCCATCATGTTTTTCACATACTTTATTTTAATCTGTAAACTATTCTTCAATTTCTTCTTGTAGCATCCCTTCCTTTGGTGCTCTTGTTTTTAAAAATGTCCATCCTATCCATGCAGTAAGGAGCATAAGAATGAATATTGATATGAATATAACAATAGCAACAGCTAAATAGGCTTTTAGTAAAAATTCCTCTCCTTTTAATAAAGGAAAAAGAACTGTCCAAACAAACATAAAAACAATAACACCAAATGAACCAAAGATCATTGCAAAGCCTATTAGTTTATCATTCATTCCAGTGTCCTCTTGTAAAAATAGGTTGTTTACTTTATTTAGATTTTTGTCTTTTATTCAGCTTCCATATCTATTCCTAAAGCCATTTTGATGAGAGCTCGAACTTTATCTTCAGCACTTTCATACTTCGCTTTCTTTCCTGGGACTTCTACTATTACCGGATAAGGATTTACTTGAATTCTGTTTATGAGAGCACGATTTGCTTTTGCGACTTCTTCTGTAATAATCAAAATTGCAATTTCAGGATCTTCAGAAAGAGAACGTAATATTGAGGCAGCTTTTTTTGGTTCTTCTGTAAAAACCTGTGAGATACCTGATAACTTAAACCCAAGCGAGGTTTCTTCATCTCCTATGCTGACAATCTTATTGCGTTGTACTGAGCTCATAAAAATCACACATCGAAATTACATAATTGTTGAAACCACAAAATCGGTTGCTTTTTTCTCTATTTTTTTTGCTTTCTCTTTCAATTCATTTTGTTCTTCTTCGAACTTATTGAGCATAGTAGCATATTCTTTGTCAACTCTTCCCTTAACTCCTGACAAGATTTTGTTGGCTTCTTCTTTAGCTTTTATTTCTTTATCTCGTAGTTTCAAAACAGCTTTTTTTTCAGCTTCCATGATTGCTTCATCTTTATCAGTTTCAGCTTTCTTAATCTTTTCTTCACACTCACGTTCTGTATCTCTTAGTGTTTTAAGGAAATCTACGCTCATATTAAATCTAACTCATATTCCTCTTTTCTAAATAAACCCATGTAGATGTTTTTAAAAGATTTTGTTACGTCTCCAATTACTAGATATTTAGGGTGCTAATGTCACTCCATTAGGTCATTTTATGTAGAAAAAGATTTAATGTTAAAATAATTTCTGAATCTAATGAAAAGAAAATACTTCGGAACCAATGGGATACGGGGAGAAATAAATTTACTTTTTACACCAACTTTTGTTTCAAAAATAAGTGCAGCTATAGCAGCCTCATTTCAAAACAAGGGTACTATGATAATCGGTTCCGATGGTAGAACAAGCAGCCCATTCATAAAGCATGGAGTAATTACCAGTTTTTTAGCAAGTGGATTTGAAGTAATTGACGTGGGGGTTGTCCCAACTCCTTTAGTACAATTCGCTGTTAACAATCTTAAAGCAGATTTAGGTGTTGTAGTTACTGCAAGCCACAATCCTCCAGAGTTTAACGGTATCAAAGTTATTGATTCTGATGGGATTGAAATTGATCTGGAGAAACAAAAACAAATTGAAGAAATTTATGAAAATGAGAAATTTGGTTTGGTTTCTTGGGATAATAACCAAAAGGTAACAAAATTAGATTTAAAAAACGAATATATTGAACAAATTTGTGGATTTGTAAATAGAGATCGTATAGAGAAGAAAAAGCTTTGTGCTGTGATAGACGCAGGAAATGCTGTAGGTGGATTAATTACACCATTATTATTGAGAAAGTTAGGAATAAAAACAATAACAATTAATGGTCAATTAGATGGTAGGTTCCCAGGCAGGGGAGTTGAACCTTCACTGGAAAATCTGAAAACCATGTCAAATTCAACAGTAATATCCAATGCCAATTTCTCTGTTGCTCATGATGGGGATGCAGATAGAGCTATTTTCGGCGATGAAACAGGTAGAGTTTTCTATGGAGATATATCAATAGCTTTATTCCAGAAATTTATTCTGAAGGACAAAAAAAACAAGAAGTTTATTACTCCTATCAGCTCGTCTCTTATTGTTTCAGATATTGCTGAAGAAATTGGTGGAGAAGTAATATGGACACCGGTGGGCTGTATATTCGTTAGTAGAAAGATGATACAAGAAAAGAGTTTACTGGGGGGAGAAGAAAACGGTGGACTGTTTTTTTCACCTCATCAAAGTGTTAGAGATGGACCTATGGCTGCTGCCCTTATGGCTGAAATTATTGCACAATCAGACACCAGTCTTAGTGAATTAGCAAATGAATTGCCCAAATATTATCAGAAAAAGGATAGAATTAAATGTCCAAATTCACTTAAGAAAGAAGTAATGGATTTTGTTATTGATAATGTACAAGAGAAAGCTGAGATTTTAACAATTGATGGTATCAAATTAATCTATCCTGAAAGTTGGATATTAATTCGTCCTTCAGGTACCGAACCAATTTTTAGAATATTCGTAGAAGCGAAATCTGCTAAAAGAGCAGATACAATGATGGATAAAGGATTAAGAATAGTTAACAAAGCAATTAGAAGCGTTCAATAATGTAATGTGCAGTGGTGCAATCACTATTCAAATTTTAAGCTGATAAATAGAAAACACAACTTAGAACCAAGAGTTGATTTAACAAAACTTAAAAAAAGAAATCCAAAAGTTGGGTAGCAAACTGAGTGTAGTTAAAATGACAGCAGCTGATTTAGATCAAGTAGGTGTAATTGAAAGAATTGCAGGACCAGTCGTACAAGCATCAAACATGCTAGGTTCAAAGCTTTATGACGTAGCAAGAGTTGGGGAGGAAAAACTGGTTGGAGAAGTAATCAGATTGATTGGTGATGTTGCAACCATTCAAGTATATGAGAGCACTGAGGGATTAAAGCCCGGAGAGCCTGTATTTCTAACTCATGCACCCTTGTCAGTAGAACTGGGGCCTGGTTTAATACGCCAGATTTTTGATGGTATTCAAAGACCTCTACCTATAATTATGCAAAAAGCTGGAGATTTCATAACTAGAGGAATTGAAATTCCTGGACTAGATCATAATAAATTATGGGATTTTGAACCATCGATAAAAGAAGGAGAAAAGGTGGTTGGTGGTGATATACTGGGAGAAATCCCTGAAACACCTACAGTCGATTTTAAACTGATGGTTCCACCTAATGTAAATGGTAAAATTGAGTTTATAGCAAAACGTGGTGATTATACAATAGATGAAACTGCAGCGACCTTAACTACGCCAGAAGGAGAAAAGGTTGATTTGAAATTCTACCATGAGTGGCCTGTACGCCAACCTAGACCTATTCATAGCAGATTACCATCTACTATTCCTTTAATAACGGGGCAAAGAATTTTTGATACTATCGCGCCAATAGCAAAAGGAGGAACAGGTGCAATTCCAGGTGGATTTGGTACTGGAAAAACAGTATCTCAACATCAACTTGCAAAATGGTCAGACGCAAAAATTGTAGTTTATGTTGGTTGCGGTGAAAGAGGGAACGAGATGACAGATGTGCTCCGTGAATTTCCAAGACTTGTTGATCCCTACACAGGAGGACCGCTTATGGATCGTACAGTATTGATTGCTAATACTTCAAATATGCCTGTAGCTGCACGTGAAGCCAGTGTTTATACAGGAATTACCTTAGCTGAATTCTTTAGAGATATGGGTTATGATGTCGCTATGATGGCAGACAGTACATCAAGATGGGCAGAAGCAATGCGTGAAATCTCAGGTCGTCTTGAGGAAATGCCTGGTGAAGAATCATTCCCAGCTTACTTAGCCTCAAGAATAGCACAATATTATGAAAGAGCAGGAAGAGTACTTACCATTGGAACTCAACCAAGAGAAGCAAGTATTAGTGTTGTAGGAGCTGTTAGCCCACCAGGTGGAGATTTTAGTGAACCTGTAACACAGAATACATTAAGAATTGTCAAGGTTTTCTGGGCATTATCTAAAGAATTAGCAAGTAGAAGACATTTTCCTGCGATAGATTACCTTTTGAGTTATACATTATACTGGTCAGATTTAGAGAAATATTATGCTGAAAATGTTAGCCCAGAATTTCCACAATTAAGAGCTGAAGCCTTAGCGCTTCTACAAAAGGACAAAGAATTACAAGATATAGTTGCGCTTGTTGGACCAGACGCTTTACCTCCAAGTGAGAAAATCGTTTTGGAAACAGCAAGGATGATCAAAGAAGATTTCCTACAACAAAATGCATTTCATGAAACAGATAGTTTCTGTAGTTTGGAAAAACAGTATTTGATGCTTAAAACAATACTTCGTTTCAATGAAAAAGCAAATGAACTTTATAGAAGGGGAGAAAGTGTTGTGGATATCTTCGAACACGATATCGTCATTAGAGTTGCAAGAATGAAGTATATAGAAAGAAGTGACGTAGAAAAAAGTTTGAATGAGCTCATGAAGGAGATTGATGGAATGACAATTGTAAGGAAGGAGGATGCTCAATAGAGGTGTTTATGATGACTATTAAAGAACAACTTGATGCAAGAGAATTTAAGACTGTTACTGAAGTTTCAGGACCACTAATGTTTGTAGATTTGAAAGGAATGGGTGGAGTGAGTTATGGAGAAATCGCTGAAATCACTACAACTAGTGGTGAAAAACGAAGGGGGCAGGTTCTAGATATTTCAAAAAACTTAGCAGTTATTCAGTGTTTTGAAGGAACTTCAGGATTGGAAACTAAAGACACAATATGTCGTTTTCTTGGAGAGACAATGAAAATAGGTGTAAGTCGTGAAATGCTTGGACGAGTTTTCAATGGAAGAGGTGAACCAATTGATGGTGGAGGAGGAATCGTACCAGAGAAAATCCTTGATGTAACAGGATCACCAATTAATCCCTCAGCTCGCAGATATCCTAAAGAATTCATTCAGACTGGAATAAGCACCATTGATACTCTACTTACTCTTGTACGAGGTCAAAAACTCCCATTATTTAGTGGTAGTGGATTACCGCACAATATGCTTGCAGCACAAATTGCTCGTCAAGCAAAGGTTTTAGGAACAGAAGAAGAATTTGCTGTTATCTTTTGCGCTATGGGAATCACAGCTGATGAAGCTCGATTCTTTAGAGATGACTTCGAAGAAACTGGTGCTCTTGATAGAGTATCGCTTTTCTTGAATTTAGCAGATGATCCTGCAATTGAACGGCTACTGACACCTCGACTAGCATTAACTGTTGCAGAACACCTTGCATATGAGCATAATTACCATGTTTTAGTAATCCTAACCGATATTACAGCGTATGCAGAGTCTCTTCGTGAAGTAGCAGCAGCTAGAAGTGAAGTCCCTAGTAGACGAGGTTATCCAGGATACATGTATTCCGATTTTTCCACAATCTATGAAAGAGCAGGGAGAATCCACGAAAAGTTGGGGTCCATCACTCAAATACCTATCTTAACTCTACCAAATTATGATATTACTCACCCTGTCCCAGATTTAACAGGGTATATCACAGAAGGACAAGTGTATGTAGATATTGGTCTAAATCGTAAAGGGCTCTTTCCACCAATCAATCCGTTACCTTCGCTTTCAAGATTGATGAAAGATACGATAGGGAAGGGATCCACTCGAGATGATCACAAATATGTAGCGGATCAACTTTATGCACTTTATGCAACTGGCAGAGATCTCAGAGATCTCGTAGCAGTGGTTGGTGATGAATCACTCTCAGATACCGATAAAAAAGTGTTGGAATTTGCTGAGCTTTTTGAAGAAAAATTCATCAATCAAGACTATCATGAAGACAGATCTATTTTTCAATCTCTCGATATTGGTTGGGATTTATTAGCAATCTTTGATGACCCGTATAGAGTTCTCAAAAGAATTCCTTCGGAATACATAGATAAGTTTCACCCAGAAAAACGAGATAAAAAAACAGATTTCAATTCGATTGATGTCTAAAACATCTCCAATCTCTTTTCTTTTATTCTAAAGTAACATAGTTTATTTCACCATAATTTAGCCATTTTTTCACTTTTAAAAAATTATCAATTTTATTAATGGAAAGAGCAAAATTCACATCATCTTTGAATCCAAGTTTCTCTAGATATTTAGCATTTGGTGATTTTCTTAACAGATGTACAATGTTTGGTTCTTTTTCATGTAATTGTTTTGTTTTTAAGAGAAATTCGTTTTTACTTCCAATGAAATCATTTGTCCTCTCAATCACTTTATATGCAATTGATAGACTAGTAATCCAATCTTCAACTGTATATGCATTTTCATCCTTATAGTATCCCGCAGGAATGATGTATAGATCAGATTTTTCCTCATTCATTATTGTTATCGCTTCTTCCGATGCCCTATCTAGGTTAACTAGTGAACCTAGAAAGACATGTTTGTGTGGCTTCAGCAGCAAAATTGTTTTTGCTCCACTAGTGGATGTAAAAATAACATTCTTCTTTCCAAAATCTTGATCATAGAATAATGAAGGTGTATTTCCATAATCAAACCCATGAATTTTCAATCCACCTTCTTCACCTATCAAGAGGTAATTGGGAAAGCTTTCCTTCCTCAGTTTTTTTGCAGAAGAACCTTCTTGAACGACGATAATTCTTTCCACACCAGAATTTTTCAGAGTAACCATAGAACTAGTAGCTCTGAATGTATCTACTACGATGTATACTGCATTATCAGGTTTTTTTGATTTCGCAAATGTAAAAGGGCTTTCAATGTAGATTGGCATAATTATGATTGTACAATCATCGTTTGTTATATTTTTTTAGTTAAAGAAACAGAATAAATGGTTATTGTCATAATTTTTTTAATTTGAAAAAGAAAAGCAAAAATGAATATTGATTAAGTAATGTTTAAACAAGGCAGGATGGTCTAGCTTGGCAAGATTTTTGCTTCGGGAGCAAAGGAACCAGGGTTCAAATCCCTGTCCTGCCACCATGTTATACCTAATTTATCAGATTTTTTCACTCTTGCTATAAACTCCTCTTGTATAAGTGAGCATATTAGGATACTTGTCTTGTTTCCATTCTTCATCCAAGTGCAAAGCTACTACTTCACCCAAGAACAAATCATGAGTACCTAACTCCACGATTTGTTTAAGTTCACATTCCATGCTGACTGGGCATTCCTGTATGAATGGTGTTTTCACAACAGTACTTTCGTTCTTGGTGAATTTAGATTCTTTCCACTTATCGATATCTCGTCCGGATTTTGTTCCACACAACTCCACTTCTTCTATCATCTCAGTTGTTGGTATGTTAACAACAAATTCTTTTGAATTAGCTATTAAATCATATGAAAATCTGTTTTTTCTAATTGCAATTCCGACAGTAGGTGGTGATGAACTGCAAGTACCACCCCAAGCCAGTGTTATAATAGAGTCTTTTCCTTCATGTGAAGAAGAAACAAGCATAACAGGATTAGGATAAAGAGCGGAAGAGGGATTTTCTTGTAGTTTTTTCATGTTTATCGTTTTTATGTTCTGGTTTTACAAGATAAATTTTTCCTATCCTACGCTTCACTCAATTTTTCGGTTGATTTCATTAGAGAGCCTATATTTGAAGGTGTAAAGAATCCGTCAAAATCCCCAAATCTTTGAATGTATTCTATTATATGATTTGCAGTTTCTGTTGGTAAGGTAAAAATCTGTTTGATACCTTCTTCTTCACTTCCGATAGTATAATCTGTAGTAAACTTTACACCTCTTTTTCTTTGAATCTCTACAACCTTATCTATATCAGTAACTAGATAAGCTAGGTGATGTATTCGTCCTCCATACTTCTTCACGTATTTTTCTACTACAGAATCTTCTGTTAATCCCTCACTCACAACAATTACAGGTAGGGAATCATGTAATTTAATACTACTTGTTATAGCATTCATAGAAATTACTTTGAATGTTTTGAATTCTTGATAAGGTACCAAATTTGCTAGTTCAACCATAGTTTTTTCTCTTTTTCCCTTTTTTACACGATAAGCTACATGATCTAATTTTATTATTAAATCACTCAACCCTGTCTCCTTAACTTCTTTTTGAGCTTGCACAAAATCTAAAATCATAATTTGAACACCACTTATGAAAGATAATGAAAGTAACGAATATTGGAATAAAACTTTATTGATTTACAAATAACCAATAACAAATTTATATCTGAAAAAACGATTAGTTCTTGGGATAAGTATGAATCGTGAAGAAATACTCAATGAGCTAAAATCCTTTTATGATCCAAGTAGTGTTGAGGGAATGAAGAGAGGGGGAATAAATCCAGATAAAGTGTTTGGTGTAAAAATCCCCATTCTTAGAAAAATGGCAAAAAAAATCAAGACTAATCATGATTTAGCACAAGAATTATGGGATTTAGGCTATAGAGAAACGATGATTCTAGCAGCAATGATAGATGATCCCACTCAAGTGACAGAGGAACAAATGGAAAAATGGGTGATTTCAAAATATTTCTCTTATTGGGAGGTTGTGGATCAAACATGTATGAACTTGTTTTATTTAACGAAATTCGCATACGAAAAAGCAATAGAATGGAGTTCCAGAAAAGAGGAGTTTGTAAAGCGAGCAGCATTCGCATTGATGGCGGTTCTGGCATGGAAGGACAAGAAGGCCGAGAACAGTAAATTTGAAACATTTTTCACATATATCAATAAAGAATCTGTAGATGATAGGAATAATGTCAAAAAGGCTATCAATTGGGCTTTAAGACAAATAGGAAAACGAAACTTACATCTCAACATAAAAGCATGTGAAGTAGCAAAGGAAATACTTGAAATGGAATCAAAGAGCTCAAAATGGATTGCTAGAGATGCAATAAAAGAGCTTGAAAGTGATGCCATACAAGAAAGACTTAGAGAAAATTAGGAAATGTCTATTTTTCACCTTTCATTATTTTTTGTGTTTTATCTTTGATTTCCTCTAGTTCAACGATTTTTTCTTTTAGGACATTAATAAGCTGTTCATTGTCAAAAGCTTCCAAACGACCTCCACAACGACCACATTCAAAATTCTGATCCATTGATTCTTGAAAAATGACACGAGGACATTCAGGATTATTACATGTGAAAAACATATTAGATTCTTCATAATCTAATCTTGATTGCAATTTTTCTAATACTTCTTGTTGTTTTTTTTCTACGAACATATCAATTCTTTCAGGATGAAGAGTCCAAAAATAAACAAACCACCCAGTAGATTTATCTCTTATTCGTCTAAAAGTAGCTAGTTGTAGATCATAAAGCTTGTAAAGAGATTTTCGTACCTGGTTTAATCTCATATCTAGTTTTTCTGATATTTCCTCATCGGTTGTTTCTTCATCTACGTTCAATAAAACTAAGGTAACTTGTTTTACTTCCTCACCAGCAATATCATCCACAACCTCAATCAGGGTTTGTCTTTGCCTTTCAGAAATATTGATTTTAGATGCCATTTTGCTTGAACTGACATCTTCGTTATCCCCTGATTCACTGACATCTTCTTTAGACATTGATATTCTCACGCGCGAAAGCTATTGACCATCAACTAACAAAATATTATGTATTTAAACATTCTTTAACTTTCTCTTATGAAACGTTTTTTTCTTATGTTTTTCTGAGTATATTATTTTTTTATTAACAAAATAGATGAGGATTAGAGAGGAAAATACAAAAAGATGGATGTGCAAACCCATTTGAGATGAGTATTGTAAAGCAAAAGACAGATCAAGTTGTAGATATTTTAAACGAATTAGGTATAGATTTATGGTTAACTTATGTCAGAAAAACTTCAGAAATCCATGATCCTTGTTTATACTTCCTTACTGAAGATTCTTGGCTAACTTGGCAAACAATGTTCTTAATTAGTAAAGATGGAAGAAAAACCGTAATCTGTGGTCGTTATGATGTTCCAAACATAGAGATGATAGGTATATATGATAAGATAATAAGTTTTGACGAGAGCCTTCAACCTGATTTAGTGAGAGTATTAGACGAAATAGACCCCAGCTCTATTGCAATTAACTATTCTGAGGACAATGTAGCAGCTGATGGTTTAACACATGGTTTATGGTTGAGATTGAATAAATTTCTGGAAAACACCCCTTACAGAGATAGATTGAGATCTTCAGACAATTTGCTTGCAGCTTTGAGAGGAAGGAAGACATCTCTAGAATTAGACAAAATAAGAAAAGCTGTTGATATTAGTGAAAGGGGACACAAGCATCTAGCTAAATCAGTAAAATTAGGTATGACTGAACAGGATCTTGAGAGTATTTTGTTGAAATTTACTGAAGAAAATAATGTGACAGTTTCATATCAACCTTTGATTAATGTAGGATCAGAAACAACTATTGGTCATGGAAAAGCAACTTCAGACGTAATCGTTAAACAAGGTGACCTAATTAACATTGACTATGGAGTTTTTTATGATAGGTATGCTTCAGATATCCAACGAGTTCACTATGTATTGAAAGAAAATGAAGATTCCCCTCCAAAAGAAGTGGAGAGAGCTTTTGATGTAGTAATAAAGGCAATATCGACAGGAGCTGAAAAACTAAAACCTGGTCTTAAAGGATGGGAAGTTGATTATGTATCGAGAAAAATCATCACTAACGCAGGTTATCCAGAATTCAAACATGCTTTAGGTCACCAAATTGGACTGAATGTTCACGATGGAGGTTGTCTCTTAGGACCAAAATGGGAGAAATACGGCAATTCACCTTATCATGTAATAGAAGAGGGGCAGGTATTTACTTTAGAACTTCATGTATTCGTTGAAAACCACGGTTTTTGTAGCGTGGAGGAAGATGTTATTGTAACAAAAACTGGATGTGAATTTCTCTCTAAAAGACAAGAAGATATGATTTTACTCAAACTATAACTTGTAGCTAATTTCAAGCAATTAACTTCGATATCCATATAAGTGCATAAGAAAGGCGTAAGAAAATGAGGATATATCACTTCTTAGTTTTAGTAGTAGTACTTACCGCCATTAATTTTCCACTTGGTTCAACATCATTAATACCTTCAAACGTTATTCAGCAAAATGACAATCCAGTAAGTACCTATGCTTTACTTTTTGACCAATTTCCTTATGTAGTAGGCAATGAAACTTTATGCTCATCAACTGAAATAAGAAGTAGTTTGATAGAATTGGGATGGCAGGATGAAAATATTTCATTATTTCTAGGAGAAGAAAATATTACAGAAGAAATATTCTTAGAACAACTAAATTATTTAGAAGAAAATGTAGATGATAATGATTTAGTTTTTGTTTATATTACAGCTCATGGACATACTTATTGTCGTGACGTTTTGGATTTTAACAATTGGTTCCAGAAAGAATTCAATGACATAGGAACTAACAACAAAGTAATTTTCATGGAAACTTGTTTTAGTGGTGAATTCATTAAAAATTTCTATGGAAATCTATTTGCGATGAGTAGTGTTGGTGAGGATAGCTATGCTATTACCTATACTCCGGAAAATGATACGTGGGTTTTAAGTGAACCACCTTTTGTAGGTGGTATTTCATCTCATTTCTGGGCAAAAACAATAAAGGATGTAAACGCGGACGTATCTGGAGATGGTGTAGTAAGTATTGAAGAGATGTATGAATATTCTCTCCCATCAATCAGAGAATGTTACAACGAAACTTTTGAGAATAATCCCAGTCTTGCAGAATTGATTAGATTCACTGCAGGATTTACAGATAATTATCCAATTCCAACAGTAGTAGATAATATCTATTATGAGTTGACATTAAATGCAACCGATTATATACTGAATAATGAAAAGTATCAATGGGAGGACGATATTATTGCACCAGTAATCCTCAACTATGATACTATTTATTTTACAGAAGAAAATGAAACTATTACAGTACCGTTTCTTGTATCCGATAGATCTTCAATCTTTTACTATTGTTATGTAGATAGCAAATTAGACAAACATGGAGAAGTAGATGGTCCTTATGCAGAACTGGAATTGCTTTGCAAAGTAAATGTTGAACCTCATGAAGATTACAATGTTTCTTTAACTGTAGTTGATGATTGGGGGAACGAGAAGCTAGATTTTACTCTAATCATTTTTGATGGAGAAGAAGAAGCATCACTAAGTTTGTGGGGATTAGGGTTTGCATTAATTGTTGTATATTGTCTTTCTGGAAAAACTAGAAGAAGATATAAAACAACATAATCTTTCATTTTAATAATTCAACAAACAAAGAGAAAATATTAAAAAGAAGGTTGGAATAGCAGAAGTGCAATTAACCTGAAGGATTAACTTAAGCGGGGATAGCCAAGCGGTCAACGGCGTCCGGCTCAAGATTTAACATCTGAAAACAAGGGCTAGATGAGTAACCGGATCCTTAGTGGTTCGGGAGTTCGAATCTCCCTCCCCGCACCACCATCTTCCTAGATAATGTTTTTCCCTTTTATCAAAAGACATTTAAATTCCGTCTATTTTGCTACAATCATGTCAAAAATACCTTATCCAACTACAAGCTTTCTTAAGGTAAAATGCCCAGGTTGTAATAATGAGCAAATAGTGTTTGATTCAGCAAAAATAGTCGTAAAATGCAATGTGTGTGAAGCTGAATTGGCACAACCTCGTGGTGGTAAAGCTAAAATTCTAGGTGAAATTTTAGAGAATCTTTCTTAGAAACTTAATTCAGTTCTTTTTATTTGATAGCAATATCCTCGGCAATTTCCCTACGTACAAAACCTATAGCATTTTCTTTTGGCAAAAGACAAACATCTTCTTTAGCAAAGGGCCCATATGTTCTACCATCTAGACCTTGTATCTTATCTTTTGTGCTTTTAAGAAATCTAACAGCTACATATTCTATTTTCTCATCCCTCTCTGTATCTTCCGCATCTAATATTGCTTCTATGTCTGTAAAAGCTACATCCTTGGGGGAGAAAATTTCTTTTTTATATATATCATAAATTTTCTTCATTCTAGTATAAAAATCGGATTCTTCACGTGTTGTACTGACAGTAATTTCTTCTTTGCTAGTTACCATTCTAATTATTTTTGTGGTTCTGATTTTTATTAGATCGTTAATTACATACCTAAGTCTATCCAATCTTGCTTCAAGCATTTTTTTCATAAAAGGATTAATTTCTTCTTTAGTTCTAATCGAGCGTTGCTTTAGAAAATCCCTCATTGCACCATAAAACGCCTCTGTCATTGGGGTAAGATCGTTCCTCTCACGTTCTTCTTTCCACTTTGATTGAATTTTATCGAACACTGGGCATCCTCATCTGTATTTAATTGAAGTTACTCCCTCAGCAGTTGATTTCAGCTATCTCCGTATTCTTCGATTTCTTCGCTTTCTTCAATTCTTGGGGCTACAAAATAAATTAAATGGCCTTTATCTTCAATTCCATATACTATTCTAATAGGTTGTTCTTGATTGAAGGATATTTTTACATAATCAGAAGACCTAATTCCTTTCAGAAAGTTTGATAGAAAATCCAAAGAATATACTGCTTCAGATTCACCAGCCACTTGAAATGCTTCAGTTTCCATTTCTTCACTTTGTGGTTCAATGAAAGTATCCATTTCTTTTGTATCGCTTTCAGCGCCAAAATATATTCCATCTTCTTTAGCCTTAATTCTCAAATAATCGCTTACCATTTCAGCATCTTTTATTACTTGTTGAATAAATGATGCTTTTACTTCAAAATTAGTATCGAAATCAATATGTATAGAATCAGGAATGTTGCCTTCTTCTGGTATATCTATTAAGGAAAGGGCAAACTTTCTTTTTTGGTTTTTTCCAATGAATTCAACGATGAATCTTTTAGTGGCATCATCCAATGACATTTTTAAGCTTTCATTTGCACTTGCAGTCTTCAAGATAGTATTGAGTGTTTCCAAGCTCAGTCCAATTACTTCTGAATCTTTTACATCATAATTTTTGAATGATTCTTTTTTCATATAAAAGTCGATCATAGATATTCGAGTAGCATCAAATGCTTTGATCTTTATCCCATCTTCTGTCACATTTATACTGCTTTCCGCTACTATTGAGCTTATAATAGAACATATATTTGACATTAATTTTGCGTCTTCTAAGACCATTTCAAAAGTCATCTTATTAACCTCATTTTTTCTGGTTTTGATAATTTAAATATATAATGTTTTCAGCTAATTATCCTCTTTCATTTCAATAACTTTTCAATATATAAGGAAATCGCCTAATAAGTTTCTATGTAGAATTTTTTCTTAAAGATTGTTCAAGCTCTCTAACTTGCATGTACAACTCAATGTTGACTTCGCTGAAATCTTGAATGATGAAAGCTTTGAATCTTTTCTCAGGTTCAAATTCAGCAAACCCAAGGATTTGGAGCTGAACCCCTTCTTTAAAATCTTGATCTACTAATTCCGTTACATCAACAGTGATTTCCTCTGTTTCATCGGAGACAACAAGTGTGTTTCCTTCAAAACTCACAACAGATCCTATAATTCTATACTTTCCTGGTTTTGAAATTTCCGCAACACTAACTTCAACAAAAGGATTAGCTCTAGAGTATTTTCTTAGTTCGCTTTCATATTCTTCTGATGCTTCTTTTTTACTCATATTTCAACTTCCATCAATCATATTCACGCCATGTTTCACCACAGACTGTACATCTAAAGAATCTTGTAGGGGATTCATCAGCACTCCTTGTTTGAATCATCCAGAAACTAACCTTCTGATTTTGGTCACATTTCGGACAATAAATCTCTTTAATTGGCTTGGTTGTGTCAATATCTGTTTCATCAAAGACAACTGTCATCTCTTTGACCATATCATGTTTTATTTCTTCCGTCAGAGCTACGCTTTCGTTCTCTTCTAGTTGTCTTTTATATCCACATTTGTAACAAACAACAATAGAGTTGCCTTTCTTACCTTTCTCAGTTTGAAGTAACTTTCCACATTTTGGACAAAAATCCATAGACATTATCTCATCACCTTGTAATGGGTAGCTTTTTAGCTGTTCATTATCAGTTCATTTACTCTCATAGAAAAATGTTTTTGAATTTGTCTTATTTTTTAGACAAAAACATTATTCTTATGGTGAATAAAATTGGCAACATGTGAAATGTGTGGTCAAGAAATATACGCAAGGCCCATAGAAATCAAAATTGAAGGAGCTGTTTTAGAAGTTTGTCCATCTTGTGCAAAACATGGTAAAAAAATAACTCCACAAAAATCCACAGGACCCAGACCAAGTACTCAACCTGCAGTTCATAGAAGAACATCCCCGCCCAGATATTCGTCTTCAAGTAGCACAAAATCTGCAATTGTTAGGGGGGGAAATGAACTAGTGTCTGATTATCATGACCGTATAAGATTAGCTAGGCAAAAAATGAAGTTAAGTCAAAAAGATGTCTCGATTCAAACTAAAATATCCGTTTCAGAGCTTCAGAGCATTGAAACTGGAAAAATGAGACCGCCTGATAAAATAATAGAAAAACTAGAGAAATTCTTTGATTTAAAAATCACTGAGGAAGTAAAAGCTTATAGACCTCAAGATCAGAAAAAAGGACCAGCCTTTCAAACTCTTGGTGATATTGTGGTTATTAAAAAGAAGAATGATGAAGACTAGTTATTCATTTTTATGAAAATGATTCAACATTCATTTTTGAAGAAAGGTCACTAATGAGAGATTCAGCCTCTTTTAAAGGCAATTTGATGGTGTAAAGACGTTTTCTAGTTCTGAATTTTAACTTAATTGTATCTTTACTCCTTTTTGTTCGAAGCTCTCCTCCGTGTTCAATAGTCATTTGAATGATTTCTTCTAATCTATCTTTTGTAATCTCTTGAGGCATTTTCTATCGTGATGTATCTTTAGATTTTTCTTAAAAAAGTTTTGATTCAATTGTTTTCTTGATTATTTTTAAAAAACTATAAAAATATCATTAAAATATATTGCTACGTAGAACCAATGACAGATACTAATATTCCTTCTAAAGACCAGTGTCTTGAGATTTTAAAGAAACATAATACACCACCTCAAGTTATTCAACATTGTTTGTGCGTGACCAAAATTGCTGAAGAGTTCTGTCAAAGAATATCTGATATAGATATACAATTAGTAATCGCGGGATCTATGTTGCACGATATAGGAAGATCGGTAAGCCATTCCATTTTTCATGCAGTTAAAGGAGCAGCAATTCTTGAAGATGAAAGGATAAATCCACGTATTCTGTCAATTGTTTTGAAACACATAGGAACAGGAATAACTGAAGAAGAGGCGAGTGAATTTGGTTTGCCTTCACATGATTATTTACCTCAAACTGCTGAAGAGTTAATTGTTTCTTACTCCGATAATCTTGCTTGCGGAATACGAAAATGTACATTTGAAGAGACGTTAGAGAATTTCATTGAAAAATTTGGATCAGAATCTCATGTTGTTAAAGGATTTTACAAACAGAGAGAGCTAAT
>DAOVKB010000005.1:0-32275 GCA_030631995.1 archaeon | reverse complement strand
GACCTTAATCAGTTGAGGGATGTTCCATATCTTTATTTCTGGAAATTTCCTTTTGTAATAGAAAACATGATCATAATCTACTAAAACTCCAAAAACAAACATTACTAGTATCAGTAGCCACAAAGGTGTATCTTTATAGAATTGAATGAAGATTAATCCTATTAAAACAGATACACTCCCATGAGTTACTGAATCCATCAACATTTTGAGGATGCGGATTGGTTAAAAATTTTCTCATTCAGATAGTCAACATTTATTTTGGTGTAAATACAATTTAGCATGATGGACTGTGGGAAATATGATCGATTAATTGAATCTCCCTCAATTGGAGATGACGCTAGGAGAGAAGCACTTCAAAATCTGATTAAAGAGGGGTGTTTAACTTCCTTATACAATCATGCTCAAAAATCTTCTAGAATGGATTGGATTAGAAATTACAGTCTATTAGCTCTAACCAAATTTGCTGCAATTAATACTGAATCAACTGATGTTGCGATTACTTTACAAGATGATGAGATTCCTTTAGATTTTTCTTTAGATATAATTAAACTAAAAACTAAAGCAGCAAAATTGTTGTTCTTATTTACTGCAACTCCAAACAAACCCAGAAAGTTCAAAAAAATATCTCTAGTCGGATTGATAGCAGGAGATGATTGGGAATTCTGTGAAGAATTAGAGACTGATCCTAATAGTGAGGAATGGATAAAGAGAACAATTCAATCTGCAAAAAAAACAAAAAAATGAGAAAAGAGAAGGATTATATTACAAGTTGGGTCTTTTCTTGAGTTAGTTCCGCAGCTTCTTTAGCAGCTTCCTCATATATTGAGATTGGAAATTTGTTATGGAATGGGGAGATTTTTGCTGCCCATTCAGTTATTTTGTACATAGGTTTAGCCATAAATCCAAAACCTTTTACCATTCCTGTTGCTTTTTTGAGTTCCTCAAGAGTGTTATCATCAAAAGCTCCAAACCAGCTGGCTAGAAATGCAAAAAGATACAACCCTCCTAAAGTTCCAATCAGAAGAATTACAACAGAGGTAATAATCTCTCCTTGCCAAATCAATCTAAACAATCCTTCGAAAATTCCGAATAATATCGCAGCAGCGAGAAATGGTGCAACAACACCTTGCCATAGTAAATCTTTCCATTTGAATTTGAAATATTCATTCCGTCTTATTTGCCACCACATAAATATGTTCTTTATAATTAGTGCTGGAAAATATGCGAACATAATTGCTACCATAGGAGAACCAAAGTTTGTACTGAAGAACTCGTATCTCGGAATGCAGATTGCTAGTAAAGAAGCTCGTATAACTTGTTCAATTATCCAGCTAGTAGCAGCCCATGCAGGCCTATCTGAGCCAGCGAAGCACCAGTCACCTAACCATGAGATGTATCCTATTGCATGAAAGAATAAAAACCAAAATATCAAGACTGAAGCACCTGCCCATTCAGCACCTGCTCCTCCTAGAATAAATCGCCATCCTACTGCTAGCAGAGCAGCAACAAGATACCAATCAAAATATGCACTCCACTTTAGAGAACTTACAGTATAGTAACGAGTTAAAACTTTCTTCTTAGCATGGTAAGATTCAGATATTGCAGGCAATATTCCCTGTGTAAAGAGACCAACAAGCATAACAATCATAGCAAAATTCCAAGCAATAGAGAAGAATCCTTGTTGTTGAGTATAGTTAGGTAAGAATTTCGATAATAGGAATAATTGAATAAACCATCCAATAGGAGGCAAAATTGCTCCCATCATCCATTTGAGCCCAAATTTGAAAGTTTCCTTAACTTCAGCCCATGAAAAATCTATTCTGAAAATAGATTTCAAGGAAAATCCTAGTCTTTTGAACATCCATAATCCAATGAAGAAAGAAGTCACCTGAATTACATAAAAACCAACACTGTATCCAATTGCACCTGCTAATCCGTCACCAAAAACAGGATTTTTACCTAGAGTGAATCTGAAGAGAACTATTAACACATACTGCAGTGAAATGTTTAAAATTCCATATAGCAGTAAATTGAGTATTTGATAGTAATCGATTCTGTTCATTGCTTGGAAAAGATACATGAATACTAGGAAAAATGCTGGCCATTGGAAAAAGGCATGCGTAACGAAAATCCAAGTCATATGTGCTAAAAAGGTATGGGGAAAAATCATAGAGCCTAAGAATGAAATCAAAAATAATTGTGCTATTCCTGATAACATCTGGAACCAGACAAATAGTTGAACATACTTAATTGCTTGTTGGGGTTTCTTTACTCTGTGTTCACTAAAGAATTTTACAAGCACTATAGAAGTACCTAGATCAAAGAATAACCAAAGAGCTTCAAAGAATCTTATAGTGAAATCGTAAAATCCTGCTGCTTGAGGGCTTGGTAATATGATTAACGGAAAAACAAGAGCACTCATTACAACATTTGGTAATATTATAAGCAACCCCAAGAATAATTGAACTAAAAATCCCCCTAGTTGTCGATGCATTCCCACTTCTTCCCATTTTTCGTCGGTTTTTATTTCCTTACTCACCTCTTCAAGATCTTTCTTTTCTATGGGATTTTTCTTAGAATATTTTCTAGCATAAATAAATCCAATACCTGTCGCTATAATTGTCAATATTACTGATACTCCTAAGACAACTGTCTCAATAGTATGGGGAACGGGTGAGTATTTCCATTTTGCATATGAAAGATTCGGATTTTCAGATGTAGAAGTCATGGTTAAATATAGTAAATAATTGAAATAAGGCCATTCTATCATCTCTGTATTAGAAGTCATTTGGGGGTAGAAATTAAACACTATTTGTTTATCATCAGAAGAGCTAACTATAAGAGGAATGCCAGGATTTTCACTAATAGAACTTGTTTCAACTAAAATTTCTCCAGTTAAATCTAGGCTTGTGTAATTGGATAATGTAGGAACAGAGTTCCATTGAATATTGTTTATAAATAAGTGATCCTCTCCAGCTTCTGTAGGTATGGGTAATGCATAATCATCATAAAGAAGACCTGAGGTCGAAGAACTAAGACCAAAATGAACAAGTAGACTGGCATTATTAACCAGATTTTCACCAACAAAAATAATTAATCCACCTGCATAAGAATCTAATAGAGATACTTCAGACCAAGTAGGAGCATAATCAAGAAGTACTAAACAATCAATTCCAGATAAATCAGAACCTACAATTTCTTGACTAGAAACCACAAAAATTGGATCTAGTTCTATTCTAGCAAGAAAAGCATCTTCTATCTCAGTTCCAACTAAAAAAATATTAATAGTATCTTGAGCATTGGTTCGACTGCTTAATGAACTTGAAAGAATTATAGATAACGTAATAATTGTAAATAGAAAGAATAACTTCTTTCTCATAATAACACCTTAGGATTATCGAGAAAAGTAATAGCTAGTATATATTGTTTACTCAGTAGAGTGGTGAGAGATATTGTTACTAATCAAAACTATAGTAGTCTACTTCATAACCTTCTGATCCCAGAAAATCTCTATAATTTGTAAGAGATGCTTTTCTTAAGAAATCTATTGTTTCCTCATCTAACTCTTCAATTAAAAGATCTTGAATTCGTGCAATAAAAAATCCATAAATGTTGTCAAATTCCTTGATTCTATCATTAACATGCATGAAATTAAAATCATTAAGAGGGAGCGCTCTATTCATTTCCCAATCTCTGGTTGCACAGATTAGAATAGCTCTTAATGTTTCTCTAGTTATACTAGGCATAGCATTAAAAATACAATCTGTGAATATATCGACGATTTCTGTTTGTTTTTTATTCAGAATTCGTTTTCGAATACTTATTTTCACTGCGTTGACTTTGCCTTGATTAAGCTCGAATCTAACGCTCATTAATGAAACCTTAATCCAAAGTTATCTATAAAGTTTTTCAAGTGAACCAAGGAAAAGTGATTCTTTTAATGAAATGCTGTTTAATATAGTATAATAATTGTTCGAATAAAGAAATGGTGAATGATTCTTTACTTTACTTAATACTCAAACATGATTAATACGTTAGTAAAAAAATATAAGGAAGACAATCCATCCATAGGTATGGTTGTTTATTTTGAGAAACCGGGAAACTATGCTGATGAGGTTTTAGAGATTGTAAAAGAGAGAGTGGAGAAAGGAGGAATTAGCCAGATTGTAATTGCTACAACATCAGGAGCTACAGCATTAAAAGCGATGAATTTTTTCTCAAATGTTAAACTAATAGCAGTTACACACCAAGCAGGATTTCGAGCTCCTGGAGAGATGGAGATTCCAGTTGAAACAATAAAAACACTCCAAGAGAATAAGGTTACAGTTGTAACAGCTACCCATGCGTTAGCAGGTATTGGTCGTGCGATTCGCAAAAAGCATGGAACCTGGATGATAGCAGAATTAATTGCTGAAACATTCAGAGTTTTTGGTCAAGGAACCAAAGTTTGCGCGGAAATTGTTGCAATGGCTGCAGATGCAGGAGTTATTACCTTGGATGATTTAATTGCTATAGGTGGAACAGGTAGAGGAGCAGATACTGCCTGGGTTATCAAACCAGCACATACACAAAATTTCTTTGACATGAAAATAAAAGAACTTCTATGTAAGCCTGCAAACTAAGAGAAGGTAGTGACACAATGATATTTGATACTACTCAAGTGAATTGGACATTTGTAGCTATTACAGTTCTACTATCGTTCGCTATCTTGAGTCTTATTTTTATTTTCAAAGCTCTAAAAATGCCAAAGTGGCAAGTTCGAAAATTAGGGCACATGATTCTTCATTTGTTTGTTGCTTTTTTCCCTTTTTTCGCTGAAAATGTTTTTGATGTTGTTGTTACTCTTATTATTATTGTTGCTATTCTGTTTGTTGTATCTATTATACCTAAGTTCAGTTTTGTTCAAAGAATTATTGATGAATGTACTAGAGAGGGAGAACGAAAATATGAACTGATTTTAAATGGATTCTCATCTGCCTTTGCTCTTCTTCTTATCTTCTTTGTCTTTGCTTATAGAGACATGGTGTATATCTACACTATTGCGGTTTTAGCTGTTGCTTTAGGAGATGGTTTGGGAGAGATGATAGGAAGACCTTACGGGAGAATCAAATACAAGATTTTTGCAGAAAGAAGTGTTGAAGGCTCTTTTTTTGTCTTTTTTGGTTCCTTCATTGGGGTCATCATAACATTTGGTTTTAATAATATGTTACCATTACCAGGATTCTGGTGGAAAGCAATTGTAATTGCCGTTGTTGCTATGTTAGTAGAAGCGTTTAATTACAGATTTATAGATAACACGACACTTGTGATCTCAGTAGCATTTGTAACTTTTCTTTTATTTGAATTATGATATTAAAATTCTAAAAGAGTGGAAAAGAAAAAAAGTAGAAAATTAACAAACCTCTGTGGGCCATTCTTCGTCTTTGTACCAGTAAGGTTTACGTATCATACCAAATGCATTATGGGCTGCTTTAGCCCCTTGAGCAACAGCTATTACAATTAACTGATATTGGGTAGCTATATCCCCGATAGCAAATACACTAGGAACATTAGTTCTCATTTCTTTATCCACTTTTATATATTTACCTTCAGTTTCTATGCCTAAATCTTCAAAGATATCTAGATTTGTACTCATACCTACTGCTAAGATACATTTATCTGCAGATACTTCTTTTTTCATCTTAGTATCAACATTTTCCAAAACTACTTCTTCGAGCATTTTATCTCCTTTCAATTCTGCAACTACACTATTGTAACAGATTTCAGCTAAATCGTCATCAATTATCTCTTTTACTTTAGTTTCAGCAGCTCGGAAACTATCTCTTCTGTGAACTAAATAGATTTTTTTAGCAATATTACTAATTGCGTGTACTGCATCAATGGCTGTATCTCCTCCACCTACAATAACAACCTCACTACCTTTGAATCTATCAGGATCAGTGACGAAATTATATACTCCTCTATCTTTCATCCTAAATTTTCTTTCACCAGGAATACCCAGTTCAGCAGGTCTAGATCCTGTAGCAATTACAATGCTTCTAAAATTATATCTACCTTCATTAGTGATGATGGTCAAAGCATCATCACTCTTTTCAACATTAAGAACTCGTTCATCTTTAATTTCAGCTTGAACTTCTCGAGCTTGAATAACAAACTCATCAATTAATCTTTTACCTAGGATACTGGGGGTTCCAGGATAGTTTTCAACAATCTTTCTTGCATACAAAGTTGTTACTATTCCACCCAAGCGACCTCCTTCAAACACAGTCACTTTGAGTCCTTTGTAAGCAGCTATGATTGCGCAGCCAAGTCCCCCTACTCCTCCTCCAATAACTCCTAAATCTCCATAGAATGTATCATCAGACATATTAGTCGATAGAAGCAAAAATTTCATACTAATAATCTTTTTGCATTGAGCATAGATTATTCTATTCAGCTGATAGTTTTTTAGATAGATAATCTTTGATGATAAGCAAGGCTTTACAGTCATCTGAATTGTAAGAAATGGCTTTCTGAAGAGATTTTTTATCTTTCTCTATGTACCATTTATCAAAGAGTACTATACTTGTTGCTCCATCAGTAAGTGGATCATGCCATTGGAATCCAAGAAAATTTGCTACATCTTTTAATGTGTACGTATACAATGGAAGGATTATTTTCCTTTTAAATATTGGAAAAAGGTCAAATGAGTTACGATTTATTTTATTTAGCATCTTGAATGGGAGTGAATATTTGGTGAATAGATTCTTGAAATATTGGGGTTCTGCAGAGGACCAATGATAAAGAGTAAAATCATCTCCAAGATTTGAAATAAAATCTGAAAATGAAACAACCATTTCTTTTTCTTCTTTTGGTGTGTTAGCTAGAAATGAAATATATTCAGCTTCTCCTTCTTTTCTCATTAAACAACCAATAATCCAAACGAAGTTGTGATGAGAAGAACCTTCGATATCTACATGAAGCTCTATAGGAGTTTCAGGGAATTCTATGCTTTCTCTTACAATTTCTTCTTTCTTAGTTAATGATCTTGCTTGTTTTACAAAAAAATCAAAATCAGCTTTACTTGTAAGATCCTCAGGTAAACTGTTCAAATCAACTTGTGCTAAGCTTGGTACATCTTCTATCCCAAGTGCAAACAGCTTCTTTTTGATCCTTCCACCAATTCCGCTTATTAGAGTTAGGTCTGAACTTTCAGCAGCGGTTTTTTTACAATAAAATCTCCACTCGCATACTCTGCAAGTACGTACGTAATTGGGTGATATTTCCTTCTCCCCTCGAATAATTTCATCGATTAAAACTAAATCGTTTTCAAAATCGGGAAGGTATTCTGTTATACTGATTGGTTGGATATCATTTTGTTTCTGGACATAGAATTCTTTGATTTCAGTATTCAATATTTTTTGAAGGATATATGAAACGTATACTCCTTCCATTAGAAGAGGCTTCTTAGGAGTGAGAGTATTTCTTGTAAAAGATGCATTGTAAGAATATGAACCTAAATTACTTTCATTATCTACTTTATCAAGACGATCAACCTTTGCAACAAGATTGTTGGTATTTATCCAACATTGATAAATTGATTTCTTAGCTTTTTCCATCTGGGATACGGTTCTTTGAGTTTCTTGTTCCACATTAATTGTTTTTAAAAAAGAGTTTCTTGTATAGTGTTTTCTCCTTTGTATTATTGGGTGAATCTGTTTTTCATCTTGAGGTCCATACAGATTAAGGTAGAGCAGTGTTGGGCATTTATAAAACAAACGAACATCGTAGTGGCTAATATACATCAATCTATGCAATTTCTCACTTACTTTAAAGTTTTAGATGACAAATTAAAGGTTTTTTAGAATGTTATCAATTCCTTTTTCAATTCCTTGAAGAAGCATAAATCCTCTTGGACTTTCTCTGTTTGTAATTTCACCAGCCATTGGAGTTAGCATAATTTTTTTGACCTCTTCTAAATCCCTTGTATGTCCAAGTGTCCAGATTAATTTTGTATAAGCAGCAGATGGGAGCATATTTTCACCCTCTATTACTCCTCTAGCTAACATATCACGTCCAGTTTCGTATACACGAAGCTGAACAAAACCATAGAGTGGTTCAACTACCATGACTACGGGTATTTCTTCTTCTTGACATCTTTCCAAAGCGGGATAAACATCAGTTCCTACATGAGCTAATCCTGTACCTATTATTACTACTCCATGATATCCTAAATCAACCATAGAATCAAGCATATCAGGATTCATACCAGGATAGAAATAGAGCATTCCCACTCTAGTATCAATTTGTGTATCCACATAGAAATCATCATTAGGTTTTCTTGGTGAGATATCATCTTTAAACCACGTTACACCTGATTCATCAATTTTGCCAAGTGGAATATCTGATAATGTACGAAAAGTATCTCGTCTAGCAGAATGCATTTTGCGACATCGGGTTGCTCTATGTATTAGATTATAACTATCACTTGTACTTCCATGCATGCAAATTACAACTTCTGCAAAATCCTGATGCCCTGCTAAATTAGCTGCAAACAGAATATTTCTTGGACCATCTGATGAAGGACGGTCTGAGCTTCTTTGACTACCTACTAACACAACTGGAACAGGAAGATTCCTTAGAAAATAGGATAATGCACATCCTGTCACACACATAGTATCTGTACCATGACCTATAATTATTCCATTTGCTCCTTGTTCTATTTCTCTTCCAATTGCTTCTGCTGTTTTCACCCAATACTCTGGCTGGAAATTCTCACTTAGAATCTGATATAATGTCTTTGGAGTTAAATTAACTGTAGAGATTAGTTCTGGAACAGCTGAAAATAATTCTTCTGGTGTAAATGCAGGAAGCACGGCTCCAGTCCTGTAATCCAACCTAGAAGCGACTGTTCCTCCTGTTCCCAATAAAGTTACATTTGGCAATTCTTCTTTAAACTTAACATCGATATGAGGAAGTTTATACAGACCTTTTTGGTAACCGATTTCTGCAATAATTGTTTCTTCATCGATTAAAATTCCTAAATTATAACCTGTATCAACTTTTAGAGTTATATAATTATCATCAGTGTGTTGACTTCTCGGTAGTAACAAACCTTCGTATTCAGCATCCCCTTTCTTAACACTTACTTTACTCCAGGTTCTAATTTTATCTTTCAATAATCGATCTCTTAATGGACCTCTGTATCCTTCAGGATCAAATTCATTTTCTGAATCACTCAATTTATTCATCCTCCTGTTTAGAGATTACATGTCTCACAGCTTCCGCTAAATACTCACCAGAGAAGGCATAACCAACGTCTTTGATAATTACACCTACTACTTTTGGCACAAGTAAGTCACCATACCCCTCATCTTGTTTTGTTGGAATAAAATTCAACTCCTTTAATTTTGAAAGTATCATTTCTTCCAAT
Organism: archaeon; assembly: GCA_030631995.1. GTDB lineage: Archaea > Asgardarchaeota > Heimdallarchaeia > Heimdallarchaeales > Heimdallarchaeaceae > UBA460. The sequence continues at coordinate 22,863 of DAOVKB010000005.1, read as the reverse complement.
TCATTAATTGGTATCTGTCTTGTACCCAATTTTGCTTTAACCTCTTTTGAAGTTAAATTAGGATTTTCTAAAAGAATCTTTAATGATATACCGATTTGTTCTGCTATTATATCCTTTTTCTCCAAACCTTTGGCGATAATATCAATCACATTATTTGGAAGTATCACACCACTTCTTCTTTTCTCACGTGGAAGATCTATTAAGAGCCTGTAAGCTAAATTAGCATCAATCTTTTTTGTTTCAGCATAATCGTAAAATTTCTCAATTTTTTCATCTCTAATTAGAAGATCAATTTGATCTTGTGAGAAACCATATTTATCATTCAAATCCTCAAACACTTCCCACGGTCGTTTTTTGAGATCCTTTGTCATTTCTTGTATTTTATCCAAAGAAATTACAATAGGAGGAGTATCTGTATCAGGATAGATCCGGTCTTTTCCATGAATCACTCGGAGAAATTCTGTATTCCCATTTCGGATAAATCTTCTTGTTTCTTGGGGTACACCATCTATAGCAATTTTTACTCGCTCAACGATTTTCTTCAAACAATGCATTGCTTTTCTTTCGGGACCTACAACTGCAAGAACTGCGTCAGATAAGCCTGGATTGAAAATCGAGCAGATGTCGTGGGAATCCTCGTGATAAATGCTGATTTTAAAAGGATAATCAGATCGATTCCTTAATGCATTTTCTTCAAGTTGATCACTGTGAAACTGATATTCGCGTGGTATGCCAGTTATTAACATACTTTTTTCAAAGATTTCCAGACCGAAATCCTTGTTTGGTTGTACCTCAAGACCGAAAATTCCTTTCATTTTAGGAAAAACAGAAGCGAAAGCCTTTGAGCCGTCTTCCAGATTTAAAACATGACTTATGTCAATGTAAGTATGTTCAAAATCATCTTTCTTGATATCCCTCTTTTTCATTTCCTCCATGATTTCAATAAGAGCTTGTTGTCTAACAACTTCATGTCTACATAAGAGATCAAACAGATGAAGGTCTTGAACACCTTTAACTTCTACCCTATCTCCCCCCTCAATCGATATATTTACATCCTGTCTAGCAGATCCAAGCCCTCTCCTTCCAACTCTACTTAATCTAAGAACACGTCCAATTTGCTTAGCTGTTTCAATTAATTCTTCAGGTGTATCAACGTCAGTATATTCTGTTATTACTTCGGTAAGAGGTACCCCTAGTCTATCTAAATTAAAATAAACAGTTCTGCTTGAAGTATCGATCCAATTAACTCTTCTTGCAGCATCTTCTTCGATATGTACATTAGTAACCCTGACCTTCTTTCCATTAACAGGAACCCACCCATCTCTTCCACAAATAAAAGTACGCTGAAAGCCTGTGGTAATGGAACCATCAAGATATTGTTTGCGATTAACAACTATTTCTTCAGCGTAAGCTGAACAGTTAAAATATGCAGAAAGAAGGAAACCCTTTCTAATTGCTTCAGTATCAGGAACAAAGGGTGGTGTTTCATCCATCTCATAAGTACAGGTGTTTCTCTCACAAGCAAAATAGATGACTTTGTAATTCTTTTCAAATTCGACAAGCATTCCAGGATCAAAATCACCCATTTCTCCAAGTACGGGTCGAAAATATCGGAAAAAACTATAATCCATTGCTTCTGGATCCTCCTCTAGAATTGGGGGACAATTGCAGAAGAGTTTTCTATCAGATTTAAGCTGATGGTGAACCTCTAGACCTGCATGAAAACCTAGTTTTATGAAATCGAGATTATTAGGGTCTAACATTGTGTTCGACTTGAAGAAGGTTTAATGTTTTTTAAAGTTTTTAACTAGACACACTAATTATCAACTAAAATGAGTTGATTATCTTTCTCTTATATTTTATCGAGTTTATAAAGCATTTTTTAGATATTAAATTAGGAGAAACGTTGGAAACAGGTGAAACAACATCTCAACTGAAACATTTACTAGAATCTTTAATCTTAAACCAATAAATGGAGTTCAATTTGACTTTGATGTTTTTAACTTACATGCTTCTGCTGTGAATAGAATGATTTCAGTAGGTCTTGATTTTGAAGACAACTTGTTTATTAAGGATGGTCTTATTTCTGTAAAGAGATTCTATGATGAGATAAATAGAAGAACTGAAGAAAAAAACTATTTAAAATCCTTAGGGATAAAAGAGAGACTCATTAGATGTGCTTCACAATACTCATTTTTCGCTATTCGTAATACTAAACAAATCAAAAAGATAGTTGAAGTAATTTCAGAAATATTAAGCGAAACATCTTCTTGGATATCTGTTTCGCGACAAAATTTTGATTATTGGATTGGTAAAAACCTAAAGAAACAAGAAGTCACCAATGCGCTAAATAATAGATATATCAAACAAATAAGAGAGAGGTATACAAAGAAATATCCGAAAGATATAACAATACTTAACAGAACAATCATTCAAAATTATTTCAATTACTTAAAAAAGGTTCTTTTAAGAAATATCAAAATAAAAAATGAAAATTTATCAGTTTTCTCAGATGAAATAAGAGAAGAAATCATAAAGAAATATGATGATTCTTACTTGGAAGACCTAATAAAAAAATTCTGTATTCAGACTTCTTCTATTCTGACAAGGCACTTTAAAAGATTAAGAAAGAATAAATATTCCTCCAAAACAAAAAAGCAAGAAAAAGGAGATTCAGGATTATCTAAATTAATTTACAGAATCTGTGGAACCAAAAAACTTGACAGCATAGATAATGAACTATGGCAATTACATAAATTAGAATGGATGAGAAGTTATCGCTCAAAATTTGAAGATTGTAATTTACTCAAGTTTCTAAAAAATCGAATTAATGAAAGTGAAAATAGAATCATAAAGAAACCAATTGAATTCTTTATGAGAATTTTCCTAAATAAAGAAAATATAGAAATAAGATATTTGTTTAGTGGAAAATCAGAAGACGATTTTTTACATTTCTTAACACAACTTCTTGAATATCACATCGCTCTATTAATCGTAGAGAAGCTGCAAAGACTAATATTACCGGAAATAAGATTACGCTTGTTAGAAATATCTCAAAATCCTCAGTTCTATCTTAAGATTCCCAAATTTACAAAAGCTTCGATACCATTAGGATTAGATGATGAACAAATCTATTCACTTATAGAGAATGGAAAAGAAGTTTATGTTCATCTTTCTTTTCGACCAAATCAGAAATATTTCTACAAAATTACAAATCCGGAGAGGTATTTCAAAATAAGAAAAAAAGGAGGAAAACCTATTCGTGGGGTTCTAAAAGTTCAAGGTGGCAAGCTTCAACTTGCTCTTCCGTTTATAAAACGTTTACCTGAGAGAATTGAAGGAACTCATGAAAAAGAACAGAGAATACTTAATTGTGATTTAGGTCTGAAAACCTTTGCTACATTAAGTATCACAGTTAATGGTACAGAAATTGACCGACGATTTTTAGACCAAAAACAATTAGCAGGACCAAAGAGTGAGTGGTTCAACTATTTATCAAACAAAAGAGGTGCAGAAAAAAAGGAAAAAAACAATTTTGTTAATTACAAGCAGAAATTAATAAGACTCCAAAAACAAGCATATGAACTTCAGGCAAGAATGGCACAGATTAAAGGAATAAGTAAAAATAAAAAACAGAAATTTAATTCAAACTTTAGATATGTTCAATCAAGAGAGTATTGGTATATAAAGAGAGAGTATAAACATAAATGGTATAAAATTAGGAATTTACATAATGAATTAGTTCATCAGATAGCAACTCGTATTGCAGAATTTGCAAAATATAAAAAAGTTAATACCATTAGATTTGAGGATTTGAGATGGGTCAAGCTTTCATCAAAAACAAAAGTTGGATCTTTTCTCTCAACTTGGCAAGTACATTGGTTTTTCAGTCAAGTTATGAAGTCTACTGCAGGAATTGCTAGAAGATATGGAATTCAAAGTGAACTAACTAATCCATATAAAAGTTCTAGACTCTGTTCAAAATGTAAAAGAGAAGGAATAAGAAAAGGTAAAAGATTCAAATGTACAAATGAAATCTGTGGTCTGCAAATAGATAGTGATTTGAATGCAGCTAGAAATTTAGGTGATTTAACTAGAAAAACAATTCCTTTAAGACTATAAGTCTTGAAGGCTGGGTTACCGTATTTCCCCAAATTAAGTTACTCAACTACGAGTAATTTTGAAAATTCGGTCTAACATATTAACAGAGAGTATGAAAAAAATGATGATTTTAAACTTTCTTTAAAGAGACATGTGACAAACAAATAAATAATGTAAATTTCTCTATATCATTAAACTCTAACAAAATAATTATAAACAATAACGATAAGATGTTGTTATAAAATGACTAGCTACAAATACACCTTTAAGATACTATTATTAGGCGATGGAGCAGTAGGAAAAACAAGCTTAGTTCAGAGGTTCATTCACAATAAATTCCAGTCTGGATACCTTATGACAATTGGAATGGAACCATATTCTAGATTTGAAACAATAAAAGATACAAGGATTTGTCTGCAGCTTTGGGATATTGCAGGACAAGATCGTTTCGCTTCTATGCGTCAAATTTTCTTCAAAGGGAGTTTAGGAGCTTTAGTTACATATGATATTACTAGACGTCAATCGTTTGAAAATCTACAAACATGGGTAAAAGAAGCTAAAACTGAAAGTCCAAGAATCATGTTAATGTTAGTAGGTAACAAAAATGATCTGGATGATCTTCGAGATGTTTCTACAGAAGAAGGAAAGAAATATGCTCAAGAGGCTGGATTTATTGGTTTTATAGAAACTTCTGCAAAAAATGGTACTAATGTTCCCGATGCTTTCATAACAATGGGTGAAGAAATCCTTAGAGGAATAGAATCAAGAGATTAACTTCCTAATATCACGTTTTACATTTATTCCTTTTCAGTTATTTCAGCTAGTTGTTGTCGAATTCTTCTAGAACTGATAATTATCCCCTTTTCATCAAAAACAAAAGGAATAACAAGAATTAGTAATTGATCCATGCTATTCATTGATCTAAGCTTATTAATGTCCACTGCAGTAGGATATGTTTCTTCAGTCACAACAATACCTTCTGCATCAGGTGAGTTAAGAGCAAAACCATATCTATCATCTATCGCAATTATCTCAAATTTATCACAACCTCTAGATAGAAGATATTTTTCTAGCTTTTCTATTCTAATTTCCAATGGTTGCATAAGATGAATATAGGAATCAGATCTTCTAAGACTTTTAGCGAATTCATCTGTAGTTATCCCTACTCTAATGAAGTTCCCCATACTTATTGCTGCTTCTAAAAGCGCTTTATGCCCCTGATGGAGATGATCGAATGTTCCTCCCATTATCACTTCATCTACCCATGGCATCCTTTTCACCTTGATAATCTAAAGAGAATATAACTTTCCTTTAAATTTTCCTAGAACATTGACTTGACTGTTTTTACTTAGTTAGCATTCCTATTATTCTCTTGATAATCGACAAAATTAAAGGTATTATTAATATCCAAGGAATAGATTTAATCATGAACCAAGTCATTTGACTAAAGCCAATACAATTTGTGTTCTCATAGTATTTGAGATATTTAATGCCTAAAATAACTACTACATAAAGCAGATATCTTATTTGAAACAGATGAGCTAGTTTCAGATTCTTAGTTCTTTTAGGAAGTAAAGAATATATTAAAACAAAGTTGGAGATGACTAATATCAGAGAAAATAGAGCTGAAGGAATGAGTCTTGTAGAGTACTGAAGACCTAAATTGCAATAGAAGTGAAATTTAGGGTGAAGTATTGGAATGGATAGAAAGAAAATTACAATCAAAAAAACTAGGATTATTTCGTAAAAGAGTGTATTTGAAAAAATAGAACAAATAAGAGATTTCTTTAAAACAAACGGCTTTAGCTTTTTTTGTATTATCCTGTCTAATGTAATGAGAAGAAGCTTCATAGAAGATATGATAGGAACCGAGAGAAGAACATAAAAAATTACTTGTAGTCCAATATAACCTGTGCATCCTGAAGAATACCAATTATAGAAATAAAAAGTGCCTAGAAGATTGATGGCAAAATTAACTGAGCTTTGGTTAATAAAACTATTTTTCTTGATTCTTTCTTCAGAATTAGTGCCAAAGTACATAATTAGGTTTAGCATAGAACCTACATTTAATAGTAGAATATACGTAATAGAAAAACCACGTTTTGAGTAAACAAACCAACATAAAGCTGATTCTGGATGAAGAATATACAATAAATAGAAAAAAAGCAGACAGAAGAAAGTAATAATAATCTCCGATATGTAATAGAGCTCCAATGATTCGATTCTTTTCTTTAGGATTAGAGATATTTTTCTCATCAGATTCCTTAATCTAGTTTTTCTCAAAGTAAATAAATTTAGTGCTTTGGAGTACAAAGTAGAAGATATCAATACTATTAATGTAATATACATTTATGGTTAACTATAAAAAATGGAATTTGGTGCCCCGAGACGGAATCGAACCGTCACCTAGGGAATTTTGCTCATAAAGATCCACAATCCCCAATACTAACCGTTATACTATCGGAGCTTAGTTAATCTATGTCGTCTTTGTTGCTTTTTAAGAATTTTCTTTTCTACTATAATCGAGATGGTTACTTTTTTATTATGTAACACTTTTTCTTTCTTATGACCGATGGAAAGCTTATCGTTCAACTTCACAATTTCAGTAGCATTAATTTATGTAAAGAATTCACTAAAATTGCTTTAGGTTTGGGAGCTAGAGACATTGTTTTTTCTAAAGCTGCAGGAACAGGAGCTACAACAGGTGTCCCCATTGCTCAGAAAATGGCTCATTCAAATCAAGCTAATGTTCTTTATCTCCAAGATATAAAAGATTCTATTGATTTATGTTCTCCAGACGAGATATATTTATTCATCAAGAGACCTTTTTCAAAAGAAACTTTCAATCCTGTTTCAATTGCAGAATCATACTTATCAGGAAAAACAGTACTTTTAGTATTTGGGGGTGCAGATCCAGGTCTAACAAAACAAGAGCTAGATTTAGGAAAACCAATTTATTTTGATAAGATGAACGAAATTGGTTGTTTAGGAGAAATAACTATTGCTCTTTATCTTCTTCGACAAAATATTGAAAGTTAAAAACTAAATAATATCTTCTTCAGCTACCATCAGTCTGACTAAATTGATGAAGGCTTTTTCTGTATTGGTTCCATCTTTTGCAGATGTGAATAAGAATTCCGCATTTCCGTACTTGTCAACAATAGCTTTCATATCTTCTTCTTTTATTTCAGCATCCTTTAAATCACACTTATTGCCTAAGAATATAATAGGTTTATCTCCAACTTCATTCCTAAAGGAGTCAACCCAAGTAGGTAGATTTTCATATGTTTTAGGATTGGAAACATCACATATTGCTAAAGCTCCACTACTTCCAAAGAAATATTTACTACGAATCTGTCTAAAAACATCTTGACCTCCTATATCCCAGATTGCAAGGGTTACGATATAATTTAAGTATTCAACATCTTTTTTCATAATGGTTGTTCCAAGAGTTATTTGATATGAAGGATCAAACATGTTAGTGACAAATCTTCTAACTAACGAAGTTTTTCCAACCCTCGCATCACCTATGAGAACGATTTTGCTTGTAGAATGCATTTTCCTTGACACTAATCTCACTTATCTAACTTTATGATATCCTTTACTGATATCTGTTTCTCTAAGGGCACATGTTTATTCATCTGTATAGAAAGCAGCTGCACCATATCCAACCACTTGCTTTTTCATACCAGAGACATCACCAGATGTCGCATAACTTAGAATTTTGCTTTTTGTTCTATTGGTTTTTTTTGCAGCTTCAATTGTAGCTCCTATTGGACCATGTCCACACATTGAAACATTTAGACTGTATTTTGTATCATACATTGCTTTTATGTCAAGTTTTGCTATTGCATCGAGCACTTTTGAATCTTTGTTCTTAGCTGTTTCTTGAGATTCATAATGTGAAAAATCGCTACTAGCAATTACTATAGCATTTTCATTCAAGCAGATATCACTTAGTACTTCTCCCAAGAGTATCGCTGCATCCATTCCTTGATTTAATAGAGAAATAGGGATTAATTTGAATGGTTCAGATAATGCAAATTGAAGAAAAGGCAATTGAACCTCTATTGAATGTTCTCTGGCATGTGAGAGATCGTTTTTTGATATATGATTGCTTGCATTTACCATTTTATCAATTAAGGTATGATCGATTTCAACATCGCCAAGAGGGGTACTCCAAGCTTTAACATCTTTAGGTACTCCTATATCAGCACCAAATCCTGTATGATTTGGACCAAGAATTATTACTGTATCTGGATGTGGGTATTTGCTTAATTCTAGATAACTCCAAGCTGCTACAGGACCACTATAAATATATCCTGCGTGGGGAACTAAAAAGAAAGGGATTGGTTGTTCAATCTTTTCCACTTCTTCTGGTAGTTGTTGTGGCCCAAATGGACCTTTAAAGCAATGATTTATTGAAGCTAGAAGTTCATCAGGTCTATTAGCATAGAAAGAACCAGCATATTGAGCAGATCTTATCATCAGAGTAACTTTGGATTTAGAAATAAAAAAGATATCCCTCTGAAGAGTTATGGTTGGATGAGAAAATCTACTTGCATATCTTTCATTAACGTTAAAAACTTTCTACCTGCTTCGGAATATATGGGAATTCCATTTATCTGCTTGATCCTCAATTGTCTCTTTCCTTCTTCTTTTGTTTTATTAAGATAATTTTGAATGGCACTAAAAAGAAGCATGATAGAATGTGAATCTGCATATTCAGGTAAAATTTCTATATTGTTTATAAAATCAATTTTTTCTTGTTTCTTGAAATGCAAAGCTGCTGCAGGTAATCCATTAATTAGAATAAGTTCTGCAAAGTCAGTAGGTAAGCTCCTTAAGAAAAGAGAGCGCAGTTTAAAGCGTTTTAATAAGTATGTTCGATAAAGAGTTATTATTGGATCATTCCTTGGAAGATAAATTGAAGAAGAAGCTTCTTTAATTTTAGAACTTGATTCTTCTTTTTGTAAGATATAACCTGCAATCAGTTCTTCTACTTCTTTAACTGTGAACTGAATTTCATTGACATCCTCGATGTACTTTCCTGATCTCACACCTCTAGAAGCTATTAGTTCTTTGAGGTATACCTCAACTTGTGTGTTTGATAGACCTGTGATATTAGCTATTTGGGATATAGTAAGAGGAAGATTCGAAGACAACATTCGAAATACAACATCAATCCATGCTTCTCTCTGAGTTTCCACTTTTTTCGCATTGATATTTTTTAGAAAATCAGAAACAGGTAACCAGATGATTTGATTCGAAACAGATTTAGCTTGTACTATTTCATGAGCTATTTCTAATCGTTGGAGAGTTGCTAATAGGACTCTCTCTGAAAGATTCATCTCTGCTTTAAGCTGTTTGAAATTTATCTTTCCCTTTCGTTTTATTATTCCAACAGTTTTCTCTTCTAAAACACCCAAATGTCTTGTTGGACTTAGTTTGGAGTAGATAAGATAATTTTCAGAAGATATATATCCTCTTGAAAAACCACCAAACTTACCTAACGCAAGTTGTTTTTCGATGACCATTTCATTAATAAAATACTCTTTTCCTAGACTTAATCGAAGCTTAATCGAAGGAAGAGATAAAGGAATGCCTAATGAAGTGATGCTGTTTCTTAATCCGTTTTTTGATGTAGATTGTTTTTGAGTACTCATGAACTGGAAGTGTAAGAGAAGGGGAAAAACATCATCATAAGTAACCAAACGCTTGTTAACTTCCTTCTTAGTAAATTTTGAGAGATGATAAAAAAGACCAGAAGTCCGAGCAGAATATCCTCTTTGAGATAATACCCTTGCGAATTCTTTGGATTGTGTTTCAATTTCTTCTGATTCAAGTTTAGGAAAAACTAGCATCTTTCCTTTATTTTCGGCAAATTCTTGAATCTTAATCCTAATCTCATCTTCATAATTGCTATATTCAGATGTTTTACGAAGATTGATTACATGCAAATTATCTCCTATGACTTTGTAGTCAAAGGTGCATATGGGTTTTCCCGAAATTAGAACCAATTCCTTTTCAGTTTCCTCCAGAACTGTAAAATCAGCTGATGCCCAGTATCTCGCTACAAAATCAGATGAAGGTAAAATCATCATTTCCTTTTTCTCTTCAGGAGTGTATTTTTCTATAAACTCACTCAGATATTGTAGTTCATCTGCTACAATAAAAGCTTCATAACTAGAGTTTTCTACAAAATAACCTCTTATTATTTTCTTATTTTCGTATAACTCTATAATGCAGGTACTAATTCGTCCCCCTGACATTTCCAACATGTGCATAATTTGAGGAACAGTGATTGGTCCATAGCTTTTGATTGTTTGATAAACTAGTTCAGTAACAGCAGAAGTTTTGCTTATTGGATCTGAATCTAATAAGATATCAGAACTATAAATAGTCCATCTAGTTCCGTCATAGAACATAAAGATCTGAAAATTGTTTCGAAGTTCTGTTAAGACTTCCATTACTTGTTCTTTAGTTAGCTTAAATTGATCCATTATTTTTTGTCGTGTTGAAGAACCTTTCTCATTCAAGAACTCAAGAACAGAACGTGTTTCAGAGCGTTTATACTCTATCTCATCTTTAACATTCGAATAATAAAAAATAGGTAATAATTCTTTTCCAATATATGCTAATTTATTTTCTTTGAAAGGAGCTTGGATTAGATGTTTGTTTCTAATCAAAGAATGAATCAGAGAAGGGGAGAAAGTTCTCATCCTAGCATAGAGTGATTCAGGATCTTGAAACAATACACTGTTCTTCACTATTGAAACTGAATGTCCATAATTAATGCCTTTATATTCAGTGGTTAACCCTTGTTTCTCAGCTAAATACAGAGCTAGCATCTCTAGAGTCATTGTTATTTTGTGATCCACTGAAATTTAAATCACCAACCTGTTTGTAGAAAGTCCATTGATTCGCTCAATGATTATTGATTCAGTTTCACCCATATGGAACAACGAAATGGTCTCTAGAGCGTTTATTATATAGTTGAAGGAACTTTCGGATTGAAGCCAAGGAGCTAAATTTAGATTCTTTATCTTAGTTTGCTTCTCATCTGAAGACTCTAGTTTACATTGAGCTGCAAGTTTCATATTCAAGACTATTAAATAAGTGTTTGATGAAACATCAAATCTTTCGGGCAGATTTTCATTAAACACAATATTTGCTATATCATTTGGGTGAAGAAGATAATATCTTTGCAGCTCTTCTTTTGTTGTGTATTCAACGTCTTCTTCTTTCTTCTCCCTCATTTCAAGTTCATCATAGTTTTCTTTTGTAATATAATAGAAATGAAGATCATTCTCTACAAATCTACCTCCCAAAACTTCTTCATCATCGATAAGCAAAGATAATATTTCTTTGATTCTAACTTTAGTAAGAACACCTGGGATTGAACCTCTTTCTGATATCTGTTGTTCTGATGCTAGTCCAAAACAGTTTATTAAATGCTTAATGTATCTTCTCTTAATATCTGTTAGATCAACATCAATTTTAGATATGAAGCTTCTAATGTCCCAATATTCTGAGGGTTTGAACTGATTATCTATTGATTTCACTCCAATAAGCATATTGGCTTCAAGAGCAGATATTGTTGATTTGACACTTATATTGGAGTCTTTCCATCTACTGTTTAACTCAGAAAGACTCACAGTTCCCTTGTGAATGTGATTATAAAAATTGTCAAATTCTGGTTTCAATTTCATTCTTCTTATCAGACCACACTTTCTATATCGGGCAAAGGAAAGAGAATACAAAGTATTATTCTGACAGATGATACTTTTATCTTCAAGTAGTTGATTTATGAGAAAAACAATCACTGTTGTCATGCTTTCTGGGAATCTTGCTATAATCTCATTGAAGTTGATGAATCCAAATTTATTTATCAAAGAAAGCAATGAATCAGCATTCAAAGCTGGAACTTGTCTCTTTAACCACAGATTATTTAGGATATAGTTATCAACTGTTTTCTTATTGAAAACTCTAGTAACCGTATCTCCCCCAACTAGAGTGTCCTTTATCAGCTTAAATCCTGTTTTAACAAGAGTTGATGCAACAAATTTGTTTGATTTTGATAAAACAGACTTTCCATTAATATCCTCTATTTGTAAACTTAAAACTCTGTGAATTCTTCTCGTATATTTGACTAATTCTGCAGCAATCTTCTGTAATATTATTGGATTGAAAAGAATTTCATCTTTTATCTTCAAGTCATAGATTTGTAAATATTGACCTTTATAGAGTTTATATTCAATTGATCCTACAACTTCTCCATCTAACAACAGTGGATCTATAAGTCCCTCTCCATACACATCTCTTAAATGAAACCTAAGTCCTAACTTCGTGAAAGGGTCGTTTCTTGGTAGGATAAGTATTTTTTCATCCTCTCTTAATGCTGTATAAATCAGAGAATCTTTGATTTTAGAAATATCGTCGAATCGGTTTTTAGTCATATAGTAATTTGTTTCTCTTTCAGTTAATTTCTTTTCAATAATCTTCTTCTTCTGGAGAAGGTCCTTAATTATTTTCTCTATATCGCTGTATCTAAAACCTAGAATGTGTGTAAGTTCTATAAGGGAAACTGGTCCCAACGACTCAATAAATTTGAGTAGAATATATTTTTGGCTTTCTTCATAACTTGGAAGATTTCCTGATGGTAGATATCTTGAAGAGATATCGTAGACATTGGGTATAAATTGTCTAGGAAGGAAGGAGTCTGTTGTTAGTGATCTCCTCACCAACTGAAGAGTTTTATCAAGTATCATGATACTTTCTTGTGCAATATCATCATCCAATTCCGTGAATTCTATAATTTCTCTTTTCGTCAAAGGTCCATATTTTCTTATTGCAGAAAGTATTTTATCCTCAACTTGAGTTAGTTTAAAGTGTTCTCGATATGCAGTGTAATAGTAGGGAAACATTGATCGTGTAACATAAGCGATTCTTCCATGACTGAATCTTCCCCTTATAATCTCATTCTTCTCAATATAATCTCTTACCCAACCTATATCATAATCTTGAATTCTAACAGCTAAAGAACTCAATTCCTCAATTGATCCCAGAGTATCCAATATATCAATAATACTTTCTTGTCCGCTAGTTTCTTGAACAAGATATGTCTCAACAGTGAAATAGTAATGGATGAAATTTAGGTCTTCTGGAGTCAATATCAGAGAATCAGGTTTTCTATTGCTTAAGTTTCTTAATAGCTCTCTGTCTGCTAATCTTATATATTGAGGATCAACTGAAGCTTCAATTATCTGACCTTTGAGTATCTCACTCTTCTGTTCCAACTCAGTTAAAGCTCTGACTATTTTCTCTTCCTCAACTCTTAGATATTCTACTATTTCTTTTGCTGTGGATGGACCATGCACCTTAAGATATCTTAACAGGAGTTTTTTCAAACATTCCTCAGGATCTAATCGTTTAGCTTGTTTTCTCAAATCCTCTGGGATAATCTCATCGATTAAACAGTACTTCCACTTTTCTCTTCCCCCAAAGAGTTCGAAATCGGTTCTTGCGATAAGTAATGCACTTTCTAAAGCAGTTAATCTCTTTTCTATAACATCCTTGGATTCATCTATTTCTTCTGCAATATCCTTAGAATCTAGTGGATGTTTGGTTTTCAGTAGTTTCAGGATTTTTTTATCCATATCAGTTAGCTCAATGGATTTACCATACACATTCCAGAAAATCTGGAAATCATTAACGGGTATGGTTCTTCTTTCTCCCTTAGCAATGTGAATCTCTAAAAGCTCCTTACTATTATGGAGAGAAAGAACCCATTTTCTTATCTGTTTGGAATCTGAAATAGATAAATGATAGATACTGGGATCAATACTTTCAATTGTTTTGATTGGAGCTAGTGCTTTAATTGCACTTCTCAATTGTTTTAGTGTGGAGATGGGTAATTCGTTATTTTTGTAGCTTCTATTATTAAAGATTCTAGTAACTAATTCTTTACTAAAGAGAATTTCTTTAGTTCCTTCTTTTCCGAATACTTTAGCAAGAACTTGTTGATGTAAGTCTCTAAGTAATGCGCTACGGTCTGAAATTTGTACAATATCTGCTACTCCCAACAACACTATACCATGAGAGAAAGGGCTAGAAATGTCAGAAAGAGGTGTGATTTCATATTTGAAAAGACCTTTCTCCAATTTGTTAAGAACATTTATTGAATTCTCCAGATCCATATAGTCTCTTAATATTTCTCTATAGGTCTCTTTTATTACACAGAAATTTTCTTGATCTTTAATTACTGCAAAGATTCTTTTTGCGTACATAGATTGTCTGGAAACAGGAACATTTCGATCTACATTTCTTCTAAGAATCATTAAAGCTCTATTTGCTACATGTCTGAATCTTGTTTGAAAGAGTTCAGTGTTAATTATTGCTTTTTTGAGTATTGCTTCAAGATTTTCTGATGATACCAGCTCTGGAATGATTGCTGTATCAATCATTTTATTCAGGGGAAGCATTAATAGAAAACCATTATCGTTTACTGCGGAACCTACATCCGCATCAATCTTTTTTCCTATTGCATATGCGAAAGCTCTAGACAACGCATCATTTACTCTTCTTCCATAATAGCAATGAAAGATAAGATTCAACCTTCCTTGTGGATCGATGAAAGATTCAATTAACAATCTTTTATCACTTGGAACAGTATTCATGAAGAGCAATTGTTCTCTGACATAGTCGACTATTGTCTGAGCTACTATTTCATCAACTTGAAAAGACCTCATTACCCAATCTTTGACTTCAACTTCCTCTTCTTTTTGAATTTTTTGAGCAACTGCTTCAATGAATCTACCAATCTGTTGTGATAACTCAAATGATCTAGGTAGTTCTTCTCCTATCCAGTTTGGGATAGATGGTCTTCTTCCAAACGCTTCTGAGACTACAACTCTAGATCCTACTGTTCTTCTGAACTGATATGTATGACTCCCAAGAACAAATATATCTCCTGGTGTTAACCTTTCCACAAATTTCTCAGAAAGCATTCCTAATCTTGTTCGATATGTTTCCAATTCAACTCTGAAATCTGAACTATCTGGGATTGTTCCTACATTTGTATAAAATATCATGCGGGTATTTCTTTTCTTTCCAAAAGCCTTTTCCTGGTGATCATACCATATCTTTCTGTATACCTTCCTTTCTTCCATTTCAAGGTTGTGACCTCCCAGATATTCAAGGACATTAATAAAATCTGTAAACTTAAGTGATTGAAAATTATAAGATCTCTTTATTAGTTGATAAGCTTCATCCACTTGCCACCTTTTGTTTATTGACATAGCAACAACAAATTGTGCAAGGACATCCAAACAGTTTCTCGGGATTTGGACTTTATCTATGTCACGACTATACGTGCTTTTATTTATTACAGCACATTCTATTGCATCATCCCTGTCTGTAACAATTAACCTTCCTTTTGCAAATCTATCTAAAGAGTGCCCACTTCTTCCAACTCTCTGCATATACTTTGCTACGGTTCTTGGAGATCCAATCTGCGCTACTAGCTCTACACTTCCAATATCTATACCCAATTCTAGAGATGTTGAAGTTACAGCTGCTAATAATTCATTGTTCTTTAATCTGTCTTCAACATCAAGTCTTATCTCTCTGGATAAACTCGAATGATGAACTGCTATTGAAGAGGAGTATTCATCACCAAGAAACTCTTTTAGTTTAAATGCAACACTTTCAGCTCCTTTTCTTGTATTAGTAAAAATAATAGAAGTTTCGTGATCAAGAATTAGGTCTGAGAGGATAGTGTAAATTCCTTCTTGAGCCATAACATAAGGTGTGTGCAGAAGATCTTTAACTGGACTTTTAACTTCCAAATCTAGCTTTCTTTGTGGAGGTAAATTAGCTATGTAACACTCGTTCTCTTTTCCATTATCATCTAAACCCACTAAAAATCTAGCAATCTCTTCAATTGGTGCTTGAGTTGCCGATAATCCTATTTTTGTGACTTTTTGATTAGTAATTTCTGCTTGAAGGTATTCTAAGCAAAGAGACAAGAATACTCCTCTTTTGTTAGAGCTTACTTCATGAATTTCATCTAGTACTACCCACCTTACGCTCTTTAGATGTTGAGAAAATTTAGGTGATGTGAGAATTAAGCCTAGGCTCTCAGGTGTTGTAATCAAGATATGTGGAGGTGTTTTCAGCATTCGAGTTCTTTCAGCTTGAGTTGTATCTCCAGTCCTTACTTCTGCTCTTATCTTGGGGGTGACTATATTATTTGCTGCAGCTAAATCTTGAATTCCTTGTAAGGGTTCTTCTAAATTTTTTCTTATGTCATTACCCAATGCTTTGAGGGGAGAGATATAAAGAACATAAATTTGATCTTTCAAAGTGCCTTTCTTAGATTCTATGAATAGTTCGTTGATTGCAGCTAAGAATGCTGCAAAAGTTTTACCTGATCCTGTCGAACTAAAAACCAGAGTATTTCTTCTATCGTGTATTGAAGGAATAGCATACAACTGAGGTAGAGTAAATCCACTAGGAAAACTCGAAGTAAACCAATCTTTTATTTCCTCTGCAAGAAAGGAGAATATAGCTCCCGTTGTAGAAGGCTGATCAAGATAATGCAGCGTCATTATGCTACTTTTTGGTAAGTTTTTCACTATATATATTTGAGTGTCATTGAGAAGAAAGATCGCTAAATGTGTCTTCATTTTCTTCTCTTTTACCCCATTCCATTACGTATGCAGACTCTCCATCTCTGTAGTATTCCTTATGTTCCTTTTTTATGTAAAAACCTAGTTTCTTGTACATTTCAACTGCAGCGATATTGGAAACTCTCACTTCAAGATAAACTGAAGAAACTTTTTGTTCAATCATTTTCTTCATACCATATTTCATAATCTCAATACCCAATCCTTGCCGTCGATATTTGGGTAGTACTGCGATTGAGATTACATGTCCTTTTACAGGATTCATGCCCATAAAGGAAGAAAAGGGACGCTCTACTCTGGATAGGAGATAACCAATTACTTGACCATCTTGTTCTGCAATCGCACATGCAAAACCAAAATCAGTTATAATTCTATAGAAGAAATCAAAGGAATAGTTCTCGGGGAGACATTGTCTATTTATCTTTATCATATCGTTTATGTCTCCTAAATCCGCTTGTCTGACAAAGGATTTTTGTTCCATTGACTCTCCTCTGTAGGTTTCAGAAATGAACTTGTTTTTCAATTTTTTGATTAGGCTTAAACTTACACTGTTTCAAAAATATTCTTAAAGCAAGAAAACTGAAAGCATATTGCATTATATGTCGTCCCCAAAAGAACCAGATGATTCAGAGGAATTATCTCGAGAACTTGTAAAACAATATGATTATGCAGATAGCTTGCTGAATCATTGGATTACAACATTTGGATTGGACAAAACTCTGAAGATTATTGAGAATCTAAGGAAACCATATGATACTATTTGGGTTCAAGTGAATAAAAGTAGAATTGATTTTGATTCTCTTCGTATGATTTTTGAGGATATGGAGTGTGAAGTACAAAAACATCACTTGTTTGAGGATTTCCTAGAAGTTAAAGTGGAGAAGAGAGATTTCTCTATTGAAGATCCCGAAATTCCTTCTGTCATAGTTGATATCGAATCTTCTTCAAATATTTCTTTAGGAAAAGATGTCCATACAGCTGCAATAGTAAAAAACGACAAGTTTGTTTCAGGAGATAAAGTGAAGGTATTGGATCATACGGGGAGTATTATAGCATTAGGAGTAGCAGAAGTTAACAGTAAAGAAATTCAGTCACTTTCCCAAATGACCGTAGTAAATGTTTCTGATTCTCTTGGATATATTCCTCCCATAACTGAACTTAGTGTTTATAGGAGAGGTTTCTTCAATATATTAACTCCAGTTCAAGCTATTGGAGTAAAATCGCTCTATTTAGATAAAATGGATAACATTCTTGTAGCTTCGAGTGATAGAGGGGAAGTTGCATGTTACATTGCAGAGCTAACAAACCATAAAACACCAATAACAGTCATTGCACAAAATGAATTACAAGTTAAAGCTATAACAAGGCAAATTGAAAGGGTAAAAACCAAGGCAATAAGATTATTACATGTTCCTTTTCTCACCTTTTTGAGAGAAAGACATGAAATGAAATATAGCTCTGTATATCTAGGATTACAGAACTCAAGAACAGCAATTAAACCTGTTTTTTCTTCGAATCTTAGTGCAGGAAAATTAAGAGAGATGGTGAAAGCACAGACTGATATAGTTACTTACCTATTTAGATGCCTGCATGAAAATGCATCAATAACTTATACTACGCATTCAATGGATTATTTAGAGAACGAAGGAATTTTCAAGAAGATATTGGAGAAAGCTTATTATGAGAGTCAGAGCTTTCCAGAGGAAGTAAGAATTCTTCAAACCAAGAAAGTACTCAAAGCTAGAGAAGCTCCAATATTGGACACTAAAGGAATCTCAATGGACCTAAAAAATTCATCAATATTTCTGGATCCTATTGAAACTGGTAATATTGGTGGTTTTCTTGCTAAATTTAAATTTAAACTTAAAACAAACTAAATCAAAAATATTTTGAAAACATCATGATAGATGTATATCAAGTTCATTTACAAGCCATGTAAATGCTTCTTTAATTCCCTTCCCATGTAAAATACTTGTATCAAAAACAGCGAATGTTCTATCTTTCAAATCAAGATGCAGCCCTAGCATTTGTATTAACAATGGTGCTTCTACAGCTCCAGGTAGATCTTGCTTATTAGCCATGATTAGTGTAGGTACGTTTTCCATGTAAGGGTTGTTAAAAACATGTGTCTTGAGAACGTCTCTTGCTTCAGGAAGACGCTCAATATCAGCAGCATCAATGACAAAAATGACAGCACTACATCCAGGATAATGTGCTTCCCACAGAAAACGAAAATGTGATTGTCCTGCAACATCAATAGCTGTTATAGTCCATCCTTCAAATTCAAACGACTCTATGTTTTGCCCTATGGTTGGTGTGAGGTTTTCAGCAAATCTACCAAATCTCATAAATCGAGTTAAGGTTGTTTTACCTGCTGCATCTAGCCCTAATATTAATATTTTAGCCTTTTGCTCTTTCTTTAGTTTTGCTCTCAACCATGAGGAAAACGAACCAAACATGCTCATGTGCTGACATTCCGTTTTGTTATTTTACATTTCTTAATGGTTTTATAAGTGTTGTTTTTCTTTTCGCTTTATCTGTTTAATTTTGTGTTAATTTCTTATTAAAGGTTTTCCAGATATGCAAATGAACTTTTACAGTTCTAAAGCCCAATCACTTTAAATTCCGACTATTTTGAGCTTTTATGTCGGTATTAAAAAAATTTCGGTAGCATTTATTTTTATCAGCAGAAATTTACGTTGAAGTTTTCTGTTTATTAAATTGTTAATTTCCCATCTAACTAAATATTTTTAAGATGAGACAAGCGATTAAATTTGTAATCTCAATTGATAGGTTTTGGTGAACAGTTATGTCGCTTGTTACAGATGAGGACGCTAGTGGGGAAGGATTAGAAATCGTATCGAAATCAGTGAAGGTTGGTCCTGATCGTATAACTCGTTTTGAAAGAGCCAGAATCGTAGGTGCTCGCGCACTTCAACTAAGTATGGGAGCTCCTGTTCTTTTACAAATGGAAAATCTTGATGCAAAATCACCTCTTGTGCTTGCAGAAATGGAATTGAGAGCTAAACTTCTACCTTTGAGTATTAGGCGAGAGATGCCTAATAGAACCTATCAGGTTATACCACTACAAAAACTAAGAGACATCCAAGCTATTAGAGAAATTTGATATATCCTTAATCATGCTCACAGAAGGAAACAAATAAAAATGTTAATCAAAGCACTATGGTGAGTGACGAAAATGGTCAAAATACCAGAAATAATGAATAAATACTGCCCAAGCTGTGGAAAACACCAAAGAATGAAAGTAAAGCAAGAAAAAAGTGCTAGAAGAAAAGGTGGTTTGTCTGCCATGGCTAGAAGAGAGAAGCGTAAGAGAAGAGGGTATGGTAATAAAGGTAGATTTAGTAAGAGACCCGTTACTCAAACAAAGATGGCTTCTAAAACCTCTAAAAAAGTGGATTTGAGACTTACATGCCCAGATTGCAATAAGAAATGGGTTTTATCATATCCACGAACAAAAAGAGTTGAATTTGTCAAATAACTCAACTATCTTCTTTTATCATCACCAAGATATTGATAGTTTCTATTTTCACATATCAATGAGCTCACTTCAAAGACCTTAAAAAGACTTCAAAGCCAGTTGGTCACAATATGCCAATGCTTTACGAAATTGAAGGAAAACAATTATTCAAAGAGAACAGAATACCCGTTCCAAAATTCAGAGCTTATGATGGTATTTCCAGCATCAAAACTTTTTCTGAAGAACTAGGTAGTGACATCATGATGGCTAAAGCTCAAGCTCTTTCAGGAGGAAGAGGAAAAGCGGGATTAATTAGAAAGGTTTCAGCATCTGAAGCAGAAGACTATATTCAAAGTATTCTTGGCAGAGATCATAAAGGAAAACCTGTCGAATTAGTTATGCTTGAAGAACCCATGGAAATTGAAAACGAGTATTATTTGTCTTTAATGCTTGATAATGCATCAAGTAAGTATCTAGTTTTAGCTAGTTCTCGTGGTGGGGTAGATATTGAAGAAGTAGCAGAAAAATACCCTGATGAAATCTTCAAAGATTATTTTTCTGTTTTTACTGAACCTCTTCCTTACATGTTCATGGACTTAGGAAAGAAACTTGGATTTGAAGCACGAACTCTAACTTCTTTCGCTAATATTATGACTAACATGTTTAAAATGGCACAAAAAAGAGATCTTACACTTATAGAAATTAACCCTTTGATTTTAACTCCTGATAAACAGATAATTGCAGCTGATTCCAAAGTTGTTATCGATGGAAATGCTGATTATAGACAACCCGATATTGCTAATCTTAAATCTCAAAGAGATAGACATACCGATTTAGAATTTGAAGCTGATCAAGCAGGTATAAGTTACGTACAACTTGATGGAGAGATTGGAATAATATCTGGTGGAGCTGGACTTGCAATGGCAACCTGTGATTTGCTAGAATTTTATGGAAGCTCACCTGCTAATTTTCTAGATGTTGGTGGTGGGGCTGATGAAACTAAAATAGAGAAATCTCTGGAAATTCTTTCAAGACAGGATATCAAAGGAATCTTTGTAAACTTCTTTGCAGGAATAACCCGATGCGATGATGTTGCAAACGGTATAATTAATGCATCTAAAAGATATGAAATTAAGGTTCCAATGGTAATACGACTTGTTGGTACTAATGATGATCAGGGCATTCAGATACTAGAAGATAATGGAATAAACGCTTATGGAAAAATGGAACCTGCAGCAAAGAGAATTGTTGAACTTGTAAAAGGAGGTAATTAAAATGGCAATTATATTAGATAAAAACACAAAGGTTATTGTTCAAGGTATCACAGGTAAGCAAGGAACTTTTCATGCACGATCTATGATAGAGTATGGAACAAAGGTTGTGGCAGGAGTTACTCCAGGAAAGGGGGGGCAAGAGCATTTGGGAGTTCCTGTGTATGATAGCATGAAAGAAGCTGTTAGAGAGACACAAGCAACTGCTTCTGTCATTTTCATCCCAGCAAGATTCACTTATTCTGCAGCTTTAGAAGCTATTGATTCAGGAATTGAATTACTTACTGTAATTACTGAAGGAGTACCAGTCAAAGATACCTCAAAAATCAAACAAAGAGTACTGGAAAATAATATGATAATGATAGGTCCTAATTGCCCGGGTATAATCACTCCAGGAGAAAGTAAGATAGGTATAATTCCAGGGGAGATATGTAAACAAGGTAATGTTGGTATAGTAAGTAGAAGTGGAACATTAACTTATGAAATAATTCAGAATTTAACAATCAATGATTTTGGTCAATCAACCTGTGTAGGATTGGGTGGTGACCCAATAAAGGGGATTGGATTTAATGAATGTTTGAAATGGTTTGAAGAAGATCAACAGACAAAACACATTGTTCTAGTAGGAGAGATTGGTGGAACAGGAGAACAAGAAGCAGCAGATTTAGTTAAAGCAGAAATTTCTAAACCTGTTTATGGATTTATTGCGGGACAGACTGCACCTCCAGGAAAACAGATGGGGCATGCAGGAGCTATTGTTCATGGCAAATCTGGGACAGCAAAAGAAAAGATGAGAATACTTAGTGAAGCAGGAATAACTACTGTAAGAACTCCTAATGAGATTCCTCTTAGGATAAAAGAAAATATATGATGTTAGAGTAATATAGAGGGAGTTTTCTTTTTATTAAATTTGTAAATAAGGGGGGTCAAAAGTATCCTCAAATACTTGAGGTACATCCGAACCAAATCTGTAATGAATAATGTAAGAAATGCTAATTGTTAGTGATATATTAGCATTAAACTCATTAGGATCGAAAATCAGAGAACCACCAATAATATTATCACCTTCAACTTGAATGTAAGACTTCCATTTCATAGTTGCCAAAATAGTTCCGTTTTGTATTCCAACAACTTCAAAACTCTTTAGAACTTTATTCCATGAACCATCATGTTTGAAATAAATATTAAAGGGGAGGAATACAATATCGTCACCGGAGAAGCTACTTGCGGATAAGAGAACCACACTATCAATTCCTGTTTCAATACCAGGTGTTTTAATCAAAGTATCAATTACTGGTACTAATATTATTAAGAAAATTAT
>DAOVKB010000104.1:0-3199 GCA_030631995.1 archaeon | reverse complement strand
GAGGGAATCTATGGTTACCAGCTTCTGAAAGAACTTGAACAGGACACAAAGAAAATACTTGTTATAGAGGAAGGCACCCTTTATCCAATTTTACGAAAACTAGAAAGAGATGGTCTCCTTTCATCTGTAAGAAAAGAATCAGGAGGACGTCCTAGAAAGTACTATAATTTGACAGAAGAGGGAGCTAGACTTTATGATCATATGATGGGTTTCTTTTCAAAACTATTGGAAGCTATATCAAGCGTTATGGAATTTGAAGTCAAGCTTCCTGAGAAGGAATATCTATATTGTCCTAATTGTACAAACAAAATTCCCCAAGATGAAGATGTGAGGTTCTGCAACATTTGTGGATTAAATATTGAAGGTTTAGCAAAATAAGGTGGTAAAAATGAGTAAGAAAAGTGAACAAGAATTACTAATAAAAGAGTATCTTGATGAAATTACAAAGAAGCTTCCTATCTGGTTAAAAACAGATGTAAAGGAATTGAAAGATTTCCGAAGTGAATTGGAAGATCACATTTGGGATAAAGCTACTGAACTAGCAGAAGGAAAAGAACCAGAAGCTTGGCATATAAGAGAAGCTATAGACATAATGGGTTCTCCTCGAAAAATTACTCGAGAGTATAGAAGGAGAGGAAAACCTAAGTTTTATATTACTGAGGAATTGTGGCCATTATTTTATAAGTCACTAATAGTAGTTGGTGCAATTGTTCTATTCGCTAATCTGGTTTCAATGGCATTTGGAATTGGAAAAGCAACTGCTGCCCAAGTTGCAGCAGAGTTTTTTGGAAGTACATTCAATGGTTTCCTCATTGGTTTTGTTGCAGTATCTCTAGTATTCATTCAACTATCAATGCATGGATTCCTCCCAGAGGACTTTAAGAAAATTGCTGAACCAAAAAAAGATGTTCTATCAAGAGAGATTAAGAAAGTGAAAGCGAAAAAACCTAAGAAAATCATACCATCTCAAACTGAACTACTTATTATTGGTATAATGGGATTTGCGTTTGGTTTTACACTAATATTCTTCCCCTTTGCGAATTTCACTGAATACTATGCCTTTGACATGGTAGGTTTAACACAATGGTTGAGATTATTTGGGGGGATAATAGTATTCTCAGGAGTCATCGCTTTCTCTCGTGGATTGATTGGTAAGCATGTGAGATTCCAACAACTATTCATAACACTATCATTCATTCCTTCTAGCTTAACAATAGCTTTATTCCTACAACTATTGAATAATAAATCAATCCTAATAGATCCATTACTTGGTGTATTCCCTGGTGCAGATATTTTACTATACGTCAAAATCGGTGTTATTTTCACTATTGTAATGACTATCATCGATATGATTAATGAAATCTCACGTATAATCAGGCTAGATGTACATGGTTTTCTTAAAGTAGAAGAAACTGTAGCATGATATTCTTCTCTTTATTTTTTTTTATTTAACATATTGAAATTGTTTGAAAATTCTTTGTCTCTAGTGAATATATATATACAACTGGAGGTTAGCTCAGCTCACACGCAAGTATAATAGGATACTTTTAGTTTAGGACTTTAGTAAAATCTGATACTTTTGTGGAACGCTTCAGGTATAAGTTGATACTTGAAGATTAGTGTGGTTACGCTGATGAAAGCAGAATATTATGATGTGATAATAATCGGTTCAGGTATGGGTGGATTAGGTTCTGGACTTTATCTCAAGAAAAAGAATCCAAACTTAAAAACATTAATTCTTGAACAACACTCCATCCCTGGAGGAAGTGTAAACGGCTTCAAAAGAAAGGGTTACTATTTCGATAGTGGAGCAGAGGGATTAGTTTATTGTGGAGAGGGTCAAGTTTTTCGTAAAGGTCTTGAAGAGGTTGGAGTTTTTCAAGACTTTATCTCTATAGACCCAGTAGAAGTGATGAAATATCAAGATAGAACGGTTATTATGCACAACAAACTGGAGAAATTTATTGAGGAATTAATAAAGCATTTTCCAGATGAAGAAGAGGAAATAAAGAGTTACTTTGAAATAATCAAAAAAATGAGTGATGAGTACTTTTCATTGTCTATCAATAATCTCGATACTTCTTTTCGAACTCTACTAAAGATTGTTTTTACACGTCCAACACTTAGAAAGTATGGTACAAAGACCTTTCAACAACTCTTAGATAAATTTATTACAAATCCTGATTTGAGAAAAATCTTAGCAGTATACAGTTTATGGTTGGGTGTTTTACCTGATAAAATCAGTGCGCCTTCTGCAGCTATTGCTTTTAATTCCCCCTTTATTGATGGTAACTTTTATCCAAAAGGAGGAATGTTAGCTTTTGCAAAAAATATGGTAAAAGCATTCAAATTGAATGGAGGAGAGGTAAAATACAATTCAAAAGTTGAAAAGATCCTCTTTCATAAGAAAAAAGCTGTAGGGGTCCGTTTAGAAGATGGGAGTATTTTTTATGGTAAATGGATTATCTCTAATGCAGATCTCAGAAAGACTGTTTTTGATTTTGTAGGAAAAGATTTCTTCAAAAAATCTTACCAGAATTTCATTTCTAAAATAAAGCAATCAATAACTGGATTTGCAGTGTTTTTGGGATTAGATACACACCTTGATGATTATCATTCTCATATTGCATACAACGTTGATGCAGAAAAATACATAGAAAGATTGAGGGCAGATAAATTTGATCCAGAAGAAGTATTGATTAGAATTCCCCAGAATATAGATCCTTCACTTAGAAATGATAAAGGTTCTTCTGTAATATTGCTTTCTATGGCACCTTACAATTATAAGAAAAAATGGGGTATAGGCAAAGATGGTAAAAAGAATGATACATATCATGAGCTAAAGGAGATATTTGCAAACAAATTGATAAAACTAGCCGAAAAGGTTATTCCAGATTTGACCCAAAAAATTAAGGTAAAAGAAATAGCTACTCCATTAACTTACGAACGGTATATTCAATCCACAGAAGGTTCGTGGTATGGGCCACAGATTGATCAGAAGTTACCTAGTTTCAAATCACCACTAAAACGACTTCTTTTTGCTGGGGGAAATGTTGACGGAGCTGGTGTTCCACCAAGTTTCTTTTCAGGAATTAAGACTGCTAAGTATGTTACCAAGAAAATGAAAAAGAAAAGATATTGGAAAGTAGTTTATTACTCTGTAATAGATGGGCAAAGAGTTGCTATAACTGCACCTTTT
>DAOVKB010000045.1:0-9420 GCA_030631995.1 archaeon | reverse complement strand
AGAGGGAAAAAATTCAGTTATTGTCAGTGTAGGAAAAGAAATTGCACATCCAAACAAAACAGAACATCATATTTCTTGGATAAAACTAATGTTCTGGCCTGATGGAGAAAAGTACCCTTATCAAATTGGCTGTGCAAATTTTGATGCTCATGGAGCCTCATTAAAAGGACCTGATACAAGTGGAATTTACTCAGAACCTTATGCCGTATTTCATTTAGTAATTGACAAACCAGGAAAGCTTATTGCAACATCTTATTGTAACATACATGGTTTTTGGAAATCTGAAAAAGAAATAAAATATATTAAACATAAAGCAGAGTAAATTACTCTTTTTTCTTTCTTATTTTTTACTAACTCTATTTTTAGCATTAGATCTACAGAGAATTTTATTTTTCATTGCTTTTATCAGATGTTAATACTTCTCTCAAAGATGAAGGCAAATCTTCTTGTTGCTCGTATTTTTGCTTTTGGTGATTATAGGATTTTCCATCTACCTTTCTCTTTCGATATTTTAAAGGGTCTAAGTACATAAAAACAAAGAAACTAACACCTATAGTTGCAGCTAGAAAACTAAAAAGAAATTTTCCTAATACACTTAATCCTCTTATTGTTAGAACGATAAGTATGTCTACATTTTCCAAGCTGGATATACTTGTGACTAGCCAATTCGTGTTACTGTCGGTTTCAATACTAACTTTCAAATTTTTTTCAAAACTCATCGGTGTTAGATATGTTGACCAATCTGGATTCTCTTGTGGATTCTCATAAGAAAGCCACAAATTTGCATTCACAACTTCCTCTAGCGATATAAATGTTAGAAAATAATTCCTCTTTTTCAGAGATTGAATTGGGAATTGTTTCAAACCTACGACATCATTTGTATT
Organism: archaeon; assembly: GCA_030631995.1. Lineage (GTDB taxonomy): Archaea > Asgardarchaeota > Heimdallarchaeia > Heimdallarchaeales > Heimdallarchaeaceae > UBA460. The sequence goes on along the minus strand of DAOVKB010000045.1, from coordinate 8,536 downwards.
GAAAAACCAGCAGAACAATTCGTTCTTGTATGAATATCCATTAATATCATCGTTTGTTTCCAAAACATAGGTTTCAAAATCTATCTTTAGGACTAAGACCTCATTATTATCATTAATGAATCTGGCTTTGAATTCACCATGCCCTACATAACCTGTAGTAAAATGATTACCGATATTTACTTTTGAAGTTACGATTTGATTTGAAGAATTTCTAAACTCAAAATCATAATTCAGCTGAGTATAGGGACTGTCTACCTCTATTAGAAATAAAGCTCTAGAGCTTTCGGATAATGTTAAAGTCAATGTTTGATTAGCTTCGATACTATATTTCTTACTTGCTTCTGTAAAGCTATTTGTATACATTACTGATGGAAAAAAAACTAATAATAAAATAAAAACTACTTCTCCCTTTCTCTTTGTCATTTGTGAATCAAGATATTTGTCGCATTCTATATATATAAATTATTTTAAATCAGAAACTCAACAGAAGCGGAAGGAGAACCCAAAAAACTATATTCTTTCCATATTGTTGTTTATCATGTCAAAACTGTCATCTAAAACGAAGGATGAACTTTTTGATTTTTATGTGAAGGAAGCTGCTCAACCTTTTTCTGGATGGGATTTTTCCTATATAAAAGATAGAATGGTAACCGCTCCTTTTACTTGGAGTTATAGTAGTAAAATTCTCCCTGTAATTCGAATTGTAGATTCAGTGTTAGATATGGGTACTGGAGGTGGTGAATTTTTCTCCTCCTTACAACCTCTTCCAAAATATTCCTTCGCAACAGAGAGCTATGATCCGAACTTTCCAATTGCCAAGAAAGCATTAGAACCATTAGGAGCTAAAGTTGTAAAACATGAGAATGATGATAATTTGCCGTTTGATGATGAATATTTCGAATTGATAATCAATAGACATGAGTCATATTCTGTAAAAGAGATTTTCAGAATTTTGAAACATGAGGGATTGTTCATTACTCAACAGGTGGGGGGAACTAATGATAACGAACTTCGAAAATTGATAACGAGTAATGAAGGAAGCGACTATGCTGATTGGAATGTTGATTTCGCTTCAGAAGAATTACAATCGGCTGGTTTCACCATACTTGAGAAAGAAGAATGCTTTCCAATAACTCGTTTTTCTGACATAGGGGCGATAGTTTACTATTTATTCGCAGCACCTTGGGAAATACCTGATTTTACTGTTGAGAAATATGTAAAACAGCTAAAAGACATTCATAGTCACATTCTGGATTTTGGATACCTTGAAGTTAAAAATCATAGATTCTTTATAAAAACCATAAAACCTCAACGCACCTGAGTCTGGACAAAGTAAAAATACTTCTTAATGGAGATACATTGAAAGAAAACCAAATTGGTGTTATATATAGTGAATGAAAGAAAAACAAGTATTGATGACTTTCCCCGTTCAGGTTCTGCAGTATATGGGTTTTTGTTTGCTGAAAAAGAAGAAAAAAAAAAGACACTAAAACAATGGAAGAGATTGAATAAATATTTTACAATTCCTCTTTATAGAAGTGGAATTCTTCCTTTGTTTGGTGGAGGAAAGATTTTCTTATTACTCTTTACAAAAGGAAGAAAAACAGGAAAACAAAGAATCACACCTATTGAATATAGGTCTAAAGACGATATAATACATGTCGTATCAGCAAGAGGAAAGCCTGCACATTGGTTCAAAAACCTTGTTGCTCATCCTGAACAAGCAAAAATAAAAGTAGGTTTCAAGAAATATGCTGTTAATTTTGAGATTATTCAAACTATAGAAGAAAAGAATGCTCTATTCAAATGGTATGTTACCAGGTTCCCAAAAGCTGCAAAAATGCTATTTGGATGGAACTCTAAAAAAGACATAGTTGAAAAAGCAGATTTTACAACTTTTTCTGAATTGGTGGAAGTAGTAAAATTCCTTCCAAAACAATAATTCGAAGCTTGAGCAATGCTTATAACTATCGACCATGTGAAATAATAATAACTTGAATCAAGAGATTTCAAAACTTAAGGGCTATAGAGGTAGATACTTAGTTGTCAATCTTAGTGATGAAACAGTATCGAGAAGAGAAAATAATTTCTCTTTAATTGAGAAATTTCTTGGAGGTAGGGGATGGGCTGTACACTATTTGTTCGAGAATATTCCTCAAGGAATTGAGCCTTTAGAAGAGCAGAATATTTTAGCAATCTGTTTAGGACCCTTGACAGGGACGTTAGCTCCATCTTCAGCAAGGTATACTATCGCCTCTAAATCTCCTTTGACGGGAGGTATAGGATACTCTAATGCAGGAGGGCATTTTGCACCAGAATTGGCTTATGCTGGATATGATGCTATATTTGTTCATGGAAAAGCAAAGAAACCTCTCTATCTATTCATTGAAAATGAGACTGTGGAACTAAGAAGTGCAAGTCACTTGTGGGGAAAAGATACCTGGGAAACAGATCATATGCTCAAGGAAGAATTGAGCGATAAATTTCAAATTCTCAGCATAGGTCAAGGAGGAGAAAACTTAGTAAGATATGCTTCTATCATGAATAATTTATCTCGTGCAGCAGCAAGAACAGGTGTTGGTGCTGTAATGGGGTCTAAGAAGCTAAAAGCAATAGCTGTTCGAGGAACAGGAGCTGTTGAAGTAGCAGAACCAGACAAATTTATGGAAATCGTACAAGAAACTCTTGAGAAAATTTATGATGATCCAGCTTATCCAAGTTTGTCATATTATGGGACTCCATTTTTAGTCGACTTGGCATACATAAGTGGAGGATTAGCAACAAGGAATAATCAAACAGGAATCTTTGAGAAACATGAAGAAATCTCTGCTGAAACTTTTGATGAAAAATTCAAAGTCAAATCAGAGAGCTGTTTTGGATGTCCAATTCATTGTGGTAAATATTCTAAAGTGGAATCAGGAAAATATTCAGGAACTAAAGGTGGAAGCCCCGAATTTGAAACTATTGTGTGCTTAGGTTCAAAGTGTGGAGTTGGAGATTTAGCTGCTATACTTAAGGCAAATGAATTAGCAAACAAATATGGTCTTGATACAATATCTCTAGGAGATACAATTGCTTTTGCAATGGAAGCATATGAAAAAGGAATCATTACATCTGAAGATACGGGTGGTTTAGAATTAAATTGGGGTAATGATGATGTTTTGATTCAACTGATAGAAATGGTAGCATTCAGAAAAGGTTTAGGTAAATTACTTGCTGAAGGAACAAAAAGAATGTCTGAGAAAATAGGTGGAGGTTCTGATAGCTTTGCACTAGAAATTAAAGGGATGGAACCACCAGCATATGATGTAAGAACAGCAAAAGCTTTCGGTCTAGGTTGGGCAACTGCAACAAGAGGGGCAGATCATCTAGCCGCACTTCCAAACTTCGAACTATTAGGTTATGAACCACAGAAAGGACTTGAGTGGTTTGGTTCGGAGAAAGCAGTGGATCCTTATTCTTGGGAAGGCAAACCTAGAATGGTTGTTTGGCATGAGAATTTTGGAGCAATTGTAGATTCAGCTGAAATGTGCAAGTATACTTGCTTTTCAGCATATGCAGTAAAACCAGAAAATATGGTGTTGTTCATTAATTCTGCAACTGGATGGAATCTAAAACCGGACGAAATTCTCGAAATAGGTGAGAGAATATATAATTTGGAGCGTCTTTTTAACTTGAGAGAGGGGATAGAAAAAAAAGAAGATACTTTGCCACAGAGATTTACAAAAGAACCACTACCTGAAGGACCAGCCAAAGGTCAATATGTTGAATTGGATAAAATGCTCCCTGAATATTACAGACTAAGGAGATGGGATTTTGAAACAGGAATACCATACAAATCATTGCTCAGTGAATTAGGTCTTCTGAAGCAAGCGGAGAAGTATGATTTAATTTGTAAGGAGGCTGATTAAATGTCTCAAAAACAAGTAAAACGTATTTTTGTTCAAGAAGAGAAATGCAATGGATGCAGAATATGTGAACTAAGATGCTCATTTGAGCACGAAGGTGTCTTTTCTCCTTCCCTTTCGAGAATATACATACACAAAGTGGAAGAAGAAGGAATCACAATTCCAAAAACCTGTGTCATTTGTGGTAAATGTATAGAAGCTTGCCCTGAGAATGCTATTTCAAGATCTGAAAAAACAGGAGCAATTTCAATTGATGAAGATAAATGTACTGGACGTAAAGACTGTGTAGATGCTTGTCCCTATAACGTTATGTCATTTAATCTATCTCTTAATATCGCTTTTACATGTGATTTGTGCGACGGAAATCCACAATGTGTTCAATACTGCCCTGAACAAGCTTTACATTATATGACAGCAAGAGAATTTGCTCTCTACAAAAAATCTGGAGATTCCAAAGTTATAAAACCTGAAGTTATTCCTGAGTAAAATTCTAGAACATTGTGTTTAGACCTAACCACCTGCTATAGCAGGCATAATAGCTACCATATCATCATCTTTTAGTTTAGTCTGAAATCCATCAAGAATATTGATATTCCTTCCATTGACAACAATCCTGTAGATTTTTTTAATTTTACCTTCTTCGTCAAAAAGCTCATCGGAAAAAACTGTTCCAAATTTCTCTATTAACTTGTTAATTAAATCATCAATTGATTTCGCCGAAAAATCAATCTGCTTCTCCCCAATAATCTGCTTTATCCCTGTAAATGTGATTAGCTTAATTCTACACATGATCCTGTGTTACAAAAATAACCAAACCTTTAATTCTTTGCGTTCAAAACTAAAGTATCACAAAAAAATCATTCGTTGTTTTTTTCTCTAAGTATCTCTAATGCTTCACTTATTGTTAAATTCTTTAATTCTTTGGCAGATTCATAATGATTGTTACAGAACCATTCAGCATAAGGTGGATGCCCTACAAATCCCTCTTTTCTCATCTCATCCTCCCATTTTTCATCGCTTTTACGTTTTTTAAAATAAACTAAACCACCCTTATCCTCCTCTAATTCTTCAAAAAACTCTCTGTAACAAATGATGCAAATTGGTGGTTTCATAAATTTGCTTTGTTGTTGCTTATAAAAATCTATGGGAGTTACTTTACTCTTCAAGTCTAAGTGCTCTTCTTATTGAAGTCATAGTCTCCGTCGCCATTAATCTGTTATTTGAATCTTCATCATTTATGGCTATTTCTCCAAGAAGATCTAATGAATTAGGATCATTGAGAAGTCCTAGATTACTTATTGCTTGATATCTAACTCTAGCATTTTCATCATTTAATGCTGAGAGATTTATCTCTACAAGTTCAGAATCTGTTCCTTCTAGCTTTTGAATGACTTTGCTCAATTCTTTTAATGCTAAAAATCTAATATCCCACTCTTTATCCTGACATGCTCTTTCTAGATGAGGTATTGGGTTGCCTTCAACTCTAGATGTTAGAAACTCTACTACAACTTCTCGAACAAGCTTATTTGTATCCAAAAGAAAACCCGCAACCATTGATGCTGGTACGTTAACGGAGAAATTCAATAGAGTGCTTTTTGCTTCCTCTCGTACGGATTCAGTTTCATCTTTAAGTGCTTCAAAAAGTGGTCTTATGACGCTTGGACTTGTGAATCTTTTTAATTCTTTAGCTGCTGAGTATCTCACTTGAGGGTGTTCATCTTTCAACGCTGTAACTATAAATGGAACTGTATCTGGATTTTTAATCTTACCAAAAGAAGAAATGGTTGATTTTCTAACCTCCCATGCTGTATCTTCTAAAGAGTGACTTAAAGCAATTAACGCTTGTCTCTCTGATGTTTCACCTAAAATATCTGCAGCATAACTACGAACATCTTTGTCATTATCTTGAAGTGATTTGATTATTGCGTCAACTGCTTGATGATTCCCAGTAAATTGAGCAAGCTGTTCTAATGCTAATTGACGAAGAGCAGGATTTTCGTTTTGCATCAATTTAATATTTTTTACAATTTCTTCTTCTGTCATTATTGTAATATCCCAATAGTTTTCTTTACTTACTTAAGAATAGTTAAGCATACTAAATTTAAAACTAACGGATACGAATAGCTTTACTCACATCGGTAAGAAACAAATCCTCCTCTCAGAACTCTTAAATTGTGAAATAATATATTGCAAAATCTTATATAATTTCATTAACATTCTAATTATATTCATTACAAAAATTGGTCCAGTTCTCATGCTTACAACATCCCAGAAAATCTCCTACGGAATATGTAGATTAGGAACATCTATTCTCCTAAACATAGTTACAGTTTTTACTTTCTGGGCTTACAAAGATATTTTTGCTATACCTGCAGAATTAAGTGGAATAGGAAGTGCTGTTGGAAAAATAACGATTGCTTTCTCAGGATTCATTTTTGGGTATATCTCTGATGCAATTGATCCTTCAAAAAGAAAACTAGGCAGAAGGAAATTATTTATCTGGTTTGGAGCACCATTACTTGCTTTTTCTTTTGTGATGCTCTTTACTCCGCATTTATTTATTTCTGTTGAACATTCCATAATGAGATTTGTTTGGTTGATGATATGGAATTCTATGTTTCATCTATTCTATGGTTTCTTACTGACTCCATTTCAAGCATGGATGCCTGAAATAACTAGTGCAGATGAGAGAATTAACGTTTCAGCAATACAAAATATGGCTAATATCACAGCTAGCTTGATTGGAGCAGGTTATACTCTTATAATTGCACAATATTATACCCAAACTGGAAATTTGGACAGAAGAACTGGAATTTTGATGATTGTTTTTGCAATACTATTTGGAGTTGTAGAAGTATTGCTTTTCCTTCCAGCTCTTCTTAAAATCAAGGAGAAAAAGGTGCCTTTTGTTAAAAGAAACCTCAAAGAAGAGGTTTCGGTTGCTCTACGAAACCGGAATTATGTAATTTACATGATAAGTTTCAGTATAATGTGGATTGGTGTGATAATAATTACGGCCATGATTTTAGATTTCATAAACATAATACTTGGTTTAGACACTATCCAAAAAACATTAATCTTCGCTGTAGTAATGTTTCTTGCCTTAGCTCTTGGATTCACTCTATGGACGGTCATAGGGAATAAAATAGGGAAGAAGAAATCTTTGATTATTGGTTTTGCATGGTCAATTATTTGGATGCCTCTAACACCTGCAATAGGTAGAATCCCATTTATTCCACTAATCGTTCAAGGTTATATCTTTGGAATAGGGGCAGTAATTGGAACATCTGCTGCATTTCTGTTTGGGTATGCAATCATTTCTGATTTCGCAGATAAGGATGAGAGAGAAACATCGCGAAATAGATCAGGACTCTACACCGGATTTAAAAATATTCCAATAAATATAGGACAAGCTGCAGGATACATCATTGCAGGTTTCTTAGCTACATGGAAAGATGATTTAGGATTAACCTGGCTGGGGCCCATAGCTGTTATCTTCTTAGTTATTGCTTATCCAATCTTTCTTTTAGGGAACTATGATCCATTTCTAAAACAAGAGAAGGAACAAGAAATTCCAGTTAAAGCAGTATAAAAAATAATAGTAAAAATAAATTAGAAAATAAAAAGAATTATGCGCTAAGGAAGCCGTTCTTTGCTGCCAAAGTTAATTGTTCAATTCTACTAACTTCCTTGGCGACTTGATAATTCAATAATTCTTGACCTTTTGTTTGTTTTCTTGTTTTTGTTTTTGAGGACATTTTTTTTGCACCTATCATAACATAACCTACTCTTTTATTAAAGATTGTTTTAATTAATTCATAAAATAGTTAAACTAATTGGTCAAATGGTATAGCTAAGTGTAAAACATACACAACTGTTTACATGATACATACAATCAGCAAGTTATTAGCTTAAACCAATCAGTTAAACCAATAAGAACAAAAGATATTTAGAGATACTAGTAATCTCTATTTCATGGTAGAATACACTTTAATCTCTTGGAACGTGAATGGAATTCGAGCTATATCAAAAAAAGTAATCTATCAAAGAATAAAATTCAACACTTGGCTTAATAGAACCTCACCTGATGCTCTCTGCATTCAAGAAACTAAAGCTCATCCAGATCAACTAACAGCTCAACTTCTTAGTCCCCAAGGATACAAAAGTTATTGGAATTCTGCGGAAAGAAAAGGATATAGTGGAGTGGCAACTTATTCCAAAACTAAACCTCTCAAGGTTAATTATAAGATAGGTGAAGAGAAATTTGATAGGGAAGGAAGAGTAATTGAAACTGAATATCCTGAATTTGTTCTCTTTAATGTATACTTCCCAAATGGAAAAATGAATGATGAAAGATTGAAGTATAAACTGGAATTTTATGATTATTTCTTGGAATATATCGAAAAGGTCAGAGCTGGAGGAAAATCAGTCATTGTTTGTGGAGATGTTAATACAGCCCATACAGAGATTGATCTTACTCATCCAAAAAATAACGAAAATATATCTGGTTTCTTACCTGTAGAAAGAAAGTGGATAGAAAAATTAATTTCCTTGGGTTATGTAGATACTTTCCGTCATTTCAACAAAAAACCTGAGCATTATACTTGGTGGTCGGTAAGGAACATAGT
>DAOVKB010000048.1:0-8780 GCA_030631995.1 archaeon | reverse complement strand
TGATTTGTTTTTGCTTTTTTGGTGGAACAATATATACTTCTCTGATTTTGTGTTTAGGAGGAGTATCCTTAGGTATCTTTGTTTTTGGTATTTTATCAGATGGGATTTTCTGTTTTGGTATCTTTGAGTTAACTCTTTTCTTCTCCTTTTTTCTTGCCAATTGGAACCCACCTTTGAATCAAATTGCTCTCTTAAATTGAGAACCTCTGTACTATTTATCTCTATGTTAATTATATTGTTTCTGTTAGTCCAAATAAAGTCTAACACAAAATGAGTTTATTTAGAACTTTAAATAAAAAATATTTAAACATTCGATACTAAAGATATTCTTAAAAGGTAAAAATAGATAGTAAAATGTGATTTATAACAAAAAAGGTTGGTATAAATGAGCGAAGAATTTGAAGAATTGTCTTTCGATGAAGAGGAGGAAGAAATTGAAGAAGTAGTTGAAGAAGAAATAGTATCTAAAACACCTTCAACTAAGACTCCAGCTGGAAAGAAAATCAGTGTGTATTTCCAAAGTACTATTGGACCAAGTCCAAAACAAGAAAAACTAGTAGTTGCTACTGATGCACCTATTGATGATATAAAATACACAGTAAGTCAAATATTTGGACTTCCACCAGAAGAATTTCATCTTTCTCATGCAGGAAGAACCTGTGATCCTGGCGATACTTTTAAAGACTATGGTGTTGAAGACGGAGACACCGTATTATTAATACCCGTTTCTACAGCAGGATAAATTTGTTTAACATCTTTTTAGAGAGAAAATCAAAATTCTCTTTTCTTTTTCTTTATTCCCTATTTCATTTGTTTCTTTCACTGCCTAAAGGAAATGAATTAAAAGCTTTCAAACATAAGAATCTTTAATTTTAAGTATATATCTCAATGAGTGTAATCAACATGAATCAGAATATCAAAAAATCAAACAACTCTAACTTCTTCAGTGAAGCTTTAAGCTCAGAAGAAAGAGTAAGATTCGATAGACAATTAAGATTGCCAGGATGGAATCAGAAAGCATTGAAAGAATCAACAGTTCTCATAGTAGGAGTAGGGGGATTGGGAACAGAAGTTGCAAAAAATCTTGCAATGGCAGGAGTAGGAGTCTTACACTTAATAGATTTAGATTTTATAGAACACTCAAATCTGAATAGACAAATACTATTCTATGATGCTGAGGAAGGAGAACCTAAGTCTAAGGTTGCAGCTCGTACACTGAAGAAGATTAACCCATATAGTAAGTACATTTGGCATTATTCTAATCTTGAAGATGTTGATCCAGAGATTTATGCAACAGCTGACGTATATATATCTGGACTTGATTCTGTTACAGCAAGAAATGAATTAATTCGTAGGGCTGTTCATTTTAAGAAACCCATGATAGATGGTGGAACAGCTACATATTACGGACATGTTTACAGTTATTTACCAGATGAGAATTCGTGTTTACAATGTGACCCTCAAAGAGAAAGAGAAAGAGAGACACTAGCTGCTTGTACTCTAGTAGGTATTCCTAGAAAGCGATCACACTGTTTACTCAAAGGACAACTATTTTTTGAATCAAAACATAATAGACCTCCAGATACAACTGTAATAGAGGAAGTGAAAATAGCTCTAGATTACGCTAATGAACTAATTAGGGAACATTTTTCTGATTCTGGATTATTTACTCTGGATGAAGCAGTAAAAATGATAGATCAACATGATCCAACAGTTATTTCAATAAATGCTGTAATAGCTTCAATTCAAACCCAAGAAGCTTTGAAATTATTGCATCACATTAAGGGAATTGAACTTGGAACTGTTAACCCTGAATATCTAATTTACAACGGATTAGTAGGGAAATTCTTCTATATAGAAAAACCTCCAAACAAAGAATGTCATCTTTGTGGTTCAAATGCTCCTATTATAGAATCAATAGAATTACCTGAAACATCTACTCTTGATATGATTTTGCCGATATTAAAGAATAGAGGATACTCTTTTGATCCTGAACTATTACCAAATTTCTGGCTCATGGATCGAAAAGAAATGAAAGAAGCAAAAAAAGGATTTACCTTGAAAGAACAGAAAATAAGAAATTATGAAACGGTATATGTTACTGGTCTCTCAAAGAACAATGAAGAGAAGGATGTTTATCTACATATTCTTTTGAAAGGCAAATAACTTTTTTTTATTCTTATTTTATGAGAAAGTCGTCTCAAAAAAGGAGAAAACTTAATAAATACTTGTTTCCTTCTTCTGATATGTCTAGAGGTTATCCAGTAAAAATAACAATTGTTAGAAAGTTCAGCTCAGAAGAAGTATTTGGGCATGAACATTACTACCCAGATGGTAGAAAATCAACTATATGTCCCCATTTTAAAGAAGACGAGGAAATAATTATCGATCATGCATATATTGATTTACCAACTGATTGGCCTTGTTCATGGGCTTGGATGGACCTTTGGAAAGATCTATTAGTTTTATCCTTAGGTGGAGATTTTTCTCATACTGAACCTAGAATAACATATACAACCTGTAGGGATGGAACTAAACCTGTAGTTTTCAAATTAGAGCGAATAGAAAAAAAGGAGGATAAAAAATGAAAATAGAGACTCACCAATGTGGTAGTTTAACAAAAAGAGGAAACATTACCCCAAGTAAAGTGATTAAGGATAGGATGGAACGAACTGATTTTGTGCTCAAGTTTTTTCACAAATTAAAACCCGAGGAGTTAAGTCTGTATGTTTCTCATTTTAAGGACAAATTGCACGAGATTATTGGAGATTACAAATTCGATATTAATGCTTTTGACTGGGATTTCTTAAGAGAAGGAATGGAAATGATACAAAATTTCCAGGATTTAGAGAAAGCGGTTTTTCTATGGATTTGTAAAACACTAAAACTACCTGACAATTACAATTCAGAACAAGGAGAAATAGAATTAATGTACTTCGATTGGATAAAATCAGGAGAAAGGTTGTCATACCATAGAGTAAAGACCTTTGTTGAACTTTATGGTGAAGAAATAGGGATAGAAATATACAAACAAATAATTCCAGATATAATCAAAGAATTGAAGTCAAGATATAGAAGAGAACAACCCGATGATCCAAAATCACAAACCATTCTTGATTCAAATAAAGGTTCAATTGAATCTTGGTGTAGAATTGGTCTTGCAGATTTCGCATTTTGTATATTTGATGACCATAAGATAGTTTATCGCTTTGACAGCTGTTTAACTCCTGAAGCATTAAAAGATTTCAATGATCCTGATATAGCTTATCTAGCTTCTTGTTATATCGGTGATGCACCAGAGTGGAATAAGGATAAAATCATACATATGCGAAGAACGCAAACTCTTCATCATGAAGACTTCTGTGATGAAATGTATTGGAATAATCATGTACATCCAAACGCTGAACAACCATCTTTAGATTTTATCGAAAATATAGGGAAGAAATTGGAGGAATAAGAAATGGAAGTCTTTAGAACAGGTAAATATCATATAAGTGATCTTGACAACTTACAAGAACTGCAACCTTTAGAATTTGCAAAGAAAACTGTCTTAAAGAGATTGAATTATCTAATTGGTTTCATTAAGAATGAGAAACCTGAAATTCTGCAGAGTTTTGTTATAAAATTAAACAATAAATTTGTTAAGCTCCTGAACAAATCCTATATAAATGAAAAAATTATTAAAAATACTGACATAAGCAAAGATTTTATTCATTTGAAAGTTTTTCCAGATTTATTACATAATTCTTTGAATTATTATCTTCAATTACTTGACATTGATACAACAAAGAATTGGACTGAAATAAAGTTCAAAGTAACTAATAAGAATTATATTCAATCTTTTCTTTATCATAGATACTATAATGCATTTATCTTAACTGAACTAATAGAGAGAAATCTAGCTGTTCAATTGTTTAAAGATTATATTAATGCTTATGTTAAATCTCTATCATCAGAGAGACCTATATATGAAACATTAGAGGAATTTAGGGAAGCTAGAATCCCTCAGAAAGGGAATCCTCCTAGTATTGGTTGGGAAATTGTTCAAGGTGTCCTTGAAAATGGTAAATTTCCTCAAAGAAAAGATACTTGCATGTGGGATGATGCAATCAGAGAATTACCAGATGTTGAATTGAAATATTTAGCAGCATGTTATGGAGATTTTCAGAGTTATAACAATAATAATGACAGTTTCATCTTAACTATGGAACACACAATAATTAATGGTGATCCTTACTGTTCTTGTGTTCTTCATGATATTAGAATTAACGGTGATCTCACTCATCCATCAAGAGAATTCTTTGATAATATGTGGCCATTACAGGAATGGCAAAAAATATAAAAAAATTAAGTACAGAATAAACTGTAACCTTCACTCGACTTTACTAAGAATCTTGGGAAAGAAGAATCCAAGTGTGTTTTTGTGTAATAGAGTGTATAATCCAACAATTCCAACTACTAGTAATAATATCAACGGAAATGGTAGTGCAAATAGACTATACTCAATAAATGCTCTAATGCCTAAATACAAAACATAGATTGTCAAAATTGAACCTCCGAAGTAAATACCTGTAAGAAGAATCCATCCTGCCTTTTTCTTATGAATAAAGAGAAAATTCACTCCTAAACTAATAAAAGCTAAAACAAGAAAAATAGTTCCCACCAAATTGAATAAAGGACCAAAATCAGGTAAATCATCTATCTCTCCTTCAGGGAAATATGATGCACCTCTTGCGATAATTAGAAGAAAGCTACCAATACCGGTTCCTAAAGCTGTGAGTATGTAAGTTAGAATTATAGCAGTTTTACCTTGAGAAGGAAATGCTTCAGTATCAACTGGATAAAAAAATGAGAAATTAATCATTAGTATAGTGAGCTCTCAAATATTTATAAAAGTTCTATTCACTTATCGTGGAAAGAAGACTGAAGAAGCAATCTCACTATATTACTCCTTTAGTTCTTTACTCACTGTTGAGTTTTCCATAAAAACTCTCAGAGTTGTAAATAGTATTGCAAATCCTAAGGTTCCAGCTATTGGATAAAATGGCCATAATTGCGCATAATTTAGTAAAACAATGAAAACACTCAACATGCTTGTTGTTATACCTATGAACATGGACCAAGACCAATAGAATCCTGCGTCTATCCATGAGATAGTAGGTGTTTTAATTATAAAATAGGCAATTGTTACAAGAAAAGCCCATATGCCAAATCCAATAATTGGGTAATATTGCCATTCTTCCCAATTACCAAATAAACCAAATCCTAAAGCAATCATAGTAATCACTATTGTAAGAAATAGTATTACAGTCCAGAGAGTTAGAATATAGAGGGGTTTACGCTGTTTGTCCATTAATGAAAAATGAATTCCAGCTGCCCATAGAACTAGAAAAAAAGTTCCCATCAGGGGCATAGATTGAAAATCTTCCCATTGTCCTAAATTAGTATAAGCAAATGCGATCATGCTAATAGCTGTAGCTAGAAACAGAAAGAAGAACCAAATTATAACAATTATAGTTGGTTGAATTTTCTTTTTTCTAAAGATAAGATAAAAACTAGTTATCAACAATATAAGAATTACCATTCCAAATGTTGGAGTGCCAAACCATTCTAGACCTGATAAATCATTTAACATCACAAAAATAAATAAGACTCCAATAATAGTTCCAATTATCCAAGTCCAGATTGTTAATGCAAGAAGAAATCTTTGTTTTTCCTTCATAGTAATCAGCAAGTCACTTTTTTAGACATTAATAAAGTTTCATTCTACTACAAGAGAAAAGGGAATTTCACAAAAGATGGAAAAACAAAAAAATAAAAAAAAGAAAAGAAGTCTAAAGAGATAGTGTAAGAGTGGATAAGAATAAACGTAGAGTTTGATTGTTACTTACTCGATATTACTTATAGTCTTAGACAGTGTTTACATTTGTTGCTTGAGTACCTCTATCGGTTTCCTCAAGTTCGAATTCAACCTCATCTCCTTCTCTGAGATCATCGAATTCACCAGATACTGCTGTGCGGTGGAAAAAGAGATCTTTTTCTTCTCCTTCAACAGTGATGAATCCATAACCTTTGTCTGAGATGATTCTTTTGATATTTCGTTTCAAGTTAATTCCTCAATTTAGTTATTGGTTCGAATCTTGTTAGAGATTCTTTAATTAAAAATCGATTATCAGAAATCAGTTAATCTTTCAAGAGTTAAATAAAATCTAACTTTCTTATTTTTAATTGTGATGAAAATTTAATTTATTGCCTAATAAAGTATACTATTAATACAAACTAATGCAGATTACAATCCTTGTAGCAAAATATAATGAATGTTGTAGATTATTCTCTGTAGTTTACCATCCTTCTGAGTTTTTTCATAGATTTTTTTGAGCTTAATTTCCTTTCCTTTTTCATCTGTCACTAAATATTCTTCCTCTGTCCTTGAATATTGAAGATTAAATTCCTCTTCAAAGAATTTTTTGAGATAATCAACCTTTCCTTCCTCTAAAGCATCTTCAAACTCAGTAAAGGATATACCAAATCCCATTTCTGGAGGATGAACACCTTGTTCTAGGAATTTAAGAACGACATCTTCATGGCTACAAGTTGGGCATTTTAAGATATCAAAAAGAGTTTCATAGTCTCCATCAAACTTATTTTGGCATTTCTTGCAATAGAACTTCATCGAATATTATTGGTGATACTAATTTAAAAAACTATACAAATCAAGTTTTAAATTCTAGACAAATACAGAATTTTCTCCTTTCGTAAGAAATTATTGCAACACAACTTATTTAAAATTGGGATACTGTATTAATATATGAGTGAACGCGAAGCGAAATATTACAAGATGTTAGCTAAGAAATTTGAAACTACAGAGAAAATGTTTGAAGCAAAAGAAGACTATAACGAATTAGAAGCTGATAAAGCTGATTTTCAGAAAAAACAAGCAAGAGGAAATGCTGAAGTACAAGAACAACAGCTAAAAATCGTAAAGCTAAGAAATGATGGAAAAGAAGATAAGGCTCTGAAACAAGAAATGAAATTAAAGAAGAAGGAAGCTAATATTGCTCAATTCAAGAGATCAATTCAGGAAATTCAATCGAAAATAGAAAAGAAGAAACTAGATGTTCTGAAAATTGAAGGCGAAGTTCAAAAAATAGAAACACAGTTAAGAGCGGATTTTGCAGAAAAATTTACACAAATGTAAAATAACTTCTTAAAAAGAAAAGATGTATGATATTTTTTCAATATCGTACTTTTACTAAGATTGTTATATTGTTTTAAGATTAACTGCTTGAAGTCCTCTATCAGTTTCTTCAACATCGAATTCTACATTATCTCCTTCTTTTAAATCACCGAATTCAATAGTTACTCCAGATTGATGGAAAAAGATATCTTTCTCATCATCTTCAGTTTGAATAAAACCAAAGTTTCTATTATGCATGATTCTTTTGATTGTGCCTTTCATTTAGCTTTCCTCCATTTATTTTTCACTTTTAGGAAGTGACATCCAATAAATTAAACCTAGTAATCAGATACAGCTAAATCTTGTTAAGAATTAAAACAATCATAACTAGCTAGTTTAAATCTACTTAATTAACACTATATTAAGGGTTCATAAACTATTGGGATTAGCTCAAATTCATTTCTTTCCCTGGATTTACTCAGAGGGATAGCTATTCTGAGTTAAAGAAAAGAAATCGAGAAGTGGAGTTTAAGAAAATAAACAATTATATTATAAAAAACTGATTCCTAAATCTTTAATGAAAATAATTTCCTATAAGTTACAGTTTCTTCATGTTGTAACTGTTTCATAGATTCCTCTATTTTCACATATTGTAATGTTTCTTTTAATGGAGCTTTTCGTTCTTGAAGCCCTTCCCACAGTTTAATTTGTTCTTCTAATCTATTCTGTTCTTCACGTATATTTGATGCAATGCTCTCAAGACCTTTTTCCTCAGCAAGAGCAAGACCTTTCTGTAATAACTGCCTAGTTTTCTTCAAATCAAGTTCTGCTAAAGCTAGTAATGCTTCCAATCTGTATATTTCTGCAAGAATTGAATTGGATGATTGTTCTTCAGCAACTTCTTGAAGTTTTTGCACTAAATCCTTGATCTCTCTAAATAACTCAGTTTCTGCTGTTAGTTTTAATTCTTCTATCAGCATATCACTTAGGTGAATCATTGCTTTAACAGTTAGTGAATGATCTGTGATTTCTTCCTCAATTATTTGTTCAAATAGCACTATTGCTTTTGTTCTGTTGCGAGATTGGTTGCTAACCTTAAGTGAAAGTGCTTTTGCTAAACGGAAAAGTTGATCAATTGAACGAATGTTTACAGATTTATTGATTTGGTGTAATTTTTCCAAATATTCTTGGATTAATTCCTGATCATTTATTTCAATTGCTTCCTGTACAAATTGAAAAAGCACTCTTGCAGAACCAATATTATTCCCCATTTCTTCATAAATAATTAAACTTTGATTAAAATTATCAAACGCTTCCTTAATATTACCTTTTTGTCTACAATAAACGCCAATATTAAAAAGTAACAATGCAATTCTTGGTTTAACACCAAGCTCTTTGTAAAGGTTCAAGCTTCGTTCAAAATATTCTATGGCTAAATCAGGATTGCCTTTTAAAGAAAATATATTACCTAAGTTATTTAATGCGAGTGCGATAGAAGGCTTGTAATCTATCTCTTCACTTTGTAACAATCCTTTTTGGTAATAATCTGATGCTTTGTCGAGTTCACCTTTCAATTGAAATATTACACCTACATTAATAAGAG
>DAOVKB010000037.1:0-10912 GCA_030631995.1 archaeon | reverse complement strand
AGAGGAGATTCCAACTACAGCTGCTCCAGATCCAGCAAGTTTTTATGACATTTTTGAAAAATTCATTCACAAGCAGAAATACGATTTTATCTTTTGTGTAACTGTATCAAAAGAACTGAGTGCAACCCATTCTTCCGCTACAATAGCAGCTAAAAAAATAGGTAATAAGGTAATTTTAATAAATTCTGATTCTGCTTCTGGAGTTGAAGGTTTAATTGCATTGATTATAACGGAATTAGCAAACAAAGGATACACGGTAGAAGAAATAAAAGATATAGTTTCTCGGATGAAAAATGAATCACTTTTGTGTGCTGGTTTTCATACTTTTGATAATATATATAAATCTGGAAGATTGAAATCAAAATTCATCCTTAATACTACAAAATTCTTAAGAATCAAACCAATTTTAGTACTTGAAGAAAAGAAAGTTCTTCAACCGAAGTTTCCTGGTTTTTTTACTGAAAATCAAATGCTAAAACGGATATTGAATGCTGCCTTAAAACGTGTCAATAGGGATCTGGTTTTTGATATGGTTATATCACATGTTGGAAATCCTACAGGTGCCAATAAATTGAGAGAAAAAATTGGTGATAAACTGAAGATACGTAATGAATACATTACAATTGCAACACCTTTAGTAGGTACTCATACAGGAAAGAAAACCATAATTTTGTCTCTAGTACCAATTTTTGATAACAAAAACCTGTAATTAGTTTGATTAACAATGTATCTCAATATGATAATTTAGTCAAGAAATCGTTCATACTTTTAGCTATTTCATCTTCTTTTTTTTCGTGTACTCTGTGCATCTCAGTTTGAATCTCAATAATTTCTGAATCGTTATGATGTAAGAATTTCTTAGACTTTTCAGGATCCACAAAATGATCTTTCTTTGCTACAATCATTTGAATAGGAATATCAATCTCTTTTTGTCTATCTCGAATATCATACTTAACTATGAACTCTATAACATAACGACGAAGACTCCAGTCATCGTTTTTCTTTAATCTATCGGCTGCCCAGGTTACAGTTGCAGATTCTCCTGTTCTTCGAATCTTTAGATAAAATCTGTAGAATACTATAATCATCTTCTGAACAAAGGTCATAAAAAATGTTGGAAACCAACCAAGAATTGGTACAAAAAAGGGAGTATTGTAAAATTCTTGAGGGTGGAAAATTACTAAAGCTCTAGGTTTAGATCCTTCACCATCTAAATAATGGGTAAATGATTGAGAACCCCCGGAACAGCTTCCCAGAATGATGAATTCCTTATTCTTCAAACCAAGATATTCAATTACTTTTGATAATTCCAGATTATATTCTTCAGAATTGAAGTAACCTTTCTTATGAGTAGTAATAGATTTTCCAAAACCTCTGGGTTCATAGATTATGACATTACTGTAATTTTGTAAAGCTTTAGCCATTGGAGTGAAATTATCTATTGCACTCAACCATCCCGGTATGATTATTATATTTCTATGATCATATTTTTCATTCAAAGAAGGGAATTTCGCTAAACGGATTTTAAACTCTGGTTCTTTCTGAGTTGTTATGAACTCAATCTTCTCTTTCATTAGTACAAAATAAATAGGGTAGTTTTTATTATTTCTTCTCCTTTTAGTAGAATTTCTTCATATTAACATCTAAGTATTTACATACTAATCTCTATAATTTTAATTTTGTATAAAAAAACAAAATAATTTTTTCTAGGAATCATACTTCGGATTCAATTTCTTTTTCTCTAACTAGTATCGATCTTAAAATTCCATGAAGTATATTGAATCTTGGAACTTTTTTCATGTAAAGCCTGTATGGATACCCATAAGCTTTCTGTAAAAAAACATCTCTCTCAAATGAGGATAAGACAAAAGACAAAATAGCAACAATTGCTAGAACATTGGAGACTATTGAACTAATTAAAAAGATAACAGAAAGTGAGATAAATATGCATCCAAGGGTTATAGGATGTCTAAAATAGGCAAAAAACAACAAATTCGTGAATTTATTAAGATTTGCTGTTCCTTTTCTTATTTCCCATCTTCTTCCAGAAGAAAGAGCACCCACCAAAATAGATGTAAATCCAATTGATGCCAGAATTATGGAAATTAGAGTGTAATAATCTAGTCTACCATAACTACCTGCAGTTTCCGGAACACTCATGGCTATAACCAAGAAAACAAAGCCTACAACTAGAAATACTTCATGTCTTATTCCTCTATATATAGAAAACATTAACCATACGATTAACACAGCAGAAAGGAATACGATCAATGACCAAAACCACAAATAATCTAACACAAGAGTAAATTATCTAACCTCTTCTTGAATTTTTCTGATAAACGCTCTCTAAATATAATGCTTTTAAATAATTAAAAAAATTTAGAATTAGAGCACGATTCTAATGTCTTCTAATGAACAAATAGGCTTTTTACTCGTTCATGGTTTTACAGGAACCCATTTTGAAATGATTCCTTTTGAAGAATTTTTAACAGAGAAAGGTTTCACAGTTAGAAATATCACGCTTCCAGGACATGAAACGACAGAAGAAGACTTAACTACTAAAAAATGGACTGATTGGATAGATTTTGCTCAATTAAACTTGGATGAACTAAAAAATGAGTGTAAGAAAGTTTTCGTTTCTGGGTTATCTATGGGAGGAACTATAACCTTACTTTTAGGAGCAAAAAACAATGATCTTTCCGGGATTATCACTTTAGCAGCAGTATACAGAGCACCAGATTGGCGTATGCACCTTTTATCGATTCCATTTGCTCATTATGTCTATCCTAGGTATAAAAATGAAGAAAGTGGATGGGAGGATTTGGAAGCTTTATCTACCCACAAAAGCTACGAACATTATCCAATAAAGAGTGTTAGTGAATTATATAAAATGCTGAAAGAAACTAAGAAACAAGTGAAAAACATACAAGTTCCCATCTTGGTTATACAAGGCAAGAAAGATCTTAGTGTACTAGAAAAACAAGCAAAGTGGATTCTCAATAATGTCAACACATCAGACAAACAACTAGTTTGGATTGAAAAGGGTGGTCATGTAATTCCCAAAGATGCAGGGAGATATCAGTTGTTTGAAACAGTTGATTCTTGGTTAAAAGGAAGAATTTAAGCGACTTGAATTGCTTTTTTGTTTTTTCATATACATTTTCTTCTAATAGCTTTCAACAGCTTCTTTAATTACATCGAAGCATCTTTCTAACATTGTCTTTACTCGATCAGCATCTACTTCATATGGAAATTTTGGAAAGTCTGTTCTTTCAAGAACTTCTTCTTTAGTTAGTCCATCGACAACAAGATCCTCGATTTTTTTCACTAACATCTCTAGGTACTTTTGCTGAATTTCGAGCTCTTCCTTAAAAGTTATAGGACCATGACCTGGAACCACTTTGGCTGGATTTAGATAAATCATCTGAGTATAAGCATCAATCCACAAATATGGATCTGTTGTAGGATCTCCTCCATATGGATATGTTTCAGCAAAAAGCAAGTCTCCAGTTATAACTATATTATCATCTGGTATGTACAAATAGCAACTTCCTCTTGTATGACCATTTGTTTGTACAATTTCAACTTTTACTCCATCTTCCTCAATTGTGTATTCTCCTTCAAATGTGGTAGTGGGTAGAACAAATCGCAAATCCGCCCATTTTTCTCTGAATTCTGGAACTTGTTCCATTCTCTCCTCCAGTTTTTCTTTAGTCCAGTTTTTAGAAACTTGTTCTTCCATTATTTCTTTCATGTCTTTAGAAGAAATTATCTCGCAGTCTTCCAGTACTTGATTTCCAAATACATGATCACCATGATGATGAGTGATAACTAAATACTTGATTGGAACTCCCATTTCGTTTTCTGCGGCATCTCTTGCAATTTTGGCAGTTATTGGATCCATTCCTGTATCAACCATGATTCCGCTTTGTTTCATTTTGATAAATGCAACATTTCCTCTTGTTTCTCCCTTTGTGTGAGCCCAAACATTTTCGGAAACTTGTTCTAAATCAAACATATGTATCAAATTAAAATTAAAAAGGATAATAAAAAGTTTTAGTGAAAATGCTTAATATTTCACCTTTTATCACTAATAACTTCATAAAAACGTTCAATTGTTTTTTCTCTATAGCTAGGAGATTCCTTGTATGGATATTTATAAAAAATCTGTAAAAAGAGAAGTTAGAGTTTATCTAGTTGTTTGTATATCTCTTCATCTATTGTTTTAGTTCTTTCTTGAAGCTCTTCAATTAGGTGTCTTTTGTTTTCCATTGTTTCGAAAAGATTATTCATTCTTTCAACGTATTTTGCTCTAGTTTTTCCTTCTTCACCTTGAGTTGTAAGCACTTCTATCGACGAAGTTATTCTTTGGTATTCTTGGTCAATTCTATTAAGATTAGATTGTTCAAGATTGATTTGTTCATTTATTTGTTTCTTCTCTTTTCTTATTTGTTTAATCTTCTTAAGAATTGAAGCTTGTTTTTCAGTTATAGTTTCTAATTTTATTAAATCTTCAAGATACTCATCAGATATTGATGCAATTGAAACACTCTCGGATGTCTTCTTTTGGGTTGGAATCTGTAATTTAGTGAGTGATTTATGTTCAATTTCTAATCTAGCTCTGAAATAATTTGGAGTTTCCTTAGTTTCAATCTTCAGTTTCTTTTTATCCAACTCGAAACCATACTGTTTAGGAATTTCGCAAATAACAACCTTCTCTTGATCGCTTTTATTATCTATTTCAAGCTTGAATGCTTTCTTGTTAAGATATGTCTCAACATAAAATTGTCCAGAAAGAGAAATACCTATTTTCTTTGTTGAAGAAGATTCTTCTTGTTTAATAATAATATCTTGTTCCACAAGATAGGGTATGATTTGTTTATCTCCTTTTGTAACTCGCTTCAACATCGATTCTCCTGCATAGTTTCCTTTCTCATAAATAGTAACTGGGCCTTCTTCCCAACCATACCCAGTAATATTTTCAACTTCTATAGCTTTGAAAGGATGCGATGCATGTTGTTGCTTGTTGAAGATATTTATTGTCTCCTTAGGAATATTCGTTGTATGTAATAACAGTAAAGCTGATTCTCCTTTCTTAATTGTGACAGGTTGTTTGAGACTAAACGATACGCTCTCAGTAGAGGTTACAACTTCTGCTGATTCAGCAGCTCCTATACCATATTCATAAGCTTCTTCTTTCATATAACCTCCAGTATCTAGATCAGCCATAGCTCTAGCTGCCATTTTTTTAGCTCTTCCTGGTGCTGCTGCCGCAACTGGCATAGGAGGTAGTGGTTCTGCTAATTCCTCATATTCAGCTTCAGGAGTCATTACACTAATTCCCATCTGTTTGGGTCTTGCAACATAAGGTCGTTGAATTATCCAAGGAGAACTAATATCATATCTAAATGAAATTGGTAATCCTGTTATCAAGCTCATTTCAGCATCTATCCAATCTTGTTGACTATTGTTTGTAACAATACTCCACAATTCAAAAACTGCGTTTTCCTTATCAAGAGAATAAATTCTGTATGATGATTGCCATGCTGGTAAATCGCTCAGGTAGGATACTGTAACAACTTTTTCTCCTTCTTCTGTAAAAGAGATCTTTAAGTTCTTAACATCTTCTTTCTTGCTTTTTGATAGAATTTCCATTTGATCCAAAAGAGATTTTTTATAAAATTCTTCAATTGGACTAATACTTTGCAAATCACTTGAATTCAGATGAAGAATTTTCTTATCTTTTGTCACTATAACAATTTCTAGATTCGGAATATCAGAATCACTAGATGTTTCAAGTTCTTGATATCCTATTAGTTGCCCTATCAATTTTTTCTCATCTTTAGTTTCAATCTCTACTGATGATCCAGAGAGAAGCTCAAATATAGAAGTTAATGCGTTACCATCATAATGTATCTCCAAATCCTTTGTAATATCAGTATCAAAAGCAATTGAGGATAGAAGAGCTTCTCCTTCAACTTCAACTTTGAATGTTTTCAAGAAATCATCTTGGTTTTTAACAAGAACAGGAAATAATACTTCTTTGTCTGTGAAAGAAGCTTTGGAAGATAACCATCCCACTCCCATTTTGTATAATGTTACTTCATTTACTTCGAAAACAACCATATAAATCAAGTATGATTATGTGCTATTAAAATAAAAATCTTATTGGTCCATCGAGAATCTGACTTTTCTTCCTTGGTTTAATCTATACTACCATTTGCAGTCTATTAGACCTAATAATGAATACTTATGATTTTGCTGGCTTACTTAGTAGTATGTTTCTTAGCTCAAGTATATCATTCAAAATTAGATAAATTGAATTATCTAAGGTTCTGAAAACATCTCCAATTGAAATCATTAGTTTTAGATTTTTTCTCTTTTCTGCTTCATTGTAAAGTGTTTTCTTGATTGTTAAATTCAACTCTTCTGCCCTTTCTTTAGTGACAAAATGTATGGTAGCTTTTGGATCACTTTCCATCAAAGAGTGGATATTCTCTAGATGTCGTTTTGTGCTTTCCTCATCCTCACAAGATGCTAAATAAATGTAGTAATCTATATCTCGGAAATAGTCTTGTCCAGCAATTTTTTCCAAATCAAAAAGCAAAGTTAGTACAATCCTCATAAAGTATGTGTCTATTCTAGTAATATACTCATTCCTATCTAATTGATAGATAAAATCAATATTTTGGAAGTGGAACAGTGCTTGAATAATCAAATTGTAGGAGAGTGAATCTGAAGTAACTATACCTATTTTTGTTCTTCGATTTAGTAAGTGAGAAACTTGCTGAATGGTGTTAAATCGAGATGCAATATCTCTCACTATATCTTCAATACTTTTTGCTTTTATTTGGTCATCAAGCAATACATTTTCAATTAATTCTTCGCTAAGTTCAACCATGTTTTCATCAGTTATTTCTTTTACATCCTTAAATTGGTTAAGAAATTGATCTATAGTAAAATAAATTTGTGAATGACCGTATTTCACTATTTGGTCGCAATTTTTGTCATAGAAAATTAGCAGTTGACACATTGCAAGTTCTTTATTATACATTGTTCGAGGATCTTTCACATCAGAATCATATTTACGAAAAGATACAATCAATAGATGATAATTTCCAAAATGGGGAATTGGTAAAGGTCCGTAAATTTCTAAACTTGGTGAGGATGCCGAAATTACAGTACTGTAAAAATTACCTATTCCCATTATTTCTTCGGTTGGGACATCTGGAATAGGTACATGACACCTTAATGACATTCCTGTTTCATCTAGAACCATTAACGAGACATAAGGAACGAATAAAGTTGATGTCATATTACCAAACAAATCAAATTCTATTGTTTCTTAGAAGGTAAAGAATGAATAAAACTGTTTTCCTAAAGGCTTAATCTATTCAGCATTTTTTACAGATTCTTGAACATCATCTTGTATTTTTAGTCTAGTTTTTCTTGGATTTCTTTCTAAAAGAGCTTCGAGAAAACCAAAAATTAGAATCAGTCTGCATAATCTTATAACGTGGTATCCTATTCTTATTCGATCCTCAATAAAAGCATTAGAAGGTACTTGAAAGAGAAGACTTTGATACCAATATGTATCAGCGGAAATATTGACATTTACTGAAAGTTCAAGAGAATAAGACATAGCAATTGCGACTGCAATCAACAAAGCTCTGAAAATCCTATAATCTGTTTTTCTGATAAATGCAAGCCCATCTAAGAAACCTATGTCTTGAGCAGCAACCCAAAAAGTAGCTACAACATAAAACCACAAAGGAGGTGATTCGTGTAAATCTATCCAGGTTAGAACGTAGTCAGTTCCTGAAATAGCAACAGGTAATAATAAACTTAGAAAACCCAATATGCATGCTAGTAATGACAATGATGAGGAAAGCCTCATTAGACAATCATTTCTGGAGGAATTTATATACTTTCCTTTTTACTGGATATCACGAATTTAGTTATTCGCACCTCTCTTATCGCTTAATCTGACGTAACTCCGCAGATTTATATATAAGATGAAATTGGGATAATTAGATGATATCGGATATTTCCAGAAAAAGAATCACACTAGCTGCTCTAATCTGTGTGCTTTCAATTTTGGCAAGCATGTTTGCAGTATTTCTACAAAATGAAGAAAGACTTACAGCAGTTATATTTCTATTACTGGGATTGAATATTGTGTTGTATGCTGCACTTATTTGGTTAGGTGTTAATTTATACTTCTTCCATAAAGAGGAAACCTCAGGTATCGTTGAAATGGGAACAACTGTAATAATAGAGCAAGGGATAAATAAAGATAGAAATAATTGGAAACAACCTTTGTTTCAAATTAGTCTAGCCCTAATAGTAGGAGGATCAATCGGAATTCCAATACAAATTGTCAGAGGCTTATTAGTAATGGAAGTTTTTACTTTATCCAATCCCGATTTAGTAATAAATCTGATTTCTATACTTCCAGCAGTTTTTATGCTATTTGGTTTTATTCAATTAAAACGAGAATTGGATATCTATGCAGCTAAAAAGAGAAACATCTACAAAGGGCAAACATCTCTCCCAATCGGCTACCTAATGATAATCATTTATCTAATTGTATTATCTATCTTCCCACTTGATTTTTTATTAGTTGAGACAGCTGAAGGTACGTTAGCAATAAGGGCAGGATATGAGATTGTCTATTATATAATGTCTTTTCTTGAAATAGGGCAGGATGTAATGTTCGTTCTTGGATTTTGGTATCTGAGAAGAGCATTTACTATTTTGGATAAAGTTCCTGAGGAATACTTTGAAAGGAAACAACAGATTATAGAACAAACTCAAGCGAGAAGACAACAAGGATTTCGAGGAAGTATTTTCAGAAACTCTCGTACCCTTGGAACTGTTCTACCTCAAACACCTATAAAAGAAGAGCCAAAAGAAGAGGATGCTGAA
This sequence comes from archaeon, assembly GCA_030631995.1. Classification (GTDB taxonomy): domain Archaea; phylum Asgardarchaeota; class Heimdallarchaeia; order Heimdallarchaeales; family Heimdallarchaeaceae; genus UBA460. The sequence goes on along the minus strand of DAOVKB010000037.1, from coordinate 1,984 downwards.
TTTGCAGAAGAACATGATGTGAAGAAAATGTTTTGTGTAAAATGCGGGTTGGAACTTGAAGAAGATGCAGTGTTTTGCGCAAATTGCGGTGAAGAGAATCCATATCTAAAAAGGTAAGTGAAATGGAGATTCCAAGAGATATATCGAATCATCTATTCTATACTGCATGGGTTCTATTACTACTTCAAATGGGGAAAATTCTAGGGAGTGCATTTTATTATGATTTAGTTGTAATAATCATAGACATCGCATTTGATTGTACCCTAATTCTATTTGGTATTGGAGTAATTAGAATTGGAAAAAAGAATTTACAACTAACTCACTGGAAAATATCCAGCATACTAATTTTTAGTGCTTCCTTCGTTGATATGGTTACTATTATTCTATCCTTCATATACATCGATGAAAATTGGATCATTAAACCTCTTATTCTTGTAAGATTAGTTTTACTTCTAGTGTATTTGATTTTATTAGTAATAGGTTTTGCTTATATTAAACTATTACTTGACAGCATGGAAAATGTCAATATCATCAATCGAAAGGGAAGGTTCCTAATTTCAATAGGATACCTTGTACAGTTCTACCCCTATCTAGTTGCCTGGTCTAATGATTGGGTATTTCCAAGGTTTTTACCTGTTAGTATCGAAAACACAGCTTTAGTAGTATTCCTTCTTGCTTCTTTTGCACTAATTTTAGGATTTCTTGAATTAGTATTTACACTGAAGATTTTAAGGGAAGGGTTCATCCAAGAAAACGGAACTGAGTTAGAAGAGAAAGAAGTCGTAACGGAGAATGACCAGAACTTTATAATTAGAGATGAAGAAGATGGATAGAGTACAAAGTGCTAAATTCATATCAAGTGGGAGTATAATGATCTTAGTATTCTATGTTTTTCTAGCGATTTTTTCAGATGGATTACGAGATACTAGCCTACCTGGAATGTCAGCTGTTCAGATACTTTTTATTCCATTGATTATAGCATTTATTGGAATTGGTTTTGCTTCATATAATCTAGGTTTTGATCCTGATGAACCATGGGAAAGAGGTAAAATAATAGCAATTTTAATAGCAATCAGTATTATTATTCTCCTACTAGCTCAACTCTCATTAATAGTTGCAGGAGTTGATGAAGATATAATTATTCGACCCGTTTTCTTCTATATTGGTGACATTTTAATGATAATTTCAAGTTTATCATTTAGCTTGGCATTCTTTTTTTTTAGGAGACAATTACTCACTTTATATTTTAAGAAAATTGTTGTCAAATATCCAAATTTCTTACCAACATTATCTTTTGGATTACAAGCTGTAGCATATTGTCTTTTCTTTGGGGCATCCTTCTCACAAGGAGATGTCCTGTTAGGTATCGATATAGCAGGTATCATAATCGCATCAATATCAGTTCTTCTATTAATTGGAGGATTAATACCTGTAAACATCTCCTTCCGAGCTTACTCTCATTTAGTAGATGATGAGAGTTTAAGATAAAAGAAACTAGTTACTCGTTTTTGCCAATGAATGTTGTAGTTTGAATCAAATCATTAATCTTTCTTTCTATATGATCTGGTCTAAACAAAACTGCAAATGATACTTTGAAAACTTCTATACCTTCATAATGTTCGACTATTCGAGTTAATGTATCTGCGATTTCATTTAATGAGTTTGTTTCATTCCCACTTCTTAAAATCGCTAAAAACGAAACCACCAGATCCTTTTTTCTTTTGTTGATGAGTAATTCAGACATTTGCTTAATTTTCTCAATCTGATGCAAATCTTGGGGATCAAAGATGAAGAGGAATCCTTCAACATCTTCAAAGAGTAAGGGAGCTAAAGAAAGTATATCTCGTTTATAGTCGATTACAGAAAATTGTGTTGAGATTACATCATTCCCTAGTTTTAGATCAAAATTAATAGGTTCATATCCACCCTCATATTTATATGAAGGTTGCAATCCTTCTCGCTCAAGGTATTGATTTATAATCTT
>DAOVKB010000052.1:0-8372 GCA_030631995.1 archaeon | reverse complement strand
TATAACTATAGGAATTTCTCCTCCAATTTTATCTCCCAATTCTCGTTTTAACTCTTCAGCAGACTCAACGTTATCAGCTAACATTGCTCTAGATGAATCAGCAACAAATAGTAAACCATCCACGCCTTTTAGAACAAGAGACCTTTGATGCCTATGTCTTCTTTGACCTGCTACTGTATATATGTCTAGAATAACAGATGATGTTGCCATAAATGGACTGAAATCAAAATAGATTGTTCTTCCTGAGGGATCTTCAATGCTATTTAACCCGCCCTTCTTGATACCTGTAACATCAGTATGTAGTCTTTTAAGAAGCGTAGTTTTTCCGGATAAGCTTGGTCCAACAAAGACCAATTTAAAGTGCATTTTTCCTGATGCGTCTTTCCTCATCTTGTCCTCATCATCTTTTTTCTTGTTCTGATTCTGTAAAGTGGTTTTCTCATCTTTTCTCTCTTAACACAATTAAAACATAATCATTTTCCGGGGCAACAAGAATTTCCCCTTGGCTTGTATCTAATGTGAAAAAATTCAATTCTCCTTCGTTTAATTCTGTAACCACTGCTTTTGCTCGTCCAACCAATGAGGCAACTAGAGCAGATACATTTTCTCGCATTTCCATGCTAAGATTCTCTGTACTTGAAATTGGTAAACCATCATTACTTGTTATTATAACTCCTCTAACTCCTGGATGTGACGCTAATGACTTTAATGTTTCTTCAAATTGTTTTCCTGATATCATTAGAAATTCTCCTTTTCAATAGGTAACAGTATCTATTGCTGTTTTTTACTTTTATTATCAAGGCTGATATATACTTATTGTTAATCCATTTTTAAAAACTTATGATACTCTCCAAAGAATATGTAGAACTTAATGTTCTGTCTTAGTTTATTATAAAACTCACCTAATTAGCTTTACATGTGAAATTCTTGCATATTTGACCAAAATTTAATTAAGTCTGAAAGCTAGACTCTCTATCTGAAAGAGATTTTTGTGAAAAGATATGTCTATAGATGAAGAATTACTGAAAACAAAAATTGATGTTTTATCAAATTTACGCACTCATAAGATAAATGTCACTGATCGAATGAAACAAGCGTTTCTAAATGTACCTAGAGAAGAATTTGTTCTCGAAAAATACAGGGAAAGAGCATACATTGATACTCCTCTTCCAATTCTCTCAGGACAGACAATCAGTGCTATTCACATGGTAATGATTTACATCTCTTCTTCATGTTCAGATCCACAGATTGGTCACAAGATTCTTGAAGTAGGAGCAGGTAGTGGTTACAATGCCGCTATGTTTGCAGAAATGGTTGCTCCTGAAGGAGTAGACAATCCAGGTCATGTTTATGCTGTCGAGATAATTCCTGAGCTTGTAGAGTTTGCAAAGAATAATATTGAACGAACAGGCTATACTGATCGTGTAACAATTATTCAAGGAGATGGAGGAATAGGTTATCCATCAGAAGGACCATATGATATAATCTCAGTAGCAGCAGCTAGTAAACGAATTCCACCTCCTTTACAGGAACAACTCAAAACTAATGGAAAGCTCATAATTCCAGTTGGAAGAATGTTTTACCAAGAGTTAGTAATTATTGAAAGGAAATCTGAAAAAGATTTTAGTGAAAGAAGCATGGGTGGAGTAGCCTTTGTACCATTAACTGGGAAATATGGATAGGTTTTCTCATTTTAGGCAAGTTTTTAATTTCAAATTAAATATGGCAAATGATAGGTGGATCACTCATGGGTGTCAAAAAAATAAGCGAGTTGTTCAAGGGTACTCCTATAGCATTGGATCAGCTTAGACAAAAAAAACTTGCAGTTGATGCGTATAATATCATATACCAGTTTCTAGCCTCTATCAGAGGTTATGATGGCAGTCTACTTTCAGATTCTGAAGGTACTGTGACTAGTCATCTATCTGGTTTGTTATATAGAAATGCTAGACTTATTGAAAAAGGAATCCAGCTAGCTTATGTTTTTGATGGAAAACCCTCAGTGCTGAAGAGGGAAGAAATTAAACGAAGAGCTGAAGTTAAGAGAAAAGCGCGGGAAGAATATGAAGAGGCGTTAGAACGAGGAGATTTAGCACGAGCACGAGTGGTGGCACAAAGAACAAGTGCTGTAACAACAAATATGATAGATGATAGTAAAAAACTATTGGAGCTGATGGGTATCCCAGTGATTGAAGCACCTCAAGAGGGGGAAGCTCAAGCAGCTCATCTTGTAAATCGGAAAAAAGTATGGGCTGTTGCGTCTCAAGATTATGATAGTCTATTATTCGGTTCTCCTGTTCTAATTAGAAATCTAACTCTTTCTGGTCAGAGAAGACTCCCAAGATCTACAAGAACTGTTACAGTTAACGTTGAAGAATTTCATCAAAATGAGTTATTACGAGTATTAGATATTACTAGAGAGCAACTAATTGATATGTCTATTCTGATTGGTACAGATTTTAATCCCGGGGGTGTGAAGGGAGTAGGACCTAAAACAGCTTTCAAACTCATAAAAGAACATGGGAGTTTAGAAGATGTTATAGAGAAAGAAGAAAAAATTATTATTGATGAGGATTTTGGGGAAATACGAGATGTTTTTCTCAATCCTGTTGTTACTGAAGATTACAGCCTAAACTTTAGATCCCTTGATGTGGATGGCATCATCCAATTCTTGTGTGAAGAAAGAGGTTTCAGCAAAGAACGAGTGGCCAGTACTTTGCGAAAAGCAAAGAAAGGACAAGATACAGCTCTTAAGCAGAAGAGTCTGGATGCTTTTTTTGGTTGATGATCAAAATGTCACTCTCTTTCAATACTTTTGTAAAATTGGGGACTAACAGCGAGCTGTCAAAGCTGGAATTATCATCGATATTGGAAGAATTTTCAATAACGGAGTTAAAGTTTCAAGAATGGAAAAAATATCTTTTATTGGAACTGAGTAAAGAACATCAGGTCAAATTGATTAAATCTTTGGAAAATTCTGGAAGTATAATTAAAGCAGGTCCTATAAAGCTTGAAGAAAAGGTTCGAAACTTAAATGAATTGAAACCTAAAATTACTTCTTATCTCACAAAAACACTTCAGACTCTTCCTATTCAGAAAACACGAAAAATTAAGATCTCTATAAACATCCAAACCTCTTCAAATGAAATAAGAAAGCAAATCAATAGTATGATCAAGAAATCGATATATCAAACATCATCTGATTTACTTATTGAAACAAAAATCCGTTCTCCAAAAAAAGAGACAGTTGAATTATCTCCATTTCAATTTTTCAAAGATAATTTTCATAAGAGAGGAATTGAAATAACCTGCTTGGTCATTAAATCGAAAATTTTTCTTGGTCATGTAAGATGGGTAACTAATCCACTTAAGGATATAAAACAGGATGAAGGAAGACCAGTTCGTCTCTTTACTCATGGTACTTCAATTAAATTAGCTAGAACTTTAGTGAATCTTTCAAAAATAGAGAAAGGAGATGTTTTGTTTGATCCTTTTTGTGGAACGGGAACAATTTTACTTGAAGGGCTTAAACAAGATTTGCAAGCAATAGGGATAGATAGAGATCCAAAATGTGTTAGGGCGAGTAAAGCTAATCTAAATCACTTTTCTATGAAACATTCTTCTAAGGAGAGAGTAAAAGACAAGTGGTCAATTTTCCTTCTTGATTCTCAAGATCTCAACCAAGTTATGGATACTGAAATTGGAGGATTGGTAACTGAACCATATCTTGGTCCTTTTATCAAGGATCTTCCATCCAAAGAAAAAGCTAAGGATATAATGATTATGCTAGAAAAACTCTATACAAAGGTTTTACAAAAAAGTGTGGAATATCTAAAAACTGGACATAGGGTTATCCTAATCATTCCTGAATATAGATATTCGCAAGAATATTCAATATACCCAGATTTCCAAAAGATTGCAACAAAATGTAATTTAGAACTTCATACTGAGAGCACATTATTTAATGTAAAACTACCGGTACAGATTGGGAGAAAGCACAATATAATAAACAGAAAACTCGTTATTTATACAAAGTAAAAATTTGCTATAATACAGTGAAAAATCATTTCTAGACTAGTCTTCACCAACCGCCAGAAATCCCATATCCCTTGTCATTTTTTGTATTCTTCTTCTTGTTTTTGAGATCCAATTTACATGAATTAATCCTTGGTTTTCGAGTGTCATTAGTGCTTTGTTTAATTCTGATTCACTGAAATCACCATACATATCTTTCAAAGGATTTTCCAAATCGCTCTCTAAAAGAACACCTCCTCGTTTTTCCAAAATTGCTAGAATACATGACTTTAGAGGTGTAACTTTCCACATTTCACTCGAACTCTTGTTTATTATTTAATTGTACAGTTTAAATGCATTATGATTGCGAGAAGATATTTTGTTCTAATGTTGGATAAAATTACGCTGATTTTTAATCTAATTCTCAATTAACTATGTGAATAGTATTATTTTATGAAAATAGATTTCTTAAAGTAAAACTTTTAATAAGTAAGTTTTTTGAAGTCATCAGTCATCATGAATACCCGTGAGCGAATATATCTAATATTCTTCCTCTCACTAGGAATAATTTTCTTATTAATTGCAATTGTACATCAGCAAGCAACCCTATATGAAACAATTAATACTTTTACAGAAACTCAAGTAAAAGATTTCTTGAATACTTATGTAGCGGGTTTTCCACGTCCATGGGCTTAAGAGAAAAGGAAGAGTGATATTATGGCAACAAAGGAGATCAAAACAAAAATAACTACTGCTTTACGTCCAATAAGTGAAAACCGAATAAAGATTATCCGAACAATTGTTCAGATTATATCATTTGGTTTACTGAATGGAGCAATCTTTGGTTTGGGAAGAGTAAGTGTTCTTTTGCCAATTGAATTTCCTACAGGAGCTCAATTTGGTACTACATGGAATGCTTTTGAAGCATTGCAGTATGCAATGACCTTTTGGATTTTTCCATACCTTGCTGTTTCAGTATTTGCATTGTTTGGTACCATTTTTGGTAAAACCACTTGTGGTTGGGTTTGTCCTTTTGGTTTATTTCAAGATATGTTCAGAGTAATTCCAATAAAGAAGAAGAAGGTTTCGAGACCTACAAATAAAAGCCTTAGCAGAATTGGAATTGGTATTATGGTTTTCGTAGTATTTATGTCTTTTATCATAGGAATAACTTACATGAGAAGCGGAGCAAAAACTGCTTTTGGAACAGGCAAAGATATGCCTTTTAGCACAATAGATCCTGCATCAACACTTTTCGCATCACTCTACTACTATTTACGATGGGGAATACAAGGAAATACTCTTGGTGCTGAAATGGGTGACTGGAGATTTATCTTCTTCCTAAGAATAATCGTATTCATAGTCGTTCTAGTTCTCATTACATTATATCCCAGAGCTTATTGCAGATGGTTCTGCCCAACTGGAGCAATCTTAGGCCTCTTCAGCAGATTTAGTCTTTTAGGGATACGATTGAACAAAAACCGTTGTATAAGTGGGTGTAATGATTGCGAGCAGGCATGCCCAGTGCAAATTCCGATTTTATCTTTTGACAAGGATGTAACTGATAAAATGTGTACGAATTGCGGTGAGTGCATAGATGCTTGCAAGGAGGGTGCATTAAAACTAACCTTCAGGTTTTAATGCAATTTTCTTACCCTAAGATAAGTTAAAATTTCTCGCAATTAAGACCACTTTATATATTATTTTTCTTAAGGTATTAGTGTGATAGAACGACAGAAAACAAACCATTATAAAGCTCAAAGATAATCGGGAAACAAGCGTAAAATAATGGCTATCACTGTTTGAGGAGTGTCAAATGGTCGAAAAAGAAATTACTTTAAGAGTAGCAGAAGCAAAGCAAAGAGACGTTGGTAGAGGCAAAGTTCGATTAGACAGTATGGCAATGTCAAAAATAGGTGTTTCTACAGGAGACATTGTTGAAATAATTGGAAAAAGATCTACAACAGCAGTTGCTTGGCCTTCTTATCCAGAAGATTTGAAAAAGGATATTATTAGATGTGATGGCGTCATTCGCAGAAATGCGGGTGTATCTTTGGGAGATAAAGTTGATGTTAAGAAAGCTAAGGTTAGTGTAGCAAGACAAGTAACTTTAGCACCAGAACAAATGTCTGTTAACATAGATTTCAGTTTTGAAAATTTTGTAAAAAGGAAATTACTTGGGCAGCCACTATCAAAAAAGGATACCGTTTTAATTCCAATTCTTGGAAGAGCTATTCCATTTAATGTAGTCAGTACAGTTCCTTCAGGTATCGTTGTTGTTACAGAGGGAACACAACTAAAAGTAGCTGAGAAACCAGTAATGGATGGAGAAAAAACTGCTCCTAGTATTTCATATGAAGACATCGGTGGTCTTCATCAAGAAATTCAGAAAATTAGGGAAATGGTTGAACTTCCACTTAAATTCCCACAATTATTCGAAAAACTAGGAATAGATCCTCCAAGGGGAGTTCTTTTACATGGTCCTCCTGGGTGTGGAAAAACTCTAATAGCTAGAGCTGTTGCTAATGAATCTGAAGCTCATTTCATAGTTATTAATGGACCTGAAATTATGTCCAAATTCTATGGAGAATCTGAGCAACGATTAAGAAGTATTTTCAAAGATGCTGAAGACAATTCTCCAAGTATTGTTTTTATAGACGAGTTGGATGCAATTGCACCTAAAAGAGAAGATGTCACTGGTGAGGTAGAACGAAGAGTTGTAGCACAGCTACTAGCACTAATGGATGGATTGATTGCTAGGGGACAAGTAATAGTAATTGGAGCAACAAACAGACCTAATGCTGTTGATCCTGCACTTCGACGTCCTGGAAGATTTGATAGAGAAATAGAAATTCATGTTCCAGACAGGGATAGCAGAGAAGAAATTTTACTTATTCATACTAGAGGAATGCCATTAGCTCAAGATGTTGATTTAAAAGTTTTTGCTGATGTAACTCATGGTTACGTTGGTGCTGATTTACAAGCTCTTTCCAGAGAATCCGCAATGAAAACTCTGCGACGTGTTTTACCTTCAGCAAATCTAGAAGAAGAAAGTATTCCAGCAGATGTTCTAGACCAACTAGAAGTAACTCATGATGATTTCTTGCAAGCCTTCAAAGAAATAACTCCTACTGCTATTAGGGAGGTTTTCGTTGAATCACCAAACATACCATGGACTGCTGTAGGTGGTTTGAAGCAGGTTATTATTGAAATCCGCGAAGCAATAGAATGGCCTTTAACTCAACCTGAAGCTTTCAAGCGAGTTGGAATTAAACCTCCAAGAGGAATTTTACTATATGGTCCTCCTGGATGTGGAAAAACTCTCTTAGCTAAGGCTGTCGTAACTGAATCTGAAGCTAATTTCATCTCAGTCAAAGGACCAGAGGTGCTTTCTAAATGGGTAGGTGAAAGCGAAAAAGCTATACGAGAAGTTTTCAGAAAAGCTAGATTAGCTGCTCCGTCTATAGTATTTTTCGATGAAATTGATTCATTAACTCCTATTAGAGGAATGTCTTCAGATAGCAATGTTACTGAAAGAGTAATTAGCCAACTGTTGACGGAATTGGATGGGCTTGTAGAGCTAAAAGATATCATAGTAATTGCTGCTACAAACAGACCGGATATAGTAGATCCAGCACTATTAAGGCCAGGAAGATTTGACAGATTAATTCATGTTAAAGCTCCAAATCAAAAAGGAAGGCTGGAAATTTTCAAAATCTATACTAAAGAAATGCCTTTAGCTTCTGATGTGGTATTAAAGGACATGGCGTCTACAACAGAAGGGTTTGTTGGAAGTGATATTGAAGCTTTATGCAGAGAGGCAGGAATGCTTGCATTGCGAGAGGATTTCAATATTGCTAAAGTAGCAATGAAACACTTCAGTGAAGCTTTGGAAAAAATCTATCCAACAGTTACTCCAGATGTTATAAAGTATTATGAAAAAATCACAGAGAGATTCAAGAGACCAAATCAAATATCTAGTCCAAAAATTGGTTATACTTAAAAATCAAAAAAGTAAAACCATTCCACTTCTTTTTCATTTTTCGAAATTCAATATTGCCTATATGTTATTTTAAATATACAATCAAGAGATAATTTTCTTACAATTATCCTTGAAGAGTTGCTCGAGTAATGTTGGGATTCTACATCATAAATAAGGAAGAAATGGATGTATTATTTTGCAGGCCATTAAAGATAAATAGTGATGAAACAGAAGTAGATGCTATCATTCAATTACTGCTATCATTTTACAAAGAAACAGAAGAACAAACAACTCTTAATGAATTACAAGTATTGAAATTTAAGAACTCCAAAATTCTATTCATGAGTAAGTATTCCTTTCTATTTGTTCTCTTAAG
>DAOVKB010000028.1:0-13731 GCA_030631995.1 archaeon | reverse complement strand
TGAGAGTAATATTACTTCTATTAAAGAAGAGTTTGAGAAAGATAGCAAGGATTATGATCTGAATGTCCAACATCAGATAAGTAGTTTTGTAACAAATTCAGATTCAAATTCATCAGCATTAGTAACAAATGTTCAAGGTACTAGAGATACTCTTACAGACACAATTACTTCAGGGAATGAAACAATAAAATCCGATCTCTCTAGTCTGGAACAAACTGTATCAGACCTCTTCGGATCATTACTTAGCTCATTTACCGAGAAATTGGATAAAATAGTACAAGATTCACAAATTGCAGATTCGCAGAAGACTGAATATAGTTCTAAATTGATGAGTTTCAAGGAAGATTTAATCAAAAGCTCTCTGCAAGAAGTAGAATCAATTGATACTACTATTACTGATTTATTGAACACTATTCCTGGCAAAATCGATGTTGTTCTAGAAGCAACAGGAGATTCAATGAAAATATTGAGGGATGTTCTATCATTAGGAAAAGGAATTGAACCAAATCCTGTTGAAGATATGTGGTTAGTTACAGGAAACGAGCAAGTAAGAGCAACAATGATGTCATTACTAAGACATACGAAATCTTCAGCTACTATAGTCTCTCCAACAGTACGATGGATAGATTCTGAGTTTTTGGATACTTTCGGTAGAAAACTTGAGATTGTGACAAATACATCTCAACACAACGAAAAAGACAAAGCTTTGCTAACAAAAATGCTTGGAATGGGAAATGTTACTGTGAAAGATGATTCTCAGCTAACAGTAATGATGGGGACCAGAGATGGAATTGAAGAAGGTTTCCTAGGACACAAAGCTCCAAGTGGAGATCCAGTGATGATAACCACTTTCAATGAAAAAATGGTCAGTGAAATTACTAAGATTTACTATGATTATAGAAGTAGAGCACCAATAAGAGCTTAAACCAGCTCTCCCTTTTATTCTTTTTAAATAGACGATTTTTATGATTAAGAGTATCTGAAAATTTTTAACTTGAAAGCTGATACGTAGATATAATGTCTGAAATCTTTTGGATTAGACAACCATGCCCCATGCATAAGGAGCTTGAAGGTGCAACTTATTGTATCTTAGATGATGAACTCGATGAGGTTATTGTTATTAGTTTTTTTGATCCAATGGATTTAGAACATATTAATTTGGAAGAATTTAACAATCCTTCCTATTGCTTGAATGCTGTTATTAATGATCAAGAGGATTGTATTACTTGTCCAACAAAACAACGAAGAATAGTTATAGGCGATAGAGCTATTCCAAGAAAAATTTATGAAAATATGAGGGAAGTAATTCTTTTCATGGATCCAGAAGCGAAAAGTTGCGCTGAATGCCTTTACAAAGCTTTTATTGGTATGATAAAAAGTATAGAGGAAGTCTGATTTAATCTTCCTTACTTGAAATATATCTCGCTAAATCAATCATTCTTGAGGAGTATCCTGTTTCATTATCGTACCATGCAATTATCTTAATTTGATTATCGGATGCCATAGTCAATGGCAAATCAACTGTTGCTGAATATGGATTTCCATTATAATCAGAAGATACTAACTCTTCTTTGGAAACTGCTAATATGTCTTTCATTTCTCCAAGAGATGCATTAACAAATACTTGATTTACTTCTTCTTTTGTTACTTCTTTCTTTACAGAGTAAACAGCATCAATTAAGGATACATTGGGGGTAGGAACTCTGATTGACATTGCTTGAAGCTTTCCTTCTAAATGAGGTAGAACTTTCCCAACTGCTTTAGCTGCTCCTGTTGATGTTGGTATCATAGATAATGCTGCTGATCTTGCCCTTCTTAAATCACCGTGAGGAAGATCAAGTAATCTCTGATCTGTAGTATAGGAATGGATTGTTGTCATATATCCTGATTTAACAGTAAATGATTCGTCAATGAGTTTTGTCACAGGAGCATAACAATTGGTTGTGCAGCTTGCATTTGATATAATCTTATGATTTTCTGAATCGTATTTGTCCTCATTGACACCATAGACAAAAACTGGGATGGGTTTAGTTTTTCCTTTATCAGGAGCTGAGAGGATTACTCTTTTTGCCCCCCCATCTAGATGTTTTGATGCTAGTTCATAAGTTCTAAAAATACCTACACATTCGAAAACGATATCTGCTTTCCATTCACCCCACGGAATGTCTGCAGGATCTCTCTCCTTAGATATTGGTATTTCTTTGCCCTCAACCTTCAAGTGGTTTTCAGATGCATCTACCTCATGAGAAAATTTACCGTGAATGCTATCATATTTGAGTAAATGAGCCATAGTTCTTGAATCACCTACATCATTTATTCCAACAAATTCAACATCTGTTTGTGCAAAGCCTGCTCTGAAAATGCTTCGACCAATACGTCCAAAACCGTTAATACCGACTCGTAATTTCATAAATCTCACCAAAGATGTTTCTTATTGATTTGACTAGAATTTAAATTTTACTGAATAAAATATGTATTCGCTATGTGTATATATAAACAAAAGAAAATCTAAAAAAAGAAAGGACTGTTTGGGTCTACGTAGATGCTTCCTCAGAAACTTTGGTTGCTACTGCATAAACTCTAACAAAGAACCAAGTTGAAAATACTCCTATAACAAAGAAAAGTATTCCCGCTACGACTAAAGAGTATTCTAGAATATCAGGTCCAACCCAGATGCCTTGAACGTAGTTTACAACACCCAATACAACTGCTAGTATGAATAATGCTATTGTTATGATGAATTGTATGAGCACAACACCCCAGAAGAAGCTCTTTGGTTTTGTTGCTACATGTTTTTCACCAACTATATATTTCAAGACTACTTTCTCTCTTATCCAGTTGTGAGCTTTTTTGGGATAACTCCAGATTTTCTTGAAAAATCGTCCGATTGCCTTTATTAGTTTCTGTGTTTTCATTAGATGATATAACATAATTCCTAGACCAATTAGTAGAATAACTATAATTACAATAATCAAAGTTGCCCAGAAATAATTTGCATTTTGCATGAAATCTCCGAAAGGTTGAATGATCATTCCATAAAGGAAATCAACAAAAACAACCTTGAGTAACCAGAAAATTCCTAATCCAATCTGAGTGAAGAAGAGTCCTACTGCTGGCCAGAAACCATCACTTGTGATAACTTCAATTGCTTTATCTAACAATCCAAAATAGAAAATTAGAAATGCAATGATAATACTAATACACATCATAAAGAAAAGACTAGGTATCAGGGAAAGGTATCCTTTATCATCATCAGTTAATGGATGGTCCCCTTTTTCCCTAAGAAACTTGATAGCTTTAATAAATAGTACAACAGTGAACCAAAAGGGTGCTAAAATTATCTTCAAAAAGAAGCTAAAGAATTTCCAGACTCCAAGAAAGAATTCTTTTGTGCTTTCCTTATATCGTCCGTCACGCTTTTTTTCCTTTTTTTCTCTTTTTTCTTTTCGTTTCTGTTTTGTTTTAACTTCAGTTTCAATGTTCTCGTCTTTTTCAGACATAAGTCTAAATTCCTATATCTTGATATTAAATCTTTTGCAGTAAATAGGTAAATGAAAAGGTTTTATAGACACTAAAATCTATATTTACAATAGGGGAAGTTACGTTGAAATTTCGGAAGCTAACATTCAGTCTATTACTCTCTATTTTAATGCTATTTACTGTTGGAAATACTAATCAGAATTTAGTTTCTGCGTTTGAAATTGGAACAATAGAAGACAAAAATGATTGGGTAATTTCTTCAGCAATTGCTAATTTCTCTAATGATTTTCATGCTAAGATGGTTTTTGCTTTTGAAAACGAAACACTTGGAATAGGATTGTATCCCTATCTAACATTCAATACAGACCTGAACATCCCCTTCAATCTAACAGGATACTTGAATAAAGATATCAAGAAAGAAGTTAGCACTTATGGTATTCAAGTTTCAGGCTATCCAGGAAACATAACAATTGGATTGAATGGAACTGTCATTGTTAAAACACCAATCACTGATGTTTTTTTCATACATATAGAAGAAGATACAAATGAAATAATGGCTAATTTTAACTCGTTTATTGGCGAAAACATTACTTTACCAATTAACTTTAATTCAATGAAATTCACAATCAATGATCCAGGTATTGCCAATATTAGTTACGTTTCACTAGAGATTGATCCCGATGTATATCTAGAAGGAACCATTTCTCTTTCAGCTATTGTAGATGATCAAGAGCTTGATTGGAAAACAGGTGATGAGATTTACTTTGATAGTGTTGATGTCAATAAAGATATGAGCGATTTTGCTTTATCCCTACAGAATATAACTTTGGACTTTCAGGATTTATCATTGAGAATCAAAGCTATTAAAACATCTGTTATTTTGGGAACTGACTTGGGGAGTTTTAAATTTGACTATGATATAGATTTGCAGAATGTTGAATGGATAGAAGGACAACAGACAGCTGGAGAGTTTCTAGTCTTGTTAATTGATACTTTAATCAATATGGATGATCAAGTCATTTTTATGACAGTTTTTAGAGCTTCCATTTCTCTCTATAGTACTCTGATAGCAATCGTATTATTTTCTTCTTTAGTTTTCGTAAAAAGAAAGAAAATTCGCTCATAAATAATTTTCAACTATAATTTTATAAATTCACTCCGTAATGAGTGTTAGACATTATTGGTGATTCCATGCCAAAAAAAGAACTAAGCAAATCACAATTCTATCTCGATTTAGATAAGAAATGGACAGCTCATAATTATAAACCCATACCAGTTGTTATAGATAAAGCAAAAGGGATTTGGGTTTGGGATGTGGAAGGTAAAAAATATATGGATTGTTTGAGCGCATATTCAAGTCAAAATTTTGGACATCTAAATCCAAAGCTTGTTAAGGCACTTAAGAAACAAGCAGATAAGGTTATTCTAACATCCAGAGCCTTTTGCAATGATTCCATGGGAACAGCTGCAAAGAAACTCTGCGAATTAACAGGTTATGAAACTTTTCTCCCCATGAATACTGGTGCAGAAGCAGTTGAATCTGCTTTGAAAATTGCAAGAAAATGGGGATATGAAAAGAAAGGAGTAGATGAAAACAAAGCAGAGATTATTGTCTGTGAAAATAATTTTCATGGTCGAACAATTACCATAGTTGGATTCTCAACTGATCCTGATGCTTTCAGTGGTTTTGGTCCCAAGACTCCTGGGTTTAAAATTATCCCATATGGTAATATAGAAGCTCTAAAAAAAGCTATTAACAAAAATACTGTTGCTTTTCTATTTGAACCAATTCAGGGAGAAGCTGGTGTTTTGATTCCACCAAAAGGTTATCTGAAAGAAGCACAGAAAATCTGTAAAGAAAATAACGTCATTACTATAGCTGATGAAATACAGACTGGATTCTGTAGAACAGGAGCAATTCTTGCTTGCCACCATGAAAAAGTAAAACCTGATGTAGTTTTAGTAGCAAAAGCATTAGGTGGTGGGGTCTTTCCAATTTCAGGTGTATTGGCAAACTGGGAAATAATGGATGTCTTAACCCCCGGTTCTCATGGGTCAACATGGGGTGGAAATAGTTTAGGAATGGCTGTTCTAGAATCTGTTTGTGATTTACTCAATCAAGAAGATTTTTCAAAACGATCAACAGAATTAGGAGAATTCTTTGTTAAGAAATTGAAATTAATTCAGAAGAAACATTCTGAGAAAATCAAAGAAGTGAGAGGAAAAGGACTATTAGTTGCAATTGAGTTAAATGAAAAAGCTAGACCTTATACAGAAGCCATGAAAAATCATCAACCAGTTGGATTATTAGCGAAAGAAACACATGAGTTTTCAATTCGTTTTATGCCTCCTTTGGTTATTACTCAAAAAGAACTTGAATGGGCATTAGAAGTTATTGAAAGAGTATTTGACGAAGTAAATTAATCTCTTTCTTCATTTTTTATTGTAAATAATATTCCTCATTACTATCAAAATTATCGATACCTAATCGCAGAAATCTGTAAGCATTTTCCAAAGAGGTAGTGAAAATTTTCCTTTCAGGTTCCCTAAAAATCCTCACCTGATAGACTGCCTCACTAATAGCTATAATTGCACCATTTCGATGAAGTAGGATAATTTCTTCTTCTTTATCTATAGGAGGCAAAATCCTCTGTATTCCCATAGCGTTAACTCTATTATTGAGTATAAAAAGCTAGAGAGAAAAAAAGTGAAGGTACAGTTATCTACGCGAAGAATGCTATATCTTCGAATAGTATTACGAAAACAAGTATCTGAAGTAGGATTATCATTATCCCTTCAAACGTGTCAAACTTCTTATCTTGAATACACCGTTTAACAAACCATAGTGAACAAGCGATTGCAGCTATTTGAAGAAGTATAAACGGATGAAGTGTTATGGATACAAAAACCCCTAGAATCCCAAAAATCAGTAATGCAGATTGAAGAATTCCTCCCATAGCATTTCCAATTCCTACTTCTATTTCATTTTTAGCTGCAGAGATAACTGCAATTCCATGTTCAGGAACCGAGCCAGCTGCACCAAGTATTAGAGCTAAGCCAATTTCACCTACACCTACCCCTCCTCCTTCAACCATTTTTGTTACACACCAAGTAAGTGTTTCTCCACCAAAGTAAATTCCAACAAATCCTAGAACTAAAAGAAGGATTGTTAAAGAAACTGGAAGACGATCATGAGTATCGTGGTCATCTTCTACTTTTTCTTTGGTTTCATCAACTTCCTCTACTGCTTTTTGTTCTTCATGGTTTTTCAAAGAGATTTTATTGTTAGTATCTTTAACTAAAATTACATAAAACAAGTAAAATAGATAACTTCCTGCAAGTAATCCTGCTACTGGTCGTGTCAATACTGCTTGTTCAAGTTGATCAACTTGGAAGTATTCAATGAAACCAAAGACGACTGTCATTAATAAAGCCACTATAGCCCATCGAATTATTGGTGCTTCCTTCTTTTCCAAATCTTCAGGAACAGCAATTTGACCCTTATTCTTAACTGTTGCAATAATTACAGCGATTCCAAGAATAATTGCATTGAAACCTGCTGCAGATAGAACTGTTACTACTGCCATTAGTTGATACCCCTGAATTAGAAGTAAAATAGCTATAACTGCTTCAGGAAGGTTGGAAGCAAGACTTGATAGAATCCCTGCAACATATTCAGACAATCCAACATATTTAGAGCCACTTTTTAGTCCCTCAACTGCCCATTCTGAAGGACGGAAAGCTAACCAAATCCCCACAATAAATCCAAAAATTATCAGAAACATTGGTGGGTTGTCTTCTCCATGATAGACCACTCTTTCAAGAATGAAAAACACAATTATGGCAGCTATAGCGATTATAGCTTCCCAAATAGTCAAGTGGAAAGTATTTTTAAATTTCTTTGCAAAACGCATATTCGATATTTGTCAAGAGTAATATATAAATTACACGCAGAGTTATCTAATGAATTCAATCATTAGGTGTTGTTTCCGCTGCTTCTTTCTCAACGATGTCTTCAATAACCTCTGTTTCAGCATTTTCAGAAGTTTTTGTAGTATCTTCATCTGCCATTAGTTCAGCTAAAAGATGTTTTCTCAAGATTTCTCTGAATTCTTCAGAAGCAATCCAGTTTTCTGAAATTTGTTTGATAATATCATCTATTTTCATTGCTTCTTCTACAATAATGGATGTATGAAAAGAATCAGATAATTCGGAATACCCAATAATACCTGTAAGAGGATTTCTGATTTTATCTACTAAGATATCAAAATCTTCTATATTTTGATCTATCTGAGCAAATGCTTGCTTCATCAATTCTTCATCTTCAACTCTTTCGGTGATATCTCTAGCTGTTAACAGAACAGTAATTTCTCCTTTGAGAAGGAAGGGTGATGCATAAATCTCAACAGGGAATAATTCTCCACTCTTAGTTACAAATCTTCTTTCGAATTTTATACTCTTCTTCTCTATAATTTCTTTGAAGTATTCTGTAATCTCTTCTTTAGTTAGATCTTTAACTATTTCATCCAACCCTAAGCCAATTAATTCCTCTCTGCTATACTCTAATTTCCTACATGCAAATTCGTTGAATTCAAGAAGTTTTCCTACTGATTTATCTCGAGGGACACTTACAATTGCAATGATATCACCTGAACTATGGAAAACTTGTCTATACCTTTCTTCACTTTCATGAATCTCCTTAGCAGCTTTTTTCCTCTCAGTGATATCTCTCGCTATTGTTAGAACAACTTCTTCATCCCACAAATCAAATATGTGAGAACTAATTTCAACTGGTACTCTTTTGTCGTTTTTTCCAACAAGTACCGTTTCGAAAGTTCCAAAACCTTTATTGTAAATCTCTCTAATGATTTCTTTATTTCCTTCCTTTTCTTCAGGAGCTGTAATATCTATTGATCTTAGCTTTAACATTTCATCCTTTGTGTATTCCAACCATATGCACGCTATATCATTTACTTCTATGAATTTGCTTGTTTGATCCTCTTTAACCAATTTAGTTAGAAAGAATGCATCATTAGCTTTGTGGAAGATTTGCCTGAATTTTTCTTCACTTTCTTCAATTTCTTTTTGAGATTTCTTTCTCTCAGTTATGTCTCGAGCAACAGAAAGTATAACCACTTCATCTTTCAATAAAAATAATTGAGAACTGAACTCTACTGGCTTGAAAGTTCCGTTCTTATGTACTATCACTCCTTCGTAGGTTGTTGAACCTGTGGAAAGTAGTTCTTTTCCTATATTCTTGGTATGATCAACTAACCCGGACCTATCTATATCTGCAGGTTTCATTGCTAATAATTTTTCACGATCATAACCTGTCCATGCGGAAGCAACATTATTTACCTCAATGAAATTTCCAAGTTTTCCATCCCTTGTTAATTTATGAATGAATATAGCATCATTACCACTATGAAAGATCTGTCTAAATTTCTCCTCACTATCTTGAATAGATTTTTCAGCTTGTAATTTTTTTGAAATATCTCGAACAATAGCTATGAAACCACTCGGATTGCCTTCTGAATCTAATATTACTGAAGCATTGGTTTCTACTGGCGTTCTTGAACCATCCTTATTAACAATATGAAATTGCTTATTTCTAACATAACCGCTGGTAAGAATTGCTTTAAAACCATTCTGAGCTCTCATAAGGTCTTCCTGTGCAATGAATTGGAATGAATTCTCGTTCATTAGTTGATTAATATTTTCTACACCATACAATTTTGCAGCCTGATGATTGGCATATGTTATATCACCGTTTAAATCTGCAGCAATTAGTGCATCTGGGATTGTCTCAAATAACTTCCTAAATCTTTCTTCACTTTCACTAATTTCTTGCTGAGCAATTAATCTTTCAGTTATATCTCTGGCTGTAGTTAGTATTACTTTTTCCCCTTTTAACTCAAATATATTGGAGTTATATTCAACATTTCTCACATACCCCTCTCTGTTTTGAATATATCCTTCAAATGTTATATTTCCCTTGGTCTGAAGTTCTTTGCCAATACCCTCATCATGGGCAACTTCATCAAATCCTAATTCTGGTGGAGAAATCTCTAAAAGCTCTTTTCTAGTATAACCAGTCCACTCACAACCTATGTCATTAACTTCTATAAATTTCCCAAGTTTTCTATCAGATGATAAGGAATGAATAAATATAGCATCAGAAGAGTTTTGGAATATCTGTCTGAATTTTTCTTCATTTTCAATCAGTTCTTCATCAGCTTTTTTCTTTTCAGTTATATCCCTAATAATAGCTAAACTAACAGTATCTTCACCAAGAGTAAAAAGATGGGCACTGATCTCTACAAGCATCAGTTCTCCCTCTTTTGTTCTGTGATTCCTTTCAACTGTAAGTCTTTTCTCCTCGACTAGATTCTTTATGAATTCTGGAGTTTCCTCATCACCAGTAATATTAAAATCCGATGGTTTCATTTCTAAGAATTCCTCTAGAGTATAACCATACATTCTAGAAGCAATTTCGTTTGCTTCAATAATTTCTATGAATTTACCATCGGTCTCTCTTTTGACAACAAAAATTCCATCATTAGTGTTATGGAAAATCTGTTTGAATCTTTCTTCGCTTTTAGCTAAATCCTTTAGTTTTTGTTTACTTTCAGTTATATCGGATGCTAGTTCAGCCATACCGATTAAAACTCCATCATCTCCAAATACTGGATACCCACGTACATCCCATATCTTCCCGTCAGGAGTAATAACTTCTGCACTATGTTCTTGTCTTGTGTCTTTCGCTTTTATTACAGGACAATTTGTACAAGGAGCATCTACTTGATACCATAATTCATAACATATTTCCCCAACCATACTCTCAGGTATTTCACCAATAGAATCACTTGCTGCTTTGTTTGTCCATATAATTCGAAGATCTGTGTCATAGAAGATTATCTGTTCAGATAGAAAATCTAAAAATCTTGATTTTTTGAATTCAGATGCAAGAACCTTAACTTCTTTACTCTTTTCCTTGGTTAAATCATGACTAAGAACTAGGAAACCTTCTTTCTTTTTTTTGTCTTTTGAAGCATAATAATGATTTCGAATATATTTCCTTACACCATTTTTTGTTTCTATCCAAAATTCAATGATTTTAGGATGGATTTTCTGTTCTGATAATTCTATTTCTATTTTGCTCAATCTTTCCTTTTCTTCATTTGTAGAAAGGAAGATAAATGATTTTTCTATTATCTCCTCTTCAGAGTAATCTGTAAGCTGTAAAAATTTTTCATTCACAAATTTTATCTTATTATCAATAAGAAAGGTTATGCCGATATTGGCTTTATCTAATAGACCCCCCATAGCCTCTTCTAACATTTAATTCACTTTAGAGATATTGATTGCCCCAGAGTAAGAACAGTTTATTTCCTAAATTTGAACCCTATTTGACCTTTTTTTGAATATAGGAAGTATGATTGTTCTCCTATAACGATAATTAAAGAATATTAATAATATTACCATAGTCCTAGTTCATCAAAATTTAGATTATTTCTGAACCCGTTTTCCTTTATTATCGAAAACATAGATATGGTCACTATGAATGACTATAGAAAGTGCTTCCTTCTTTTTGAACTCCTTTTTTGTTTTCGTAACAAAGAAGAGCTGATGATTATGATGTTTTAATGTTATTATGTGCTGATCTAGAACCTTTTCCGTATCCTCAATTTTACAATCTATCAGAATCATCTCTTTGTCAACAGGTTTTTTCGGGTCATATTCTCGTATATATTCAGCTCGAAAACCAATGTCACCTTTAGTTATTTTTTGGGTGGAAATTATATTTAGTATATTTTCTGGAATCTCCATCTTTTTTCCATTGTTATAAAATAACTCTCCTTCTTTGAATTTAAAAGGAATGAAATTCATAGGATAATTACCAATAAATTGAGCAGTAAACTTGTTTATTGGGTTATAGTAAAGCTCATCTGGAGATCCAAACTGCTCAATCTTACCTTCATTTAGTAATGCTATTAAATTACCTAATGCCATAGCTTCTGATTGATCATGAGTAACATATACTGTGGTTTTCTTAAGTAATTTATGCAGTCTTCTTATCCATGTTCTCATCTCATAACGTAGTCTAGCATCTATATTACTCAGAGGTTCATCAAACAGAAATATTATAGGTTCTCGAATGACTTCTCTACCTATTGCAACTCGTTGTTGTTCTCCTCCTGATAATTGTGAGGGATATTTATTTCTGTGTTCTTCTAGATGAAGTAATTTCAGTATTTCTTCAACTTTCTTGCTAACCTCTTCATCTGTATATGTTCTGCTTTTGAATAATTTTCCTTCTTTTATGCTTTCTATAGAAAATCGAATATTCTCTTCCACTGTCATATGTGGAAATAAAGTATATTTCTGGAAAACCATAGCAATGTTTCGTTTATTAGCAGGTAAATCTGTCATATCCTTCTTTCCAAAGAAAATCTTTCCTGAAGTAGGATAAACAAGTCCTGCTAGGACTCTTAATAGGGTTGTTTTTCCACTTCCAGAGGGTCCTAAGATCACTGTAAAGCTACCTTCTGGAATGACCATATCAATCTTATCAACTACTTTTTTTTCCTCATATTCTTTTGTTACTTTCTTTATTTCGATTCTCATTTAAACATCTCCCATTTCAGTTGAGCTGTCAAATCCTTTGAGTATATAATTCCTTAAAAAGATGAAAATTATCAGAAGTGGAATAATTACTAAAATTGAAGCTGCAGCAAATAAACCCCATTGAGGATCACCGCCTTCTATAGATTCAATAAATGTGAATAATTTTACTGGTAGCGTGTATTTTGATGAAGATTGAAGCAAGACATAAGCAAGTAGGAAACCATTCCAAGCTGCAAGAAAATTAAGTAGAAATGTTATCGCTAATGCTGGTCCTGATAGAGGTAAAATTATCTTTCGAATAGTTCTTAACGATGTATTTCCCATTATTTGAGATGCTTCATCTAGTTCTTTCGGAATTGAATCAATATATCCTTTGATTATCCACAAAGCTATAGGAATTGTGTGAGTACTATAAGCAAGAATCACTCCAATATAAGTGTCTATTAATCCTAGATTAAACATAATTAAATAGAATGGAATTAGAGTTAAAATACCAGTAAATATCTTCAAAACGAAAACTCCTACCATCATCTCTTTTTTAGCTTTGAAATTGTATCTCGAGAAGGAATAACCAGCTAATGTGGTTATAAACACACATATCCCAGCAGAACCTAAGGCAACTAATAATGAATTTCCAAAATTAAAATAGATATCCTCTTCGGTAAACAAAAGCCGGAAGTTATCCAGAGTGGGATTTTTCGGGATGAAGGAAGTGGGAACTATTTGATTACCTGTAGCGAAAGCTATCCAGGCTATGTTCCAGATAGGGATAAATGCTATAATGATTACAACTAATAGAACCATTGAGCTATTCTTTGGACGAGATATTAGTCTCAAAATTCTGTTTCCAAAGGATTTCTTAGATAATAAGGAGGTTTGAACTAAACCAACTTTAGCATAATTAAATGCGAAAACCGTGGATAATATAATAAAACCAATCATCCACCCAATTGGAGAAGAACTAAAAACCAATCCTAGTAGAAGTGGAATCTGCAAAACAATGGAGGTTTTCAGCATTATGTTTGAGAAAAATGAAACAACTAAACCAACAAGGAAAATTGCAAAAATACTCCACATAATCCAGTTTTTGTTCTTTAATATTATATTTAGCAGAAGTAAGATTAGTGTTTGAAGTGTGAAGACAAGGTGCAGTGAGTGTAGATCAATTAGGTGTCTATCAATATTCTGAAGAGAGTTTTTGATTTTATATCTGAAAGATTGAATCTCTTCCTTAATTCTCAAGAGGAAGTTTTTCTTGGTGTCACAAGCAGATTTTTTCTTTATCCCAGAAAGAATGAATAATTCAAAAAACACGATGAAAATATTCCAATTAAAAGCAAACCACATCTGAAATACAAAAAACTGTGAGACTGAAATAATTAAATCAATTATAATAAGAAGCTTAAACCAATTATAGATATTTTCACTGTAAAAAAATAGTAATATTGAAGCTATGAAATACAAAGATCCAATGATGTAATTCAGATGAATGTTGTAATGAATTCCAAAATATCTAAAACCAGTTATACCAGCTAAAATGTATCCTAAGGCTTGAAATAATCCTAGAATTGGAAGGAAATTCTTAGATCTTTTAGGGAGTTTCTTTTTCGATGGCTGGTAAGT
>DAOVKB010000006.1:0-30731 GCA_030631995.1 archaeon | reverse complement strand
TTGATATAAAATATGCGCTTTATGTACCTCCTCCTCCAACCCTGCCAACTACTCCAACACCTACAGAAGAAAGTGCTTTTCCATGGGGTATCTCAACTATTGCATCATTAGCAGTTTTAGGGGGAGTTTTCTTCTTAAGGAGAAAACGAAACCAATAATCCTTTTCTTTTTCTTTTAGCACAAATATTTTTTAAGTCTCAAATGAACTCATAAATGAACATATTTGAGTCTTAAAAACGAAGAATATCTTATACTTAAGCACATACTACAAGAACCAATATTACCTCACAGCAAACTTGCAGAAAAGGTAAAATTGTCCCCACCTACAGTAAAAAAGAGAATTGAAGGTCTATTGGATGCAGATATAATAACTAGTTTTCACGCAGAATATCATCCTGAATCTGTAGGTCTTGAGAGCCATATCTTTATACTGAGAGTGGATTCAATTGATAAATATTGGATAGTTGAAAGGATAGTCGATTACCATCCATATTTAGTTGTACGACAAAGATGCTTTGGGGGGATAACTGGAATATTCATTAAAGTTCATATTCCAATAGGCTCAATCAACAAATTTCTGAACTTTTTGGATTATCTAAAGGAAAGCAATCTTGTAGAGGAGATAGTTCATTCCACAACAATAGGAAGGGGTATCAAAACTCGTATTGACTTAACTTATTGGGATCCGATATCCAAGAAGTGGTTATTCAAATGGGATATCTGGAAAAAAAACATAGATAGCGTAGACTATGTTCCTCAATTTGATTATTTTCAACGAATTGCAAGAGAGAAACCTAAGAATGTTATACGGCAATTGAAACATCTTGATTTTTTGCTACTAAAGGAACTCGTACATAATCCAACTCAAAAGTATGTTCTCCTATCAAAACAGCTAAATCTTCCACAATATACAGTATCTAGACGTAAAAGATTCCTTAGTAAATATGTAATCCGCAATTATTTAGTTGATTTCGATAGGTCATTTTTTGGTTTAGAAGATGAATTAGTTTTCAAAGCTATTTGCAGTCAAAGGGCAATGTCCAAGATTATCTATCTTCTACAGAATCTAGATCTTCCATATGAGTCAGATTTTCGAGCTACAGAAACAGGATTTCTCTGGAAGATTCTTCTACCTCCAAAAGATAAAATAGATCTAATCAACCTACTCTGGTCTTTATTCCCGGATTTGCAGATTATGATTCTGGATCCCTATACTACCGTAACTAAGCTTTTCAATCCCGACAATTACTCATTCATGGATCAATCTTGGAAAGATTCTGAGGACTATATGATTAGTCAAGTATTGGAAAAAGCAAAAGAAGAACTATTGATTGCTTAACGTCTTACATGTTCGCTATATCGGAGGTACTATACATTTTAGACATCATACAACCGCTCGAAGTTCATGTACTATCTCGTATTTCATTTGTTTTCTAATGATAGGTATAATTCCAATCAGTGAAGCAGCAAATAAACTAATGATCATAATAATAAGAATGAGCGTATTAACATGTAAGGTCATTGGTACTACTTCCCTAGTAATAAGTAAAGGCTTGATGAAGGTTAGTGTAACAATTGAAGCAAGAAAACCTGCTGGAATGCCAATAGCAAAAGTTGTAGTGATGAAAGAAAGAATTTCGTTTACAATGTTCTTCCTAACTTTTGATTGTTTTCCACCTAAAGCCAGTAGAACTGCATTTTCCTTCCTTCTTTGCTCTAAAATAAAATCTGTGGAAATGAATATATAAACAATACCGATAATATTCACAAAAATCGCACCAACTAATAAGATGTTATTTGCTGGAGGGATATGTTCACGGATGAAGAAACCAATATAATCGGGGTTTATCTTTTCAGGATTTATTATCGTGAATGGATTGATTTTCTCAATTTCTTCACTAATATGCTCGAAATCAGCATTTTCCTCCATTGCTGCTAAGAAAAGTGTTCCATTATTAATTCCCAAACCCGCGCTTATAATCTCTTTATTTACAAGAACCCATTCAGTAACTTGACGATTCATTTTTGGGTCATAACCATGCGCTATTCCTAATCCTGGAGCTGATTTAATAACCGCAGATACAATGAGATCTTCGATCGTACCACCTCTTATGTCTTGTACAGTAATATTGTCCCCAATATTTTTACGAAATCTATCTGCTAAAAACTCACTCATGATGACTCCACGAGGATTTTCCGCAAGTTGAGATAGAGCTGTTTCTGCTGACATATCCACGAGACTGGAATCCATCCACCTTCCAATCTGAAGAAATTTATATGAATCAATACCAAAAACCTCGATGTCAAATAATCTAACTGAGGCTTTTACTGAGTAAAATCCAAAAGCATTTTGTACCCCTTCGATTGATTGTATTTGATTTTCAAACTCTGTTATGTTTACTGGAATGGTTGTTTGTATCCTTAAATCCGCTCCTTGTCTATACTCGTCTTCAAAATTGTTATTGTACATGCTAGTGGATCGAATAATAATAATTGTTGTAAGAAGACAAACAGTTAGAACTACAAAGAATGATAGTTCAGTAAAGCTCTTTCTAATTCTGAGCATGTTTTTATGAATAAAGAATCCACTCTTTTTGAATATTCGATTGTATATAACTTTCATGTTTCTTAAGATGAAATTAACACCTAAGGATAGGAAATAACAAGAGAAGAATACCACCGCAATGAAAAGATAGAGTGCTCTATAACTTGCTGATATCAAAGATAATCCATAATTGTAACTATTTTCTGCTAGCTTTCTGTATTCTAGTAAAAGAAAGAACATAAATCCCGCTACTGTCAAAATGAATGCTAAAATTTTCATAGACTGTTCTAAAATTCTTTGCCCCTTTTGTGTTACTAGTATTGATTCGTGAATATCTTTTCTTACATAGATAATAACATTAAGAAGAGTAAGTCCTAGATATGAACCTAAAATAAGAATTGTGAGCATTTCAATGTCATAAGGCGATATCTCTATCTCCTGGAAGTACCGAACAAAGAGAGATCGATTAAAGAACTGATTTTGTCCGAAAGAAGGAATTAATGCAGAAAGTAGGATTCCAACACCAATACCTAAGATTAAAGAAATGAAACTAATGATAAAGAATTCACCGAAAAAAATCCCGATAATTTGACTGCTTGCAGCACCCTTTGATCTAAGAAAAGATATTTCTTCTCTTCGTTTTTTAATTGTTATCTGTGTTGAAAAATAAGTCAGAAAAATCGCAGTCGCAATAGTTGGTACAAAAAGGTTTGTGGAACCAAAAGCTCTTGCATATTCATTTGTCATTTCCGAAAGTGCATGATCTAAAACATAACAGTAAGCATGATAATAACTAACTTGTATACGATCTCGTAGAGCTAGAAGATTATCAGGCATATTTGAAATTCCCTGTTCCCTTAATTGTTGTGCATTTGTCTTCACTAACAACCTTGGAAAAATACCACCCCAGTTGATCATTCTATAAAAATCATAAGAGGTTAAAACATCAGCTGGGAAGAAGATTGAATCAAAGATTGTTCCCGCGCTTTCCGTTGCTCCTCCTCCGATTAATCTATCAATTATGGTATTGTGTCCTACAAATTTGTAGATACCTGCAACAGTATAGTTCTCAAAAGTTGTATCCTCTATCTCAAAATATTGGAATTGTGTTTCACTTCTATCAGTATTAGGAATCCTTCTGGATATTGCTAAATTAAGTTTATAACCAGGAGTAATCTCCTCATTGAAAATTTCTTCTAATTGTTTTGCTTGAGTATAGCTGATTAAGATTTCTCCTGATCTCAAACTTGAGCTTCCCTCAATTTCCAAATTCAGTGAAATTCTATCCATCGCTCTATTGGTTATAACAAATCCATTGGACAGAGAAAGAGGATTATCCATATCTTCTTGATTATCTTCTGGGAACCATGTATAATTATCTTCTTTGCCCTCATAATTAAACAAAGCAATAGCTGGAAATATCCAGTCTACTTGTTCTACTAAGGGGTCTTCTGCAGTAAAATTGTACATATCATTGTATATCTCTATATCGTCTTGCCATGATTCAACATACATTTCATAATCTAATGATTCAATATAATCATCTGCAATAATCTTCTGCGAGGTTTGACTCCATATAGAAGCTGTATACAGGACTGAGAGTGAAAATGTAAGCCCGAGTATTATGATAACAGTACTTCTTTTTCTATTTTTGATATTTTTGAAAATTAGATGGAGATTAAATGAAAGGATATTGAGGAGCTTCTGATGTAAAGCTAGTTCCTTCTTTGGAGGATTAAATCTCTTAACTTCTTTCATAAAATTTCTCCTTTATTATTTTTCTCGAAAATTATGTTATCATAACCAACTTCTTCTAGATTTTTAGCATTTGATTCAACAATTCTTCCTTTTTGTATCACAAATATTCTAGATGCTATTTTTGTAAGATAGGGATCGTGAGTTGTATATACCATTGTCATTTTATTTTTCTTAGAAATTCCCTGTAGCAATTTCATGATATCGTCCCCTGTTTTGCTATCTAAAGTTCCTGTGGGTTCATCTGCGATAAGAAGTGAGGGGTTGTTTGCTATAGCTCTAGCTACACACACTCTCTGTTTTTCACCAGAGCTTAGTTCATTTGGAAGGTTCATAGTTTTATTAGCTAGACCTACCTGCTTTAGTAGATTGAATGCTCTCTCCCTTGAATCCTCTTCTTCCCAGTCATTTAATAGAAGTGGAACCATAACATTTTCTAGAGATGTTAGATGTTCTAACAAATGGAATTCTTGGAAAATAAATCCTATCTCCCTTAATCTATAATCATAAAGATAATCCAGTGTCCATTCATTTATATTTTGTCCATTATAACAGATTTCACCTGATGTGGGTCTATCGATTCCTGCTAAAATGTTGAGTGTAGTTGTTTTGCCAGATCCCGAAGTACCAAGCAAACAGATTAGTTCCCCTTCCGATATTTCAAAACTTGTACCACTTAATATATTCAATGTTTCCCCTTTGGAAGCATAAGTTTTAGATAGATTACTAACTGATACAAATGCATCTTTCATGGAACCAATCCATTCTTGATTTAAACACTTAAATGGATTTGGTTTTAAGGTACAAAGAGGTCAATTACATACCATACGACTACAACTAGAAAGATGAATGCAACACCCAGAATCATTTTTCCCCAATCTCGACCTTTGTATTCTTCTTCTTGTTTTTTTGAGTCATTTTCTACTTCTTTCTTTTTGATTGGTTTTTTGTTCTCGCTCAAATCGGGATTTTGTTCATTCTGTGCCAATGTGGTAACCTCAGATATGTGTAGATATTCTATAATTACTGATAATACTGTTTCTTTTATGCTTTATCTTCAATTGCTTTGATTAGTGAGTTCGAAACTAAGATTTCTGTATTTGCTATTAGGGCTAAAAGAGTTGCATGACTTGGTATCATTTGAAAGTGTTGAACCTCTGAAAATCCTTCCAATTTTATCTCAACAGTAGCTTGATATGCATTCGAATAAGGAATAATTGAATCTATAATTATTCTCTCAACAATACAGATTTCAGGTATAAGTTCTGCAGTTGTGAGGCGTGAATCTGCACTTTCAACTCCATTTAGTTTTCTTGCTATTTCAATCGCAATTGAGACTGGAATATTTGCCATAAGAAAATTCTCTCCGTTCTCCAACTCAAAATTGAGAAGGGGGATTTCTGCATAATGACCTCTGTTTGTTTCCTCTTCTGAAGAAAAAATATCTGGACTTGCAGTAAGTACATCTATTTTTATGACCTTAAAGAGCTCAATTTCATCAAATGAGGAATCCTTTTCCATGTGAAGAAAGTTATGTTCTAGATAAAAAAAGGTTGAGTTAGTCTCCAACGCCAAATATAATCAGAGAGTAAAAATCATTGAAAAGAAAGAAATTTAACTTCATCTAATTATCTACATCAAAAGTATCTTAACAAGTAAATGAATCGAAAGAAAGTAGGGTATAGAAATGAAGGATAATCCTAAAAAAAGAGAAGATGATAAAAAAACAATCTCCATTATTTTACGATTATCAGTTTCAGCATCACTTGCTGCTCTTGGTATAGTTCTTTCAACTGTAGTTGTTCTAATCCCAAATATAGAGTTCATTTCAGTCACTATTTTTCTAATTTCCTTATTGTTTGGTACATATTATGGAGTACTAGCAGCTGTATCAATTGCTTTAATCTACGAATTCATAGTAACTACCATCTATGCAACTGCTGGATTAATTATACCATTCAAGTTGATCTGTTACATCAGTCTTGCATTGTTAGCTGGTTTTGGAAGAAAAGCTTTTGTCAAACTATCTTTTTGGGAATTTGGAATTCTTGGAGGGATTTTCGCATTGATTTATGATGTAGTTACAACAATTGGTGGTATAATTTTTGTGCTTCAAGATGCAATTACAATCCCCTCTTTAATTTCATATTTGATTTTAGGGATTCCTTTTACATTACTACATTTCTTTGGGAATTTCGTTCTTTTCAGTTTAGTAACCCCCATCATTAACTGGATTAAAACAGCATTTCGTTATAGGGGTGTTAAATTATTGATGATATCCCCCATACTTGATGAATTTAAGGATGAAACTAGTTCTTCAAAGGTTGGTGACTTAACTTGAAAACAACAAGATTGATTCTAATCATATTGGGTATTTCTTCACTAATACTGTTAACAATAGGGGTCACTTTTTACATGAAGTATGTTACAAATATAGAGAATGGTGAAGAAGTAATTGTGACAGCTATTATTAATTATGGTTCTCTTAAACCAGGAGCAGAGGAAGAATACAATGTTACCATTCAGACTGGAAGCACTGCTCTTCAGGTTTTTACTAGTATTGCTGAATTGGACCTTCTTAACTACTCCTTTGGAGCATATGTAAGAGGTGTTAATGGTTATGCAGAGCAATTACCCAACTATTGGGGATTTTATTATTTTGATTTTAATACCATGTCTTGGGCATATTCTGCTGTTGGTGTTGACCAATATCGAATAGAAGACGAAAGCAAGATTAAATTGGAATATACGGGATAAATATAATTCATGGAAAACTTAAATGAACAAAAACAAGAAGAATAAACAGAGTTGATAAAATGGTCTCTACACCTTATCGTTTTCTTTTTCTTACTTTTATAACAAAGAGGTCCACAATTATAATTTTAATTCCCATTCTTGTATTCAGCTATCTAATTGGATTTGTATATCAAACTATAACTATCGAAACAGGAATATTCATACCCGGGGAAGGGAATTCCACCACACAATTTCTAGAAGGTTTTTTGTTAGCATCTATAGCTATTGTTAGTGGAATACTGATAATGATTGCAATTAAATACAATCGAGAAAAAGTGCTTAAGGGTATATTCGCTGTCGGTCTCTTTATCTCTGCTGCTAGTGTTTTCTGGTTACATGGATATTTCCTTGAAATACTCAAACCTAATCTGTTTCCATGGATTGAAATCATTTTTTCAATTGTAGGATGTATACTTGGGACTTTAGTTTTCTTGGGATTTTTTTTAAATAAAGGAAATTTACATTTTAGGAACACGATAATAGCAATATTAGGTATTGCAGTTGGAACTATTTTTGGCTTGGTTTTACCTCTTCCAACTTTTCTAACTCTTATTATTCTTATTTCATTATTTGATATATACTCGGTATTTAAGGGACCTATAAACAAGGTATTTCAGAAATCAAACCTATCAGTTTCTCAACAATCAAATGAATTTACCATTCAATCAATTGCAATTGGTGTTGGAGATTTCATCTTTTATTCTTCTTTTATAACCTTTGTAACAAAAGAACTTGGTTTAGCTATCGGTTTAAGTGCTATTTTGGGGATTATAGTAGGTATAAAAGTAACAGAGAGCATGTTGTTGAAACATGGAAAGTTTCCAGGTTTACCCATCCCAATATTGTTTGCAATGATTCTTTCAGGTCTAGCTTGGGGTGTTGATCATTACTTGCTACTAGTATTCAAACCATAAAAGAATCAATGGATTGCTGTAACAAAAATCAAAAGGTTTAAAATGAATACAAAGCGGTATTAGCTCGGTAGAAAACAGTGTCATCTAGGAAATTTAGATACAGAGGATACACTCTCGAAGAATTGAAACAAATGAGTATGGACGAGGTACTGGACTTACTCCCCTCAAAAAGAAGAAGAAGTCTTTCTCGTCAAGAGTTCTGGACACCTAGAAGAAAGAAACTGCTAGAGGATATTAGAAGAGCAATGGAGGGTCAAGAAAAGGGAGAAAAAGGTGTTGTAAGAACACATGTTAGAGATATGCCAATCCTGCCTGAAATGGTTGGAGCAGTAGTAGCTGTCTACAATGGAAAAGAATTCATCGAAGTAGAGATTCAACCTCAGATGATAGGACACCTGTTAGGGGAATTTTCACCATCAACCAAAATAGTTCGACATGGTGCACCTGGTATAGGGGCAACAAGATCTTCACTTTATGTTCCACTCAAATAATTTTTTTCCTTCTTATTTACTTAAATCTTTTAAACAAGTGGTGAATTTCATTAAAAGATGACTTCTTCTGAGAACGATATATTGACAGAAGCGAAAAACTCAAAGGCTTTCTTAAGATTGGAAAAGAACTTAACGATAGATCTCTTGTGGATTTGGGTTTTGAAACTTCTGAAAGAGGGACCCAAATATGCTTATGAATTGAAACAAGAAATTCAAAATAGATTTGGCTTCAGTCCAGCAATTGTCACAAATTATACAATCCTGTATTTACTAGAGAGAGAGGGTGTAGTTAGAAAAATTGAAATGAGAAACGAAATAGAGCGTATAGATAGAAAGTACTACGAAATCACAGAACTTGGGTATAAACTTATGGAAGAAGCCGAGAATTATATACAAAAAACATTCAATAAGCTTTTCGATAAAGAAACTAAAAACGAATAGCTAATTTTACAGCTCTCTATTCAACAAATTTAAAAGCATTCTCTAGACATTGGGGGATAGGTGTATTTTCATGAAGGTGACAATATAATGCCTAAGAAACGTAAATCCGGGGGAAGGTCAGGGGGAAAACGCGGTCGCGCTTCTATGAAAACCTGTCATAGTTGTGGAGCCCTCATACCAACTGATAAAGCTAAGAAATTTACTATCTATACTAGTGCAGTTGATTATAGACTTGCAAAGGAACTAAGAGCTGAAGGAGCACATATTCCACGACAACAAAAAATTACCTATTATTGTATTTCATGCTCAATTCATAGAGGGCGGACTAATATAAGAGCCAAAAAAGAACGACGTTCATAATATAGTTCTCTTCCTTATTTTTCTTTATTTCATGTGAGAGAGAAAAAAATGAGTTTGTATTTCCTTTTGCCTTCTTCATCAATCAGATCTGAGACCAAAAAGACAATAAAATCCATTGTTGGTGGTCAAGAAAGAGTTGATGTAATCTCTCGCTGTTTACAAAATCTTTACCGTTGGCAAAAAAGAATAAGCCAGGATATTTACCTTATCCTATATCTTTCGCACCCAAATGAATTATCAGCTATTTACATACCCATTTCATCAGTAAGAACTGAACTTAGAAATGAATTGGATTCTGTAAGAGAGTTTCTTGCTATTCTCTACAACCCCAAAGATTATGGTCTGAAATATGAGAAGATTTCCTTTGAAGAGCTGTTGGAAACTCTAGCAAAAAATAGCGTATTCTACTATTTTACACCAGAGGGAAAATCACTAGAAGAATACGATGAAATAACAGAGAAAGAAAACTCAATATGTTTTGTCCTAGGAAGTCAACACGACCTTACACAGAAGCAAGAAGAGGAATTATACAATCTAGGTGCATCTCCTATAAGTTTAGGCAAAAGGGACTACCTTGCTTCACACGTAATAACAATCGCTTGTTATTATTTTTCAAAATTAAGAGGATAAATTCAGATATCTTATTGGCAAAGTTCTAACAATAAATCTATATTTAATGAATAGAGAAGTAGTATGAAATGGAAGAAAAAGATCCAATAGTGACCAAAAAGATGCTTGCTTTTGCACTTACTGCTCCCTTTCTTTTCAGTGTAGGGGGGATGATAATCGCTTTGTTTTCGACACAAAATTCACCACCGAAGATCAGGAATATAGCTTTAATTGTTGCAACTTTTCTGGGTCTTTTTGTTGCAATTGGTTCAATTTTCTTAATTCAGATGCGAATTAATAAGAAAATTTCAAAGCAACAAAAGGAAAGCTAAGTGTCTTCTTGTATTAATAAGCTGTGTAAACATAAATTTTTTAAGATAGGCTAGTAGTTCGGAACATAAGAAGCTAAGGCGATAATTATGGAAATAAAGAGACGTAAAATAATAATTATGGGTGCAGCTGGAAGGGATTTTCATAATTTCAATACTTATTTTAGAACAAATGAAATGTATGAAGTAGTTGCTTTTACAGCTACACAAATCCCAGATATTGTTGATCGTAAATATCCTCCTGAACTCTCAGGAGATTTGTATCCAAAAGGCATCCCTATCTATGATGAGAGCGAATTATCTCGGTTAATTATAGATCTAGATGTAGATGAAGTCGTTTTCTCATATTCTGATGTATCACAT
Source organism: archaeon (assembly GCA_030631995.1). GTDB lineage: Archaea > Asgardarchaeota > Heimdallarchaeia > Heimdallarchaeales > Heimdallarchaeaceae > UBA460. The sequence goes on along the minus strand of DAOVKB010000006.1, from coordinate 20,128 downwards.
GAATATGTGATGCACAAAGCATCTCTAGTTAATGCGCTTGGTGCTGCTTTTTCCCTACTAGGAACTAAAGGAACCATGATTAAGAGTATTAAACCTCTAATTAGCGTTTGTGCTGTAAGGACTGGAAGTGGTAAATCTCAAACCTCAAGAAAAATAGTTCAACTGCTTCATGATGCTGGAAAGAAAGTCGTAGCAATACGACATCCTATGCCTTATGGAGATTTGGTAAAGCAAGCTGTGCAAAGATTTGCTGATTATTCAGATTTGGATAAACATGAGACAACCATTGAAGAAAGAGAAGAATATGAACCCTATATAGATAGAGGTTTAGTAATCTATTCCGGAGTTGATTATGAAGCAATTCTAAGAGAAGCCGAAAAAGAAGCGGATATAATCTTGTGGGATGGAGGTAATAATGATTTCTCTTTCTATAAACCTGATTTACAAATAGTTGTAGCGGATCCACACCGTGTTGGACATGAACTTCGATATCATCCAGGAGAAACAACTCTAAATTTGGCAGATGTTGTAGTAGTAAACAAAATTGCAACAGCTGACTACAAGAATGTTATACAGCTAGAAGAGAACATACGAAAAGTAAACCCAGAGGCTATTATTGTAGAGGCTTCTTCACCTATTTTCGTGGATAAACCCGAATTAGTAAAGGGAAAAAGAGTTTTAGTTATAGAAGATGGTCCAACATTAACTCATGGGGAAATGAAATATGGAGCTGGAGTTGTAGCAGCTAGACGATATGGTGCTAAAGAACTAATTGACCCTCGTCCCTATCTTGTTGGAAGTATGAAAGAAACTTTCGATCGTTATCCTGACATTGGTACTCTATTACCGGCAATGGGTTACTTTGAACAACAGCTTAAAGATCTTGAAGATACGATAAACAACACAGATTGTGATGTTGTTGTTTCAGCAACTCCTATAGATATAACAAGACTAGTGAATGTTAACAAACCTATTGCCAGAGTTAGGTACGAACTTGAAGAAATAGGATATCCCAAATTAAAAGATATCTTAGAAGAAAAAGGCTTTCTCTAATTTTTCCTTTTTTCTTATTTTATTATTAATTATGTGAAATTAAAGGTATCAATGAAACGTATAGATACAAAGAAAATATCAAAAAACGCAATACCAAATAAAATTTATATTGTTTTTTTTCTATAATAAATGTATCAAATGACTTCCTCTGATAAGAACACTGATAATATAATCACTGATGGCTCTTATGTACTAGTTGTACTAAATGAACACAAAAGATGGGTTACTAAAGTCGAAAGTGGAAAACAGTTTCATTGCCACAAAGGCTTCTTTGAATTTGATGAAATAATAGGAAAACCTTATGGTATTCGTATTTTCACAAGCAAATCTACTACAGTTAGTATTTACAAGCCTTTACAAATAGATTTCTTAACAAAAATTTCTCATAGTTCTCAAATTATTTATCCAAAAGATGCGGGTTTAATTTTGCTATATGGAGATATAAAACCAGGTTCAAGAGTTATTGAAGCAGGTACAGGAAGTGGGGGTTTAACCTCAATCTTAGCTAGCTATGTAAGGCCTAATGGACATATTTACAGTTATGATAATAGGGAACAAGCGTTTAAAACTTCTTCAAAAAACATACAGAAATTAGGATTAGATGATGTAATTTCCCTTAAACTAAAAGATGCGTCTGAAGGATTTGATGAAGAGGAAGTTGATGCGGTAGTTTTGGACTTAGCTAGTCCTGAAGAAATAATTCCTCATGCTTTTAGTTCTCTACGTTCTAGTGGAACAATTTCCATTTTTGTTCCTACTTACAATCAGATAGAAAGAACTTACAACGAACTCAAAGAATTTGGTTTTGGAGATATCATTGGCCTTGAGTTAATAAAAAGAGAATTACAGCTTAAAACCAATGCAATTAGACCAAGAACAAGAATTATTGGGCATACAGGTTTCTTGATTTTTGCTAGAAAACGTTCGAAAATGGTGTAGAGATGAAAATAGTTTTTCGATGTGATAGTTGTGAAACTATTAATGATATTCCAGAAGAATACATGTTTCGTTTTTGTAGAACTTGTGGTAAAATAATAACATATACAATTGGTGAAGCAGTCATTTACGATAAACGTGTTTCAATATGTGAAAAATTCCTAAATGCACAAAAACTTTCTGTTACACTCGCAGAGAAATTTTTTGTTTTAGCGGAAGAGGATGAAAATGATATATCCAAAACTATAGCAAATCATGAAAACAAAGAATTTAAAATGCTTGATTTACCTGCTGCTTCAATTTCTGATACTGTTCTTCTCATTTTAAAAGAAAGTAAAACAGAGATTTTGGATGATATTTTAAGGAATTGTTCGTTTTTTAATATATCCAAATCACAATTGGAAAAAATACTTTTACAGTTAAAAAAAGAAGGAATAGTTTACCAACCAAAAAGTTGGTTAGTAAAATTAGCTTGAAGATAATCTCTAATATTTTCGTTTTGAAAGCTTTTCTTTCAACCAACCATAAACAATTATACCAATGACAATTAGTACAATTACGCCGAATGTTATACCAATACCTATTATAACATTAGAAGAACTTCCCAAATCAACTACAGAAACAAGTACATCTTCAATAGCTGTATAGTTTAACGCGGGAGGACCAAAATCACTAGTTTCATCATAGACATTTTCAGCAACAAAATATATTGAAACATTATAACTTGCTTCTGCATTAGTTATTATTTCCTCCATGGTAGCAGTAAATGAGTCTTCTGGACCAATTGATCTGTGATCCCTATCAAATTCCACACTGTACTTCTTATTAAATTGGCTAATTCCTTCTAGATGTACGAATACTACATTTAGAGAAATCACTGTTACTGATTCATCACCTAAGTTAGCTAATGTGGCATGAAAATAGATTGTATCACCCCTGATAATAGAGGTATCAGACATGTTACCATTAAAAGCTTGTATTAGTTCTCCTGTTTGGGAAAATGTATTTTCTGTAGCTGGCAAGGAATCTTTTGCGTTGGATACGTTTGAAAACGGAGTAGTTGCAAATAAAGCAATAATTAAACATAAACCTACTTTCAAACCAAATCTTTTACTCATTTTATTCAACCTTCTTCTTGGATAAGCATTAAAGAAAGCTCTCTCTTCAGCTCTACTAATGACCTTTCTATACGCCTCTCATAAGTGTTATTAATGCTGATTTTTCCATCACTAGTTTCCAAAATGACCCCTCCTATATTTGTGATGTGTCTTTCTGAAACATTAATCCTAACGTCAAATTTCTGTCCTTTCTTTATTTCAGCGGATATTGAATCTAGAAACTGTTTAGATAAAATTCTTTTATCCTCTTTTCGACAATAAACATTTACTTCCTGCTGTTTGAGAGTAAGAATAGCTTCTAAAATTAAGTTTTTCAAACTTTTTTCATATTCTTTAGTTTCTATTAGAGCTTCTATTTTTTTGTTCGCCTTCTGAACGAATTCGTCCACTATTTCATCTCTGAATTTTGTAATTTTTAGACGAAGATCTAAATCTTGCTTAGCTTTCTCTTTCAGGAATACAGTTTCGGCTTCAGTCTCTGCTTCTTTTACGATGTTTTCCTCAGTTAGCTTGATTTTTTCGTTAGTCTCTTTGTTAATTTTATCAATTTCTTCCTTTTGTTCTGCTATGATTTTTTGAATAAGTATTTCTGTATTTTCTTCGATCTTTTTTGTTATCTCAGGATTGAATTGCTCTTCACTCATTAATAACACATCTTTATGGCATTGGAGAATTTGTTTAGGGTTTGAAAAGTTTGCTTATAAAAATTATGTTACGAATGTTTAATTGTACATTTTGTTTTAAATTGTCTAGTTTCTTATTCAAACAGTGTTTCATCTGTAGCATATCTATAAGCAAGAATAAAGAGAACAAAGAACACGCAAGCAGACACAGCTACTATTGCTGTAATAGCAGCTTCCGGTTTTGCGACATATCTTACCACAAAATTAACTGCAATAAAGAGTAGGACCATAATTCTTCCTCCTCCTCCTGTTTCCTTTGAAAGCTTCTTTCTCCATCTGATAAAAGTTTCAAGACCACTCAGGGCAACTGCTATTATGTTAATTATGAACATTGTAGTACCTGCTGATTCCCATTTATCCACAGTACCAAAAAGAGCTAATATTCCCCCAAACAAAGCAATTTTAATTATCAATCCTATTCTATCGCTAACTTCTGTTGTATATGAAACCTGTGATGCTCCTTCTCGTAGAAGAATAAAGAAATTACCTATGGCGATAGCGCAAGCTAAACACAAAACCACACCATAAAAGACAGGTGAAAATTGCACCCAAGTTTCCCAAATGGGTTGAATAACTAAAGTAAATTCACTATAAAATGCAATAGTTACCATTAGTGGAATGGCTGCCAAAAATAAGCCTGGAATCACAATAAGAAGAGCTGGAATATTTTTCTTTACACCAAACGCATGCAGTATTAGTTTTACTGCGAAAAATGCACCAAACACCGCAATGATTGGTGATCCAAATGGCAGTATAAAGAAAAATAGACAAAATATTGCATTTACAAAGTAGAAAATCTTTGTATCAATTCTTACTTTTCCCAAAGCTCTCCACATTAATTCATAAGAGTTCGCAATTCTAGTAGATTTAACAATTGATACTAGTGTAAATGGTAAAGCAAAAATTAGTGGTGCAACAATTTTTAGAATAACCATATCTCCTGTTACTCCAAACGGACTAATCGCTGATTCTCTCCAAAAGAAGAAACCTGCTAAACTATTTGGATATGGTCCCAACCATGCCCACAGGTAGAAATATGTTGGAAAAATAATTATCTGTAATAAAACAATTAATCTGTTTATCATCAATCCTCTAAGCTCTACCAAATGTATACACCACTTTGGATAATTGGTATTCCGAATAAAAAAACATTTGCTTTTCCATTTCAATAAACTAAACTTTATTAAATCTTAACAGTTTTAATATCACTTGAGGGTTATGACAGAAACTCAAATCTCAATAGAGGACTTGTTTAAGAAGTATAATATCCAACCTCATGATTTGGAATATATTCTTAATTTTATGCAAAAAGAGAATATTACTCCTCAATTAGCAATGCGACGAATCAAAATGTTTGAGAAGTTGCAAGAAAAGATGGAACAATCTCAATCAGATGATAAAGTAAAGGAATTAACAACGGAACTTGATCATCTTTCCAAAGTAGTTGAGGATTTACAATCAGAAAGAGATTCTTTACAAGAAGAAAAAGTCAAATTAGATAAAGAAATTGAGGACACAAAGTTAGAGCAAGATTTATTCAATGCAGAAAGAGAGGAACTCAAGTTGCAAATGCATGCTCTAATGGATTCAATTGGAGACATTGAACATGAAGCAGAGGAAGGGGGAGAGAAATTATCTTCTGAAAATCAAGAACTGAAAAAGAAACTCAGCATGATGGTTGCTAGTAGTCAAACTCTCAAAGATAAAATGCTTAAGATTGGATCAGAAAATCCCTCTTTACGTTCATTAATACAGGACATAGAAAGAGGTTTACTTGCTGTAATCGATGGTAAACAGATACCAACAGATATTGGTTTTACTGTTCCCACTGAACTAATAGCAACATCTACTCAACCAACCGCTTCCAAAATTGAAACTCCGGTGAAAGTTAAAGAAGAAACAGTGTCGGAAACAATTTCTCCAGATCAAATTCAGTTTGATACTCCGTCCACCTCAACTGAATCTACACCTGAAGCAAAACCAGCTGGATCTCAACCCACATCTACACCAGCGGTATCAACACCAGAATCTTCCAAACCTATAATTAAAGAAAAACTCTTTGCTGAGCCTGAGGAAATTGAGAAGGCAATACCTGAACCTGCACCAACCTCTGAACCAGCATCTGTACCAAAAACTGAACCAGAAAAACCTAAACCTAAACCTACTCCAGTTGAAGAACCTAAGAAAGTGGATGTTACAAAGAAACCAACTACAGATGGCAAAGCTGTTTCTGCTAAAATCGAAAAAATCCTTAAATTGTTTATATCATATGCAGAACAAGCTGATACAGATGAGAATTGGAAAGCAAGAGTTGCAGCGATATGTGATATGGATGAAGCTTATATTGAACTTGGAGGGTTAGCAATGTCCCAAATATATGCTTACCAGACTAAGACCATTAAGAAAAAGAGCGAATTTGAAAGATTACTAAAATCTTGGATGGAAAACGGTCTTCCTAGGTAAAAATAGTTGCAAATTCTTTCTGCAACTCCTATTTTTAGTTATTTCAGAAAGAGATAAATAAGGAGAAAGATGAGATTACTAAAATGGGCCAGTAGTCTAGCATGGATAAGGCGCCGGCCTTCGGAAGCATTGCTGAAGAGAGTCGGAGGTCGCAGGTTCAAATCCTGCCTGGTCCGCCATTTTTCTTTACATCTTTATTATAAAAAGATTTATTTGAAATGGTTAAATTTTCTTTTCGATACTAAGTTGAAATCTACTTCTAAAATTACAATAATCGGTCTATTTTTACTGTTGATAGTAATTTCATCTACTCCTTGTATTTTTCAAACAGGTTTTGCTTCTTATATTGAGATCGATGAATGGGTTGATTACACAGTTTTGGAGTCAAGTAATGGCACAAATTTTTTCTACGGAGCTTGGCCACCAGGATATTACTTTGGAAATTGGAATATCTCCAAAGGAGAGCACATACATTATGCTGTAACATCCTTAGATATTATAGGAATTAACGGAACTTTAACAATTGGAAATTATACTTTTAATGATGTAAGAAATATAGATGTTGCGAGTGCTTTAGCTTTAAGTATTTACCCTTGGAATGGTGGTTTTTTTGCCAATTCCTCTGATTGGTCAGCAATCAAGACACAGGTTGAAAAAACAAATACAAGCATTGAGGAAAGCTCAAACTTCGAACATAAGATCAACGATTTAAATCGATATTTTGACATCATCAAATTCAATACTACAAACTATTATGGTCAGAATTCGTTATTCTATTATGATAAGGAATCTGGGATTCTCCTATGTGCAAAATCTTATTTCGGTAATTATCTACTTAATATTTCACTGTCGTTGTCATCTCTAGAACTTGGTTTTCCCTCAAAAACATATGATCTAAAGTATACTTACGCTTTTTCATATATATTGGTTTTCTTAGCAATTATAATCTTAAAGAGGAAGCCATGGAAAAAGTCAACTTAAGTTTCTACATTGCTTACACTATGAATTTGATTGAATTATTTGAATCTTCTTGGCACTGACCTAGCCACAAGAAATATTAAACATAAAAGAATATAAAGAATTGAATACCATGAGTGAGAGTACACAAAAATGCCCTAGCTGTACTGAAACAGTTCCATTGGAATATTCAGTATGCCCTTTTTGTGGATTTGGTCTTTTAGAATATGAGCTCAGAAGATTTGTCTTTAAACCATCACTAAAAGAAGTTTTTCTTAGAGTGTATGCTTTCTTCCGTCATCCGCTTACTACAAGCGAAGAATTTGGTTTTGCTACTGAATCAAAAGGAGGAAATTTGTTACTTCTATTATTCTCACTCTTCCTATCCTTGAGATACTATATGATTATCATAAAGGCAGGAATTGGATTCTCCTCAATACAGATAGGAAATCCAGGTGAGGAGGGATTTGGTTTTATGTTTCCAGTAAGTTTGCTATTGTTTTTCATAACTTTATTTCTTATGCCTTTCATAGTGTGGATCATATACAAATTGTTGTTCGTAATTGGTACTTGGTTAATGGCTAAATTCGCTTCCATGTTGGGTTCGGAAGCATCAACAAAACAGTTACGAACTGTAGTAGGTTATTCTATAGCCCCTATAGTAGTTGGGGAATTTATAGGAATACTAATTGCACTCATTACGCCTTCGCCTGGTAGTATTGGAGGGACTGCAGATTTTGAAGCCTTCAGAACATTCATGGAGGGTTTTTATGGCTCTACTATCATGTTTATATTCAGGATTTTAATGCTACTTCTTTGGATTGTTGCGATTATCTATATGTCAATTGGATTAAGAGTTGTTGGTAAGATGGCATGGATAAATGCAATAGTGGCAATCACATTGCCAATAGGATTGTTCGTATATTTCTTCTATCTCTCAGGGTTATTTGGAGGATAGCGTGTATATACTACTTTGCTCTTTCATCAATCTAGATAATCATTTTATATATCCTCATGAATTACCAAATGAGAACATTAGATAGAGAAGAGCTGGTTAATTGAAGAAGGTAAGCAATGAGAAAATGGAAGATGTAGGAGAAAGAGTTTTTCTTAAAAGAATAAGGGATTTAGTTGATGAATCCTTGTTACAATTCAATGATGATGCTTCTGCAGTCTTGTTGCCTTCTGGAGAGGTCATGGTTATTAACGTAGATATGCTGGTTTTTAAGACCGATGTATTGCCTGGTATGTCTTTTGAACAAGTAGGCAAAAAAGCTGTTACAATGTCTGTAAGCGATATTATTGCAAAAGGAGCAAAACCTTACGGGTGTTTGGCTAGCCTTGGTCTTAAACCAGATACAAAAACTGAAAATGCTCAGAGTATTCTCAAGGGAATTAAAGAGCAATGCTCCTATTATGGTGCAAAGTTTCTTGGTGGGGACCTGAATGAAAGCTCAGATATTATTCTGGATGTTGTTTCTTATGGCATTTGTAAAAACAATAGACTAATACCAAGAAAAGGAGTGAAAAATGGAGATTTGATCTATTCAACTGGTTTATTTGGACTAACATCTTTGGGTTTTAGAACATTACTGAAAGATTTAGAACTTCCTTCATCCTTGAAAAAAGAAACTTTATTTTCTGTCTATGAACCTATAGCACGTATTGATTTTCTTCCTTTATTTGATTCGTTTGACATAAACATTTGTATGGATAGTTCTGATGGTTTACTAATAACTCTAACAGATCTTTCACAGATTAATAATTTAGGAATAGCAGTAAATAACGTCCCAATTCATACAGACGTGTTATCCTTTGCTGAGGACAATAATTTGAATCCTCTTGAATTAGCTTTCAAAGGTGGGGAAGAATTTGAATTGATTTTCGCAATAGACTCAGCTAAACGCAAAAACTTTCAACAAAAAGCAGAACAACTGGGGTTGTTGATCCATTCTATAGGAGAATTCAATGAAGATGAAAAGGGAATTATTATCAAAGATTCCAGATTTAATGATTTTGATATTCCAAAGGAAGGTTTTGAACACTTTAAAAATTCGTCTTAAAGTGATTTAAGAAACCTTAAGAAGTGATTATAGTTTTCTATTATCGAATAATTATGATTACCATAACTAAGATTGTTGCAAGAGAAATATTGGATTCGAGAGGCAATCCAACGGTAGAAGTTGATGTATATACTTCTAATGGTTTTGGAAGAGCTATAGTTCCATCAGGAGCTTCAACAGGGGAACATGAAGCCTTGGAATTAAGGGATAAAGATGATCGTTTCTTAGGTAAAGGAATTCTGAAAGCTTTAGATAATATCAACAAAAAAATCGCTCCAAAGCTTATGAACAAAGATGTTACTAAACAAAAAGAGATTGATCAACTAATGCTTGATCTGGATGGAACCGATAATAAATCAAATCTTGGTGCAAATGCTATGCTTGGCGTATCACTTGCTGTCTGTGTAGCAGCTGCTAATAGTCTTAATGTACCTATTTACAAGTATCTAAACAAAGATGCAAACACTTTACCAGTTCCAATGCTAAACGTTATTAATGGAGGAAAGCACGCAGGAGGAAATCTGAAGATTCAAGAATTCATGCTACTACCCCATGGTTTCAAGAAATATTCCGAAGCTCTTAGAGCTATTTGTGAAGTTTACCAAGTGTTGAAAAAGAACTTGAAAAAATTTGGTCCATCCGCTATCAATTTGGGGGATGAAGGAGGTTTTGGTAGTCCTGTTGATACTGCACCAGAAGCTCTTCAAATGCTGGTTGATGCTATCAAGGATGCAGGATATAAACCAGGAAAACAAATTTCAATTGGTCTCGATTCTGCTGCTTCGGAATTCTATGAAGAAGGATTATACGAGGTAGATGGTAAGAAGTTGTCTGGAGAAGAGCTAGTCGATTATTATGTTGATCTGGTTAACAAATTTCCAATAATATCAATTGAAGATCCATTTGATGAGAATGATTTTACTTCCTTTGCGAAATTACATGCGAAAGTTCCTGCAATCTCTGTTGTTGCTGATGATTTAACTGTAACAAATCCAAAAAGGATTCAAATGGCAATAGATCAAAAAGCTGCTAATTACTTACTTTTGAAAGTAAACCAAATTGGTACACTTACTGAAGCAATCCAAGCTGCAGAGCTAGCAAGAAGCAACAGATGGGGAATTAATATTTCACATAGATCAGGCGAAACTGAAGATACTTTCATCGCAGATCTTTCAGTTGCTTTAGGTGCTGAAAGAATAAAAACTGGTGCTCCTGCAAGAGGAGAACGTACTGCAAAATACAATCAATTATTGCGTATTGAAGAGCAATTGGGTGACAAAGTAAATTATCTTGGAACCAAATGATTGGGTTCCATCCTGCTTTTTCTACTTCCTTGGATAATATTTTTGAATATCGCTTGTTTTCTAAAAATGAAAATAAATGAAAGGCGCATATGATTCTTTGTTGAAAAAATATCAAGAAATGCAGCTATTGAGTTCAATAAGTGGTGTTCTTTATTGGGATATGAACACTCATATTCCTCCTGCTGGTGTAGAACAGAGAGCAAAACAGTTTCAATATATTAGTCAAAAACTCCATAGTTTAATAACTAATCCAGAAATGGGGACTTTACTTGAAACATGTGAAAAAGATACTTCCCTTAATGATTTACAGAAGAGAAATACTAAACTGCTTAGAAGATCCTATGATGAGAGAACGATACTTCCACCAGAATTAGTCGGAAAGCTTGCAGCTCAATCGAATAAGACTTTAGAAATATGGAAAAAAGCTAAAGCAAAATCTGATTTTCAGATGGTTCTACCTGATTTAGAAAAGTTATTTAATCTCAATATAGAATCAACTACTCTTTTAGCTAAATCAAAAAACATGAACGATCCTTTTGATGCATTAATAGATAGTAGAGACAAAGGTTTCAGTGTTAAAAGTTTAACCAAACTTTTTGATGAAGTGAAATCTTTCCTAGTTCCTTTTATTAAGAAATGCAAAGAATCTGAGTTGAAACCAGATAGATCATTTTTGAGTAGAAATGTACCGCGTTCAACTCAAGTACAAGTGGTAGAAAACCTTGCAAAATTCCTTGAATATGACTGGTACTCTGATAATGCAATAGGTAACATAGCTGAAGTCGAACATCCCTTAACAATTGGTTGTGGTTTTAGAGATGTGAGAGTTACTGTGAAATATCACGAAGAAAATGTTCTATCAGCTTTTCTTGCAGGGGCTCATGAGTGTGGTCACGCTATTCATAGTTTACAAGGAAAAGAAGAGTGGTTTAATCAACCCGTCTATCGAATGTCGTCACCAAGTTTTGGTGAATCTCAATCTAGGTTCTTGGAGAATGTTATTGCTAGCTCAAAAGAATTCTGGTCTTATTACTATCCATTATTTCAAAAAGATACTACACGTGTTTTTAATGATGTTTCAATGGAAGATTTCTTTTTTGCTCTTAATGCTGTGACTCCAAGTTTAATAAGGATTCAAGCTGATGAAGTAACCTATATCTTACACGTTATTATTCGTTTTGAAATTGAAAGGGATTGGTTTACAGGTAAAATCGAAGCTAAAGATTTACCTCAGGTTTGGAATGAGAAATACAAAGAATACTTAGGAGTAAATGTCCCAAATGACACTCTAGGCGTGATGCAAGATTTACATTGGTTTAGTCAATATTATGGCTACTTCTTTGGCTACGCTATAGGTGATTTAATCTCTTCTCAAATAACCGCTAGAATGTCTAAAGATCTTTCTGATTGGAAAATTTCTTTACAAAATGGTAAATTCACTCCAATCCGTCAATGGCTTGAAACAAATGTTCATCAAAGGGGTGGAACCTTGGATTGTCTCGATATGGTTAAAGAAATCACTGGAGAAGAACTTACACCTAAATATCATATTAAATACTTGGAAGAGAAATTTTCCTCTCTCTACCACCTTTAATTTTCTTTATTGCTGGACGCAAATAATTTATAGACCACCTACTTATTTCAAATATCGATGTCAGATATAGAAAACGAGTTGCCTGTTATAGATACAATTTACTCTATTTTTAGAGATGCAACAAGAAGAAAAATACTCAAACTTTTAAGTTCTATGAAACTAACTGCTGACGAACTAACGAAGGAGTTGCACATATCTAGACCTGCAGTGGAAAAACACCTTAAGCAAATGCTGGAAATAGGTTTGATAGAGAGAAAAGCAGACACTTATCCGACATTGAAATATATCTATACTATTCCAGAACCTGGTGCAGATCTAATTTCAAATATCCAAGACTCAATTGAAACTTTCATCTCATCGTTAACGGATGAATTCACAAGAAGACTTGAAAATGAAGAGCAAATGTATCTCCTGGGAATGTCATCGAAAGAAAGATATGAAGCAATTAAGGAGTCATATAGTTCCATCCTTGAGAAATTGGAATAAAAAAATAATTCTTTTGAAGGTTAAAGAATGCAAATCAAAGGAAGAAAATTTCTATCAAAAAAAGATAAGAAACTATTACAGATGAAACTATCTGAGACCTATGGAGAATCAATAGTTGATTTCATTCAGAAAACGGATAACTTAGAAGAAGCACGAGCTGATAAGGGTAAGGTTCTATTAAGAAAAAATAGGATGTGGTTTTTTTCTTACAATGACTTGCTTATACCATCAATTTATTGTTTACGGGAATCTTCAATGAAACTTCCAAAAGTAATCGTAGATGTAGGAGCAATTAGATTTATTACAAATGGAGCAGATGTTATGGCTCCAGGAGTTGTCTTTTTTGATGAAACCATACGTAAGGATGTAATAGTAGCAATACATGAAGAAAAAGCTGAAACTATCATTGCAGTAGGAATGTCGCTAATAGATGCTCAAGAATTTGAGAAGACAAAAAAGGGAAAAATCGTTAAAATGATTCATCATCTGAAAGATGACATATGGAATTTTCAGCTCTAATTTTATCTTAATCGGATTGTTGTTCCATTAGGTGGAGCCAAGCTCTCCCTTTTAGTATTTTTATAAATCCAAGATGCAAATTTAGAAACTTTTGATTCTTCTCCATGAATAACTACAATTCTCTCTGGTTTTGGTGTGACCTTGTGTATGTAGCTCTCAAGCTCCTTTCTATCACTGTGACCTGTGAATCCTGTAATACTGTGTACAGCCATATCGATATGATACATCACTGTCCTCCCATTCTCGACCATTTGAATTTCAGTAATTCCTTTCTGGATTTTACTACCAAGGGTTCCTTTACCTTGATAACTCACAAAAATCAAGGCATTGTTGGAATCTTGACATAATGATTTAAAGTACATTACACTTGGACCTCCACTCAGCATACCACTAGTTGCAACAATTATTGCAGGATCCCCAGTTATTATTAATTCTCTTTCTTCCATTGATGCTACTTGTTTTATCTGTTCAGCGAGGAAAGGATTTTGACCAGCGTGGAAGATTCTTTCTCGTAGAGATTTCGATAGAAATTCTGGATGTGCTGTTGTGATAGCAGATGCTTCACGAATCATCCCGTCAGTGTAAATTGGTATATTTGGAATTTCATTATTCCTCATTAAACCTTCTAACACAACTAAGATTTCTTGAGCTCTACCTACTGCAAGAACAGGAATTAATACTTTTCCCCCCTTATTTATCGAATCTAGAATGATATTTCTAAGTTGTTTTTCGCATTCTATTCTAGGTGGGAGTATATCTTGAGGCTTCCCATATGTTGATTCAATGAATAAAGTCTCTAATCTTGGAAATCTTGCATTAGCAGGATCCAATAGATTAGATTTTGCAAATTTGATATCTTGCGCAAAAGCTAAATTATAGACTCCTTCACCTACATGAAGGTGGGGGATGGCACTTCCGACGATGTGTCCAGCGTTATGAAAGGTTAAGCGAATATCTGGAGAAATATCTGTCACTTCACCATAGTCTAAAACTACCGTGTGCAAAACTGTAGCTGTAATATCTTTTTTCTCATATGGTAATGTCTTCCCTTCTTTTTTAGCCACATCTAAGTAATCTATTTGAAGCATAGTCATTAGATCTCGAGTTGGTCTTGTTGTATAAACCGCTCCGTTGTAACCATATTTGAATAGATAAGGAACAAAACCTGAGTGATCTAAATGTGCATGGGATATTACGACTGCATCTAATTTCTCAACATCAAACTCTGGTAGGTCGAATCTCGGAAAAGTATTATTTGGTGAATTGCTCCCAACATTGATTCCACAATCGATCAAAATACTACTTTCCCCTGTTTGAAGCAAAGCACTGCTTCTCCCCACTTCTGCAAAACCACCCAATCCAGTAACTCTTATAGTATCATCTCTATATATTATTGGTCTATGTATTCTCTGACCTATTGCTCTGAGTATTTCTTGTCTATTTTTAGAATTCTCTTGATATAGGTGTCTTATCGTTTTTATTACTCTCGATTCAATAGGGGGTGTTCTCATTACTCTAGGACGCCAAAGTGTTCTAGCTATAATAGTGCGTAACATCTCACCTGCCTTACCTATGATTATTCCGGGTTTTAGTGCTTCAATAATTACTTCTCCAACTAGCTCGTCAAAATCAATATTTGTTATTTCTCCATCTTTACCTACTAACTCGTTTACTAGAAATATTGTTTCATCTTTTGGTAATCTTACCTCTGGATCTGATCGAATAACAATTCTCTTTCTAAGTTTTTTTGCAAGGTCTTTTACAATGGTTTCATCATCTACTAGCACGCGAGGATTGCGTGAATAAACCGCTACTTCTGGTCCTTCAAATTCAATTTTAGATATTTCCGAATTTTTAGGGAGTTCTTCATGTATTTCTTTTATTGTTCGATCTAATACTTCTTTGTAGCTCAAGATATCCAACCCTTCATGTTTAATCTTAAAACAAATATATAGAAGAATAAGTCCTTATATTTGTGAATAATAAGAGTTAAAACTAATTTAAGTCCTCAAACAGTATTTAAATACTTTTTGTTTATTTGGTAATATCTACGAAGCAAGAGAACCCCCTTTGAGAGTTTCTACAGCTTAACTTTCTTCACGTAGATACCATCCTCTGTCCATCGGTTTACGTTTATATTCACTTATTACCACACTACTTGGTTTAGCATAATCTAGCTCTGAAGAATCAATTTTAGCACGACCGACCCCATAATGTAGGTCGTTCTCACCTGTTATTATGAGAAAGTCATCTTTCTTGAAATCTGATTCGATGTTCTTAATATTGGTTACAAAAATAGGTTTTCCATAAAGAAATTGATTTGTTTTGACACGCAATATTCTTTTTGTTAAAGGTAAAATTAATGCAGCTCCTTCTATCTCAAGTAGAAATTCTGTATCCGAAAAAGTTCCTAAAGGTGTTCCTGCGGCATAAACATCATGCTCAACCTCATCTAGTACTTCACTCACTTTTTGTGGAACTGAGTATGCTTCTCTCACCTTTCCTTCTCTAATCCAAAGAATTTGATTTTCGAGAGCATTAAGAGACAAAGAACCAAATTGATTTTCAATAAATCTGAAAACAAGTTTTTCTTCTTCTGTAGAAGCTCTTCTAAAGCTTAATTGTTTCTCTGTCATTACAATTTCACCATTTTTGCAATAAAAAATCCTTCACCTCTCGTTTTGTGAGGGTAAAGTCTTCTTGTTTTAGTTATCTGTGGATTTATCTTAAACTCTTCAAAGTCTTTTATTCCTAGATCTCCTTCCAAATCTATTTCAATAAGTTGCACAGTTTCTTGTTCAAGTATCTTTGATATAACTAATTCATTTTCTTCAGGTTCAAGTGAGCACGTACAATAGACTATTTCACCATCTAGCTTAAGAGTTTTTATTGCTTCTGTGAGTAGAGATACCTGATTGATATGATAATTCATTATGTCCTCTATACTCTTAGATTGTTTTCTTGATTTATCTTTGATAATGATTCCAGAACCTGAACAAGGGGCATCAAGAAGAATCTTATCAAATGCTAGGTTAAGTGAAGAAATATTTCTAGAATCCATATTCATGATAATTGTATTTTTTACTCCCATTCGTGCAAGATTTGAACGTAAAATTCGGCATCTATTTGAACTTATTTCAGAAGCTAAAACAGTTCCTTTATTCTGCATGAGTTGTGCTAGATGCGCAGTTTTCCCACCTGGTGCTGCTGCAAAATCTCCGACAAGCTCACCCTCTTTAGGATTAAGAACTCTAGAAGGATGCATTGAGTTCTTACCCTGAAGCATATAATAGCCATTTAAGTATTCTGGAGTAGCTCCAATGGGTACAGAAGATTTTACAACTCTTTTCCCTTCAGGTAATCCCTTAATATCCTCTAGTTTAACTCCCTTCTTTTCCAGTAATAGCTTGATTTGAGAAGTTGATGCTCGTAGTGAATTGAGTCTTATGACTTTGTGTAGTTCTAATTCATTAAAATACAATAATTGCTTTGTTTCTTCTTCTCCTATCATCTCTATAAAACGTTTAATCATATATTTTTGGTAACCAAATTGTTTTCCGATATCATAAACATCATTATGAGAGCTAGAAGAAGTCATAATCATCTAATTTTATTGTAAAAAGATAATAATTGTTGTGGTTCATCGTATTCTATTTTTTTGTAAACCAGGGAAAGAAAGCATTGGTTCTTTTTTTGTATTCCTGAAACTCAGGATTGTTATCGTATTTCTTTTTCAATAAAGGAATTCCAGAAACCTTCAGAATTAAAAACGTTACAACTAGCGAACCTAAAATTGAAATAATATTATGTTAACCAAAGAACTTTATGAAGAAAAAAAGAGGAATCCCTTTAATACAAGCTGACGAAAGTTTCTGTTATAATGACTGGCATAGTAAATGAATTCAAACATGTAGAGATGCCACAGCTTTTGTCTCTCGGAACGAACATGATACAAAGTTTACCTGAAATAATTGATAAATTATCACTCGAAAAAAATTGTCTTCTTATTACAGATAAATTTCTTGAAGATAAATATGCAAAAACAACTAAGGAAATTTTAGAAGATCATGGAGAGTTCAAAGTTATTTTATCTACAATCGAGGATAGCACTTTAGAAGAAGTCGAAAAACAAATTATCCTCCTAAATGAGGTAAAAACTGACTTTGTAATTGGTTTAGGCGGAGGAAAACCAATCGATGTAGCAAAATTGACTTCTTTTAAGGTTAATCAAAGGTTTATATCAATACCAACAATTGCAAGTCATGATGGAATAGCCAGCTCTAGAGCTTCGTTACAAGGAATAGAAGAAAGACACTCGATTCAAGCACGACCTCCAATTGCTGTAATAGCTGATACTAACATTTTAGATGATTCTCCATTTAGGTTTACTTCCTCAGGTTGCGGCGATATCCTAGCTAAACAGACATCTCTGAAAGATTGGTTATTAGCTCATCGATTAAAAAATGAACCCATCTCTCCTACCTCTATTGCTCTTGCGGAAATGACAGTAAAATTAGTGGTTCAAAATGCTGATCTAATTAGAAGCCAAGCAGAAGGTTATAGTCGAATAGTAATGAATTCACTAATTGGGAGCTCCTTAGCTATGTGTGTGGCTGGATCTTCCAGACCAGGAAGTGGTTCTGAACACATGTTTAGCCACGCTCTAGATTCTATTCTAAAAACACCTGCATTGCATGGAGAACAATGTGCTCTTGGATCTCTAATGATGGCTTATCTTCATGATTTGGATTGGGAAGAAATTAAAATTACATTGCTAAAGTTGAACTTACCTGTTAGGGCTAAAGACCTTCATATCACAGATGACGATATAATCAAAGCTCTAACAATTGCACATACAATAAGACCCGAGAGATATACAATTTTAGGTAAAGATGGCTTAACTCATGAAGCAGCAGTAAGAGTAGCAGAGAAAACTGGAGTTATAGAATAATTATCACCATTCTCAAAATTAAAAAACAGTATCAAAAAAGACTACCTGCAATGGTCATTACATTACTACCGAAAGACACAGCGAAAATAGGTTACAAGTTTACACATCTAGGGAAAACTCAATTTTGTAATCGATGCTCTCTTCTGAAAGTTTGTGTTGATGTATTGAAAGAGAATTTTACGTATCAAGTAACTGAAGTTAGAGAAAAAGAACACATGTGCTTGATTGATAATCAAATAATGATTGTATGTAACGTAGAAGAGACAAGTGACATTATCTCAGTAAGGAAACAGAAATACTTGGAAAATATAGTGCTCAACAGAGCAGTACTAATGTGCAACGAAATTCTATGTCAGTACTATGAAAATTGTATGTCTCCAGTTTATATTAAAAAAGAGAAAGTCAAAATAATGAACATAATTGAAGATATTGAATGTCCATTAAAATACGATTTAGTTCTTGTTGAAGCTAAAAAAATAAGTAATTAAATTGAAAAAAAGGTTTATCTTTTCTTTTTCTCAATTTCATAATGTTCAATGAAAGTTACTTTATTGTATTTGGTAGTAATCTCTCCCATGTCCCTAGTTACTCCATTTCTTATAAATTGAATATATTCCATAAAACGTGTGTTCTTAGGTAACTCTACAATTATACTCTTGTCTTTTAGCTCAATTTTAGTAGATGAAAAATCAACACCTGGGAGCCTCTTCTCAAGCAAGCAGATAAATTGCTCTGTAATATCTGTGATCTTCTTCACTATTTCTATGTCATAGATTAAATCATGTCCTGCTAAATCGTGATTGAAATCAACTTTTACTCTGCTGCTTGAAACCTTCAAAATTCTCCCTGATTGACCTCCTATCTCAACTTTCATATCTTCTTTAGGCTTGATCTGATGTCGTTGAAACTCTCTTCGTTGTATCAATCTAATTTTAGATCTATCTCTTAATCCAAAGCCTTCTTTAGCTTCAATATCAAAGGTTTTTGTATCTCCTTCTTTCATACTAACTAGTTGTTTTTCAAGTCCAGGTGGCAACCAACCCTTTCCAATAATTAGTGTAAATGGTCGATAAATAATTTTCTCGTCAAAGATGTCTTCTTTCTTAGCTGTATTTTCATAAGTTGTATCAAAAACAGAATTATCTTCTTTCATTCTTCCAATGTAGTTTACTTTAACCATGTCGCCTGATTCAAGAGATGCCATTTTTTACACCACGTTTTTCTGATTATCAATTACAAAGTAATGTTTCAGTCTTATTTAAGTTCTGTTTTTTCACTTAAATATGTAACTATGAAAGATTAGTAATTATCATTTCAAAGTTTGAATTCTCTATTCCTTTTTCTGCTTGTTTTACAAAATCTCTGAGCATTTCTGTCTCTTTCTCAGCTATTTTTCTAGTTAGGTCAAATCTCATCAAACTTGGAAGCCTGAATAATTTCTCTTCAAAATGTTCTAATGCTCGCTCTAGATCATATCCCTGTTCTACACTATAACTTATTGTTCTGTAAAGCCCTATAGCACCCAAAGCATCCAACGCATCTGCATCTTTAAGGATTTTACCTTCTTTTGTAGTAGGTTCTATCTTTTTGCTATATCTATGACTCAGAATTATATCTTTAATTTCCAATACCATATCATTAAGAGAATTTTGAATCAAAAAAGAAGATGCAGTTTCAGCACTTGTTTCAGCATGACATTTCCCTAGCGTATCTTCTAGTGGTCTTCCAACATCATGGAAAAGTGCTGCTATAACAACAACATCGATAGCCCCATCTAATTTACTTGCAAGACTAATACAAGAATTTACAACCCTGATAGTATGTTCAAGGGAATGTGATTCTTTATTATTATAAAGTAGGAATTGCTGTCTAACAAATTGATAAGCTTTTATTAGAAATTCTCTAAATTCAGAAACACTTGAAAAATATTTCAGATTCTCATTTTGAATTTTCATTTGCTATCTCCTTTCATGAATATTATGAATTTGACCTTCAACACTA
>DAOVKB010000025.1:0-15454 GCA_030631995.1 archaeon | reverse complement strand
TTAATACTTGGTACTGCTAAATGACTAGATTCGAAGCTTAGTGCTTTGCTCCCTACACTATAAACTCTCATGATTTCGAATCCATAAGGATCAGCATCCATAACCGCAAAAATGGGGAGCTTCAAATCATCATCTATTTTTTTGAGAAACTGTCTCGTTGCAATATCTGGTTGTCCTTTGGCAGTTATCAGAATACTTGGCACATAATCATAAAAGTGATCTTCTGCCAATCTATTGAATACGGCATCTTTTTCTATTACTAATACAAATTCTGCATCGGAATCTAAATCTTCAATATCATCTATATTCGGTGAAATAGCTTTTCCTGCTCCAATTGCTCTACAATTAATTGGATCACCTTTTTCCTTAAAATCTATGCGACCAACAACTATACCTTTGGAGGAAGCACTTATGTTGAGTGAAGATCTAGTTACTTGCAACATTGCGCTCAAATCCTCTAATAATGAATCAGAGACAGTTTGCTTCTCAAACGAATTAACATCCATGTAAAATACATCTCTTTTGGTACTATGAATATCTCTAGCAAGAATATCGTGAATAAGTCTCATAATGATGGTCATTTGTTCTACAGAGCTTACCGATGCAAGGTTACGAAATTGTCTTTCTATCATTTGCCTTCCTATTAGAACGAGTTCTTGTTCCTCGTCAAATCCTACATTTGTTCCAGCTCTAGAAGGTATATAAAATGAAGCTTCGGATGGGGATAGCATTGCCTGTTGAAGAAAAGCTAAAGAGTATTCCACAAGTAAATTGTTGGTTTCTTCAGATGTTTTAGTATCTACATGAGTAACACCAAAAGGCATGAAATGATCTATTCTATGATCGAGTTCTTTGCGAACTTCTTGTATCTTTTTCAGAGAAACTGCGTTTTTTATACTGACTCTCATTGCTTCCTTTTGCAGAGAGTATCTTGATAACTTTCGAGTTGGTTCTAATTTATACCATTTCTTTGCACTTCTGAGAAATAGTACAAAAGAACCTCGTTTGAGATCAAAGGTTTCTCTAGCCCATGAATACATTTCTCTAACTAAAATTTCTTTATCAAAACTAATCGGTTTTTCTAATGCAGGTATAATTGTTGAGTTTCTAAATATGAAATTAAATTCAGGTGGCATTTTCAATTATTCTCCTTTTTTTGACTGTTTGAAGATTTCTTAACCGTTGTTGAATTATTGTTGCTTTTAGTCATATCCAACAAGGTTGTCTGTCTAGCTTTAACTGATTTATTAGCAGTAGACTTTGTTTTTACTGAAGTTTTTGGTTTTGCTACAGTTGAACCATTCTTTTTAGGTGTAGCTTTTTTAGTAGTAGGTTTTGAAACACTAGTTTTCTTAGGTGCTTTCACTTTCTTAGGTGGAAGTCTGCTTTTTAGGCTCTTAACAGCCATATAACTGAGATCTGTATTTTCATCTAGTTGTGTTGCTGGATAAACTACAAAATCTTTGATGGTGGTAATTCCTAATTTCTTGATTTTGTTAATTATCTCAGGTTTTATCTCAAGATTTCCAATGGGTCGTTCAAGTATTCCTATCAGCTTCTTAACATTTGGATCCTTTAATGATGCTGATTTCTTCATCTCTGAATCTGGCATTAAAAGCGCTTGAAGAGTGGTTATACCACTGCTTTTCAATTGAGCTATATTACCATCAGTAGTATGTGGAAGTGTTTTTCTTATTTCGACTTGATCCTTTTCAGCTTGCTTGAGTAATTCAGGATTCAAAGAAGCATAAAGTGATCGAAGATCCTTTACAGGAAGTGAAACTATCTTTGAGAGCTGCTGGACTGGAGTTGCGAATAAATCCCACAAATTATTAATATTTTTACCATGCAACAGAAAAACACTCTGAGCATTAACTTTGATCATGTCAGCAAGATAATAAATCGGAGTTTCCAGAAGCTTATGTATTCTAGTAATTTGAAGCTTGTTTAATTTTGAAGTTGAAGCTATGAGTTCTTCTGGGGTATTCAGATGTGCGACGGTTGTATATCCGGATATTGTTAATAACTTTTTTATGTTTTTATCGAATAAACCCATCTTACCTACAGAATAACTCTTTTTCGCCAACGCATCTTTTATCGAAGAGAGACTTAAGGAACTTTGTAATTTCTGTACAGTTGTTTGCTCCTGTTCTGTCAGAGACATTTTTACTACTTTTCTTACATTTGGAACAACAATAAAATCAATAACCTGAATTATCCCTGCTACTTCTAATTTTGAAACTAATCGTTCTTGATTAACAAATAGACTGATAGGAGCTCTTAGAGCAGTTACCATTTCAACAAGTTCTGGCTCGTACTCTGTAATTTCTTTACTCTCCAAATGTTTGATCAGAGTACCGAATGATCTTATTTTCTGTTTTCTGAGGAAAGGTGTTAATTCTGAACCACGTATAAAACTAGACAATCTCTTCTGTTCATCATCTAGCATTCTTTCTACTTTTGTAGATGATAGTTTTGGTAGAAGATTAACACAGTTTAATCTATCGCTCTCAGGTGTTGTTGATTTACAGTAAAGTAGCAAATCATAGATGCTTACAAGCTTCAATTCCAATACAAGTTTCTGGATATTCTTGGATTGTCTAACGGGTGGTAATGATAGTAATTCTGTTTCAACCATTGTGCAGACAGTTTCTGTCAGTTTCCAGAGAGAACTTGTCTTTGCTCTGGATTGTTTATTAAAGGTTATAGCTTCTTCAATTGAATAAATAGTATTCGTCTCTAATTGTGATATGTTACTTCCACTGAGTAATTCAGAAGGTAGATTCGTCAGTTCTTTTTGGAGATCATTTAAAAGATTAATTGATATATTTCTAAGATTTCTTAGGAATGTTTTTTCTGAGATCTGTTTCTTTATCTTGATACTATCTTCGAGTAATAACTCTCTAATATTTCTATATGGGAGTTTAGCTACTTGATCGATACTATTTCTAGATGGAGCTAAAAGAATAGGTGATCTTGATAGATAAGGAACCAACGCCTTGAATCGCTTATTTATTTTTGAATGTAGATGCGATTTTGTTTTGTCATAGATTTCAGATTTATGTTTTTCAAGTAGAAGTAAATATTCAATAGTTGTATCTGACATTTCTAATTTTTGATCTTTGTGTTCAAGATTGAGTATTTGAGATAGGAGTAAACCTTTGCTAAAAATGAAATTAATTACAGTATTGATACTATCTCGCTGTTTTTTCTCCATGGTCATTTTATCTATGCTAGGAGCCAAATATGCTAAATCCAATATTGATAAGGAAAACTCAGTATTTGGATCAAAATCTTTCAAACTTAGTTGCTTAAAGATTTTTATCTTATCTAGGATATAATTTGGAATTTTCTCAAGTTTTACTTTATCCTCGAAAAGGTCTACATACGTCTTGATGTCCTTCTGTTTCAGAATGTCTATATCTTTTTTGGAGAACAACTTATTCTCTTTAATTAATGGATGATGACCTAAGTTGCCTTCAACTAATGAATAACGTAGTTTTTCAACTTCAGTTTGTTTAAGGGAAAGAATTGAAGATAACTCTTTGTTTGTTAATAAGTACAAATCTTCAACTGTTTTAATCGATTTGAGTAAATTCTGCCAGCTTTTTATTGTTACATTGGGGAATAATAATAATTGTATTGGAGTATTCAATCTTCTTTGTATTTTGTTTCCTAAAGCTCTGGATATTGGATAATCTTCCTGTTTCAAAGAGTAGATCAAATCGTCCATTGTAGCATAATGTTTAAGAGTTTCCTTCTTTGTTTCAGCATCAAAAATCTTGATTTTGCTTAGTTGAACCTTTTTGCTAACATCTGTTTCTATCTTCTTATATGATAATGTTGATAGTGAAGAAATTATCTTTTCTTTGAATGAAGCGGGAGTCAAATTAGTCCAAAACGAGCTAGGTTTGATAATAAGCTCCCCAACGGTGAATATTTTCTTCAAGGCTAGATTTTCAGTATCAGATTTTGAAAGAAAAGACAATGAAGAAACAGGATTCTGGAATGATTGATTGATTTTATGTCCTGATATACTTAATGAATCCTTATTCTGTTCTAAAACAGTGACTAAATCGACAACTGTGTTTACATTAGAGACACTAACTTTTTTTGAGAATAATTCATCTGGGTTGCCATTTTCAAGATATTGTGATATTGATATATATTCGCTTTCAACAGCTGTTTTGTTCGCAGAAAATAGTTTCATGAATCCTATGATTTTATTCTTTTCAGCTTGAGTACTTGAGGAAATTAGTTCCTGCACTGTTGTTATTCCCATTTCAAAATAATCTCTTTTGATATCTGAAAGAGTATATTCGGATATACTTGGATAATATAGGATTGAAGTTTCCAGAGCTGATTTTGTTTTCTTTCGTATTTGTTGTATTTTCTTCTCTGAAACGAGCCAGTCATAAATGGAATTTTCAGCAAGATCATCAAGAGAATAAATTCCAATCGATCTCAAGAAATTTCTATCTGCTGTTGATAAGAAAAAGAATTCATCAGCAATCTTATCAGCTATTGTATCAATCTTCTGGATAATATTATCGATTTTAAAACTATCAATCAAATTTTGTATATCAGAGACTTTTGTCTTTGTTGTTGATGCAACTATACTAGGGGACATAAAGAATAAATCAGCTATAATTGTGAAATCTGCTTTTTTCCATTTATCCAGGATTTTTGGATCAACTTCAAGATATTTCAGATTTGCTAGAAGATAAGGAGCAAATTTAGCATAAATCTCTTCATCTTCCTTAAAAGATGGAGAGGTTATAAGAGCTTTATATGACGAAAATCCTTTCTGTTGTAGCAAATTTTCCAACTCAGAGAGAGGTTCTACGAACCCAGATTCTCTTATACTTTTAATCAATGAGAGAGAATGCAGAATTTCATCTTGAATATTCTTAGGAAGTTTCTTCATGAAAATAAGATGTTCAATGATTGTAGTTAGTCCTTTTTCATAACAAAAATCGATGGATTCTTGTGTAATTGTGGATAGGTAACTTATATTATATGACAGTTTATCTCTCAAAGCATTAATGTCACTTGATTTCAATCGTGTATTCTTCACAATGTATTCAATTGGAATGAAATACAGGTGCTCGATTGTAGAAACACCTATTTGAAGGAGTGGAGTGGTTAGTTTAGCTGCTAAGGTTAGTTTCTCTAACCCTATACCTTGTTTCTTTATATTTTTGAGAAGCTTAACTAGATAATTTGGATCTTCTTTTTGGTTGTCGAGTAGTTTATGCAAGCTAGAAGACCAGTTCTTTGTGGGCATTTCCAATAAGTTTGTGTAGGTTATGATACCGTTACTTAGCAAATCTTTAATCTCAGTATCTTTTAATTTTAGAGACTTTCCGATTAAAGTAATTGGTGTTAAGAGATATGAAGTAAGTTTCACTATTTTGTTACGTTCTTCATTTGATAAGGGTAATAAATCTAGATTCAATTTCGAAGCTTGAACAAGCGAAACACAACCGTAATCAGCTAAAGTTTTTCTTGTATCTTGAGATATTTCAGGAAATAGGCTTAAATCCATTCCAGTTTGTTTAACACTTTGCTCTAGAAGTTTTATATCTTGAGTTGTTTTATTTCGAGTAATCTTCTCCTCTGGAATCTTTGTAATTGTTGAGAGTAGAGGTGTAGGAACTAATAGGAATTGGTAAAGATTCTTTATTCCATGACTCTTTAACATATCAATTTGTTTAGCAGTAAGATTCTCAACTGAAGACAAGGGAAGGCTTTTCAGAGAGAGAATCAAGGAATAAACATCAGCTAGTAAGCTTTCATTTTCAACAATTTTGCTATCGAGTGAAAGTAGTTCATCTAAATAGATTATTTTTTCATCTTTTAGTTTCTTTAGAACAGAAGGGTCAGTGATTATTTTTGTATCTTCAAGTTTAATTGCCCAATCTGGTGGACTGAATTGTATAATATTGCTATTCAAAAATTCTGTAATCTTTGAATACAAACTCTGATATTGTTCATTTTGAGATAAAAGCAATAAACCTGAGATTATATTTATCCCACCTAGTTGAGCGAGAGAGATCAATTGTTTAACACTTAATGACAAGTCAGAAGTTAGCCAGGAGATTGGTTTAAACATATTTGAAGTTGCGATTCTTATTATTGATTTCTCAACATCATCTAGCTCAAAAACTGGATGGGGGATGAAATCGGTTATTAATAAAGCGCTTGATAATCCATATTTCATAAATTGTCTTTCTGCCTTGTTTGGGAACGATAAAGAATGATCTATAAACTGTGAAAATGTTTCAGACATTTTCTTACTTAAATCAAACTCTCTCTGGAATATCCTTATTTCTGATGTTGTTTCTTTTGAGACACCGGTTAACTCAGTTAAATTGAGTGAGAGAAGTTCTATAACATGTTTTATCCCTTTGTTCCACAAAACTGATTTTGTAGGAATACTAATGCCAGGGATTGATAATACATTCAAACATAAGAAGCTGACGAGCTGTTCGATGAACGCAATGCTTGAGGTTTTTACAATCTTGTCTGATTCTGTTAGTTGCATTAAAGCCTCAGGTATGAAACCAAATAAATCCTCTGCAGCCTTTTTAGTTGGATCAAATTCTAAGGATTTTAATAACAGAATTATAGGTTCATTTAGCTTTAATTGAGCACCTTTAGAGAGAGTAAAAGCACCTTTCCTAATCTTATTTACTTCTTTAGGAACAGAACCCTCGAATGCACTTTTGAGATCTTTATCTGAGCTATTAAATAGATCTATAAGTCTAAGAATCCCTTCTCCTATCAATCTTAGTTTATCCTCTGATGAAAGCTCTTTAATTCTATAAACAGAGATATGACATGCATTGAGAAAATCTCTCATGTAATCTCCTGAAACACTTATAGAGGGATAAGCTTGATAGTTCAAGCTATACAGATCTTGAACATATTCCTTACCAGTTCTAAGTAATGAATTGATCTTTCCTTTTGATAAAACACTGAATTCTTCTAGTTTTATTCCCTTTCTTTTGACCTCTTTCATTAGGTTTTCAGGTGTTATACGATCTAGAAATCGCTGGACTTTCTTTTCACTCATTTTTAGAAGAAGAGCAATTGTAGAGATATCTTCTGTTATGAATGAAAGGATATCCCCTACTCCAGAATAAATCAGCTTACGAACTTGGTTATTATCCAAGCCTATGAATGCAACAGAGGCTCGATATAATTGAACTTCTCGGAAGATGTCCAGTTTTACTAAAGCAGGACGCGACTCTCTTATTTCTTCCATGCGAGAGATAAAATCCTGGATTGAGTTTATTCCAATATCATTTAGTTTCTCCAAATAATCCTCTTCTATAGAAGGACATACTGAAAGAGGAATTGCAGAACTTATGCGTCTTTCAGCAAGTTCATCAAAAGAGATAAGATCTAATGCATGAAACTCTTGATAAATTGGATTTTGAGTAATCTGCTGCAACTCATCCTTATTTACTAATGCAAGATCAATTACTGAATTTATCTCATGAAATTCCAGTCGTTTCAATTCATCATATGAAAGAAATCCAATAAATCTTATAGACCCTGAAAGAAGCTCTTTTGCTTTCTTGTATTCTTCAATCGAAAGAACTTCTGAGATACCCATAATGCTTGCAGAGTAGAAGAGTGATTCAATATCAGAAATACCTATGTCTTTTAGCTCCTCTATTTTCTTTTCTGATAAGAACTTTGAAGGTCTTACTATATGAGCTTGAGATAAGCGGAAAGCAACTATATCAGAATAGGTTAATGCCTCTTTTATTTCTCTTATTTCTTTTTGAGAGTTGCCAGTTATTTCGGAAATTTGTTTTACAGGAATTGAAAAGAAATCGATTAATGTATTAACTGAGGATTTACTTAATTTAAGAGCGATTTTTCGAGGTAATCCCATGGAAGCAATTGGTATAGCTAGTTCCATGATTAATCTATCTAACGAATCATTTTCCAATAAGCGTGAGTAAAATGGTTGAAGAGCTGAATGTTCTTCAAAATCAATTTCGAAAACATCTCCAATTATTACGTTTTTATATTCTTCTCGTCTTGCTTTTCTGATTCGAGTAAAGAATGGAGTGATTCTTAGAGGAAGCTCTAGAATTGATCTAATTAAAGTTAAATTGTAATTCTCTGTTAGATATTGTTGATCCTTCCCCATTAAGTCTTTTATCACCTTATTATCGGTAATTACATCAAATAACGTTTTATTCTCTATATCTTGAACTACTTTCTTGAAATAAGATGAGTTATATACAGTGGCTGGGAGATTAGCAAAGTAATGAAAAGCTTGCATTATGATAATTTTCGAAGAATATGTGGATACAACACGGAACAGAACTGGATCTGTAAGATCTGCATCAGGGATGAAAAGCAGTTGATAAACATAATCAATGTTATTTTGCTCAAGAATCTCCATTGAATACTCTGAGATCTCTGTGAATATTTTTAGTGGTAGTGTTAGATATTTTTGAACTGCTGAGATTTTTTTCCATATTTCTGGATTAGAGTAATAGTATTGCTCCTCTGTTGAATAATGTAGCTCTTGTATTGTTTGAAAACGTTCAAATTGAAATATTGAATCTTTGCTTAGTACTCTTTGTTCATGTTTATCAAACAGTTGTGTTTCAAAGGCAAAAATACCTTTATTTTCATAGAGAGCTTGAATGCTAGATGTTGTCAAAGAGGTTATATTTTCCTTGATTTCATCTGGTTGAGCTTTAATTAATTTACTAATCTTTTGAGCAGGAGCCATAATGAATTCTGCTATAGTTTTAATTCCATTTTCTCTAAGAATTTCAGTATTGGTAAACGATATAGATGGTAAGAAATAAACTGGTAATGAAAAGTAACCGAAGATATCTGATAAATCTAAAGCATTCTTTATAGTTTCAAATCTTTCATTAGCAATTCCTGTCTTTTCCATAAGTGCTTCTGGTGAAGATAACATGAAACCTAGTAAAGTGGATATGCTAGCTTTTCTTAGTATTTCGATAATCTCTGGATCTAACATATCTGATATATGATTAAGTGGAAGGTTCAGGATTGCTTTAAAAGATTCAATAACATCCCAAGGTAGAGAATCTATTGTCCATTTATCCTTTGAAGTTGAGAAATAAAGATCCTCAATTGTGACTATATTATGTATATCTAATTCTCTTACAATCCTAGGTTCTAAAATTCCAAGCTCTGATAGATCTATTCCAGTATCACTTATTCGTACATTTCTTTGCAATGATTGAGCTTCTTCAATTTTAATACCTAAATAATCACCTAAATCTGAGGGTTGACTTACTAATAAATCAATAATTTTGGTTATTCCATGATTACGAAGGGTGTTCAATTGTTGTGTAGATAAAGTAGAAACTTGTATATCATCTATATATTTGTCTTCTTCCGTTTCTTCATCTTTAACAGTTCTCTTAATCTCCTGTTCCCAAGTCACTAAGGTTAATGGAGATCGTAGAAGTTTCCTAAACTTTTCTATCACATTCCAATTGACAAAAGCTGATGAGAATGTGAGAGGATTTGCAAGATAGAAGATTTTGTCTACAGTATCATATCCAGATAGAATTAAAGAAACAATCTCGGGAGAGGAGAATCTTTCAGACTCTTCAAACTCAAATGAAACTAAGGACTCATATTTATTTCCTTTTTTCTCAAAGAAAAAGGTTCCTTGTTTTAGAATTGAAAAATTATCAAACAACTGATTGATAATTTCCTCTTCTTTTCCAAGAATGGATACTAATTCTGCAACAGTATAATCAAAGATTTGATGGATGGCTATTATACCATAATTTCTCAATTTATCATAATCATCCAAAGTGAGACCACTAATTCTAGATATCGGAAGAGCTAGGCTTCGCAAAAACTCATCATATTCGCTGATAAGAACTATTTGTTGATTAAATTCGCTCTCTTCTTCGATATCTCTTGTTTTAATTTTATTGTATAAATTCAAAGCTAACTTTCTTTCTTTTGTTGAAGTAAGTTCTGACTCAATTATCTCAGGAAGTAAATCTAAAAACTGTCTAATTGTTACAATATTTCGTAATTTTAACTTTAGTAATGTATCTTTCAATTCAGGATGTTCTTTGAACTTACTAGAATATATCTGAGTAAGCTCAATTAGTTCAAGATTAGAAAGTTTGTTCAGACTCTCAAAATTTTTCCAAAAATCTTGAGTTAATGATGGTTTTTCAGTAGGGTAGACACTGAAAAGATCCTGTAAATTATGTTCAAATTGATCAAAATAACTAATGAATTTTGGAAACATTTTCTTCAATAATATAGACCCTTTTCCAAATGTAGCTCTGTTCTTACTAATTTCCTCTGCTGAAATAGCCTTCTTGAATTCTTCTATTTTTATTTCCGATAAATTTAGAATTTCTGCTAATTCACTGTTACTCCATAGTATGAAACGACCAATGCAGTTCATCCCCACATCATACAGCAAATTGGAATTCTTACGAAGAGAGGGAAAAGCAAAAATCAGAGGTGTTCGGAGGAATGATGAGATTTCTATATACCTTTTCTTGTCTTCAGAAGATAACGAATATGCTTCTGGAGGATTATAGAACAGCTCTTCTAAAGTAACAATTCCTTCTATTTTAAAGAACTCAGGTTCATCAATCCAAGAGGGTATAGGTGTTCCTAGTTTCTTCTTAATCCACTCTATATCTTTTTTACGTAAACCAACTTTACGTAAGTGTGGGGAAGGATAAGCCAAGAAAGAAGAGGTTGTAAAAATCTGAAGAGCAGTCAATTCTCTTTCAATATCTAGAGATATGATTTTTATGTGAGAGAGATCTTTATCCTGTTTGGTCTCCCTAATATGAGATAGGAGTTTATATTTAGATTCCTTAAGTAAGAAACTTCGAAGTGATGCAAATTTCTTTTTATAAATTGAATCCACAGGTAAATAAATTAAATCTAATAATGTTGAAATCTTGTTTGTAGTTAGAATCTTCTTAACTTCTGATTCTTCTTGTTTTAAACCTTCATCTGTTGTAAATTGTAACTTTGATAAAGAAATAGACTTTGGAGAAGAAGAAAGGATATCCATAAAAGATGCATAGAGTTTTCTTTCAAGTTCTTTGATTACTATTAGATCATCAATATTAGCATTCAGAAAATCCTCGATTGTTTTTATTTTTCTCCTGTGGAAAGCGTTTTTAGTGTATGCATCTGTCCAATCAGGAGTCATTTTAGTGATATTTGTTTTAGCAAAATCTGGGAATTTATCACATAATTGGGAATAAACATTTTTCATATAATTAACTAAAATTGCAGTAATTTCTGCTTGATAATTTATAGTAAAAGGTAGTTTAGTTTGAAAGATAAACTCCTCGATAGTTGTTTCTTGGGCAATTAAGCCTTTAGAATTATCCTTTAAGTAATTAAACGATGGGAATAATGTTTGTATTTTTAGATCTGCTGTTTTAGTCAAGGATGCTATTAATTGCTTACCTTCAGAGGAAATTGCAGCACTATTTTTCTTATTCATGTTGAGTAAAAACTGATGTAGCAAATCTTCCCTCATATTTTCAAAAAGCTTCTCTGGTAACCCAGCAACTGATTGAAGTTTTCTGTAATCTGTAGCAAAGTAATGATAGCTATTTTGAATCCATCGTCTATACAATGAGTCCTTTAAGGAGTCAAATGATTTTCCATTATCTGAAGCAAATCTTTTTTCTATGGTTCTACTCACAAAGATTTTAGGATCAAATCCTGGACTCATACCTTCCCTATCTAGTTCTGATATTGTTCTCAATTTTATTTTATAAATATCCTCATCAGAGAGCGATAGAAGGGTAACAAGTTCTTCTGAAGGAGTAATAAGAAAATCTGCAACAGACTCAATGTCTTTTGATTTCAAAGCATATTGTATTCTCGAAGGACACCACACATTAGCTCCAAAAAGTCGTTTTCCTAAAGGCATGAAAAGTTTGACTTTTTTCGTTGCTCCGTGAGCAAGTGCTGCTGCAATTCTATCTGATTCCAACCTGAAATCAGTATAACTCAGATCTTCGTCTTCCAATATTTTTGTTAGATTCTCAACAATTATAGGAGCTGATCTAACAAAACGAGATAATCTTGCATGTTCTCTTCGTTTTCTTTTAGCTCTACTAAGAAAGGTCTTTAATCTTCTTCCTAGTTGCATTAGAGCTAATCTAATTTCTTCTTCAATCTCTGGAACAATGGAAATATATTCCTTACTAGTTTCTGGGAAGGGTATTTTTGTACTAACTAATGAAACAGCAATCGCTAATGGATCAGATTGTCTAGTAAGACCATAGTCATTCCACCTTATTGAAGAGACAACATGTGTAATAACATCGTTCCCTGCCCCAAAAATAAGTGGAATTCGATTAGCGTAACGATATATTATCTTATTATCTGTTACTGTTGCACCTTTTACTTGTGATGCTTCACCAACTCCTCCACCATATCCTAATGCTGCTTCAATAACAAATGGATGTCCAGAGTAAGCTTTTGGAGCTCGAGTTAGAGCTTCTACGAATTTTGGTTGTAATTCCTTTTCCAAACCTCTCCTTAATCTGTTTGCGCCTAGAGGAGAAAGAGCTGTTCCTCTTGGTGCATCAAATTGAAAAACCCTATCTCTTTTTCTCTTTACATCTTTAGCTTCTTGATATGCTTTCACGAATCCTTCATGAACAATTCTTCGAATCTCATGTGAGGTGATATCTTTTGGGGATTTGTTTGGATCTATCTCTAGGAGCTGGAAGAAATGTTCAGCTATTTCCTCATTCACTCCCATAAATTGTGTAGCTAGAAATTCCTTCAATTTCTTACTTCTAGTCACAGCTAATTCTGCTTTAAATTGTGTAATATCACACCCCCAGGGATGAATTTTAACAGGTTGAGGAGGGGGAGGCATATCATCAACAACACTATCATAATCCAGATCCTCTGTTTCTCCCTCTTTGTCACCAGGTAATCTTACTTTGAAGCTTGAGTAAGGGGTAATAATTGCTAGCTGTCTGAAATACTCCTTCACACTATTTTTTGCTAATCTCCAAGCTCCTGTAAAGGTGATTGAAATTTCCAATCCAGGTTCTTCCAAATAATTAGGGTCTCCTGGGAGATATTCATGTTGTTCCATAATTATTGGTTCATTCTTTTCCAGGTTAATCATCAAATGCATTTCATGAGTGATGTCGTCCATGAAATACCTACTCCGAATCCTAGCGGGGAGATCTACAGAAGACATTGAATAGAGCAAACACATTTTTGCTCCTAGTCCAAATCTTCCACGTGTCTGAATCACACCATATTTGGTTCCAGTTAAAACTCTCCCAAATAGGTCTGCAATCTCATTACCTGGAACTCCAACACCATTATCTCTACATGAAAGCTGAAGAAAATCTAAATGCTTTTCCAGTTTTTTGTACTGTGTTACATCCAATAGCTCATTAATTTCCCTACTGGATAATTTTCTTAAATCAATACTAACAACTGGATTAATACCTCTCTTTTCAGCTGAATCCAAGCCATTTTCAACTAGTTCCCTTATGCTAGTAAAGACCGCTCTCATAGAATTTCCAAAGCCTGCAATAGCTCTGTTCTCATTAAAGAAAGCAGCTGCAGACATCTTTTTTGTAATAGAATTTTCAGACACGTTGTCTACCCCAATTATGACTCATATTTAACTTTCTATTATATTACATTAATCATAGTCTTACACGAGTATATAATTTACAGAATCAGCTATCTATATTTAAAGTTGAATTTTACCGGCAAAAATTGTTAAAATTAAGAAAATGGAAAAAGAAAAGAAAAAAGGTGTTACAATTTCTTGAATTTAGGTCCAGTTCTATAAAGAACAACCGAAGTAATTACGAAACCAATTGTGACTAAGAATAGAGAGGCAAAAGCACCTATGGTACGGTTTGCATCTGCATTATTAATATCATTTAAGAAGGTCTCCAAAAGGTAATTATAGAACTCAATACTTGCTGTGTGAACATCTTCTCCCCAGAAGATAGTTCCCATGTTACCTGTTAATCCAGGATTAGTTGTATGCCATGTTCTGTATCTATCACCTTCAGATAAATCATCAGGATCTATAATCCATTGTTCGTTAACGACATCATAATAGCCATATATAGTTTCATTAAGAAAAGCATAAGCTTCTGAAAATCCTTGCACTCCTGTACAGTACTGTACTCTATCTTCTCTTCGAATAACACTTCCAGTAACAGGCTCTGCTCTCATATTTTGCATGTGGAAAGGATCTCTGGAAAATCCAGGGAGAGAGTGTGTAAGCTTGAAATCACTAGGTTTGAAATCAATATCATACATTCTATTCCATCTTCCTACGTGCATAAAACTGGAGTTCAAGTAATTGGAAGATATCATCCAATAAATGTCTGTCATAGCTAACTGTCTGAGTGGTACGGTAGCTTGAGCAGAATAAACTAAAACATCTTGATCATAGAAGATAGCTGTATCTGTTAGAGAGGAATACGCAAATGGTCTGAAGAAGAATTCGCTCCATTGTTGTCGATAACCTTTTTCCGCATAAGGATAAACTGCAAAATTATCATAAGTTTCGTTAAAGTGTAAATCTGATTCTATTAGTGTCCAATCGTTAAAACGGATCTTTGAATCTTGTCTCCAACATTCAACGAATGCATGTAACTCATCTCTTTCAATCTCTTCAAAAGCACCACCAATTCCTAACTCTAGATGAATAAGACCTTCAGAACCATCAGCAAGGTAAATATCATCTAGATTAGCAAAAATACCATATGCTGAACCTAAATGGTCAGTTCCATTAAATCTGTAAGATTCTGTTAGAGTTGCAGGTGTAGTTGTACTTACAATTGTGAACCCATAATCACCTTGTGCAAGATAAGCTCTTGCTGTATCTTCATCAATATAGAGATTGCTGAAATAAGTCTCTGCTGGATCGTAGGAGAATTGATCTAATTCTGTGAGAATACCATCAAAATCAACACTAAAGGTTAGTAATCCTTCAACTTGATCTAAAACGTAAACAGTGCTTCCCTTTGCTTTGACATCAATAACGTTTTTGAGATTTGGAAAATCAGTTGCATCATAATGTAACACATCACCTAAATAACCTGTAGCCTGCTCAATTTCTACAATATTGATGCCGTCTGTACCAAGTGCTACATACGCATGCCTTTGGTTATCGTTAACATCAATTGCAATAGCAGTACCGTTTAATGCTTTGTTTTCAATAGTTGTACTTATGTCTCCTTCTGTACCAATTGTATCGCTTATTCTAGCATAGGTTATTCCATATACACCATTAGCAATATACAAGGCATCAAATGGAAGACCTGCTCCCATTGTGGAATAATCTATATCTCGCATATCTGAGTTTCCTAAATTATTCCATTGATTTATTTCATAAATTGACGCTGGATTTGTTGCATTCAACACTTCTAACCCT
>DAOVKB010000089.1:0-4457 GCA_030631995.1 archaeon | reverse complement strand
GTTTCTATGGGGTTAACCGCGAGCAAAAAGGCATATCAAATTACAAAGCACATAGTAGACATCCTAGGGATTGAAATTTATACAGCATGCCAAGCTCTTGAATTCAGAAAAAATAGAAAAATCTCTGTTGCTTTAAAAGAAGTGTATGATTTTATTCGGAAGAAAATTTCTCCTTTAGAAGATGATAGAAGATTTGATGAAGAAGTATATTGGATTGTCGAAAATATAACAAACAGGAATTTCATTAAGGTAATAGAACAAAGAGCAGGAGAAATATTCGGTGATATATCTTGAAAATAGCCGTTTTAAGTGACATCCATGGCTGTTTGATATATCTAAGGAAATTGATTCCAAAGCTTAGAAAATTTGATATGATTTTCATAGCAGGTGATATTACAGACACTCTTTCTTATCCTCTTATTTTAAAGTCAATAACAAGGAACATGAAAATTTCAAGAGAGAGATATGCTAACGAAGTGTATGGAAAATATCTCAAAGAGTTTACTAAATTTCAGATTTCTTCCGCTAAACGGTTCTTTAAAATTATTTCTGGATTAAAAAAGCCTATATTCTTTACACACGGAAATAGCGAAGTTGCAGAAGTTCGAAAAATGTATTCGACAGAATCAGAAAAATCTGACAATATATTCTATCTTGGCAATTCAGTCTGTGTGTATGAGAAATGGGTAGTTTCCGGTTATGGTTATTGTTCACCAGCAAGTTACAGAACATCTTTTCAAACACCTGGTGAAAAAAATACAGATGAAATTATCCAGGATCTATCTGGATTGGAAGAGAAAATTAAGAAATATCCAAAGGAAGATGGTTATATCCGGATGGGGTTGTTCCATGAACCCCCTCTTAATACTAGCCTTGACTATATTCCACACAAATCTTCACATGGTGGCAGTAGAGAAATAAGTGACCACATTCTCAAGTCAAATTATAACTACATTATTGCGGGACATATTCATGAATCGTCTAATTATGATATCAGTAAAGATTCTATCATGATTAATCCTGGTTCGCTAGTAAATCGGAGATGGGCTTTACTAGAACATCCAGAGAGAAAAGTAAAATTGAATCAAATCAAAATACCCTTATCTCTAAAAGGATTTATCTACAATTCACGTTCTTACTATGAATAATATTTTGTTTTTAGAACCAGCAATATTACCAAAAACTTAATAAGGACTTATTTTTACTCAAAATTAGTAAAAAACATTATTGCTATGTGAGTATAATGATACCAGTAGTTGATGTTGACATAAAAGAACTTGAATTGCAGGCAGTCAAAGAAGTAGTAGAGAGTAAGTTCCTGATTGAAGGAAAACATGCACGTGCTTTTGAAAAAAAATTCTGTGATTTCACTGAATCAAGATTTGCTACAACAGTTGTTAATGGAACTTGTGCACTACACTTAGCTTTGGTTGCTTTAGACATCGGTCCCAAAGACGAAGTAATTACGACACCTTACACATTTATTGCATCATCTAATTCAATCCTTTTTTCAGGTGCTATTCCAATTTTTGCAGATGTAGATGTTGAAACATACAATATTGACCCAGAGAAAATTGAAGAAAAAATTACAGATAAAACTAAAGCAATTATGCCTGTTCATATTTTTGGAAATCCTTGCGATATGAAAGCTATAAGCGACATAGCAGAGGATAGAGAATTACTTGTCATAGAGGATTGTGCTCAAGGTCATGGTGCAACAATAGATGGAAAACATGTCGGTAATTTTAGTAGCATTGGTTGTTATTCCTTTTACGGAACTAAGAATCTAGTGGGTGGTGAAGGAGGAGCAATTACAACTAATGATGAGGAACTGTTTCAGAAAATTACAAGTATAAAGAACCATGGAAGAAGTCCAGATGGAGGATACTCACATTACTTGATCGGTTTCAACTATAGAATGACAGACATGACAGCAGCAGTAATGAATGTCCAAATGGACCGGGCAGAAGAGATAATGTCAAAACGACATTATAATGGAGATAAATACAGAGAATTACTTAAGGATTCAGAGAATCTCAGATTACAAAAATTATTGCCTGGGCATAAGCACTCAGATTATATTATGGCCCCATGCATTAGGAAAGAAGATATCACTCAAAAACAAATAATTGAATATCTGAAATCTAATAACATTGGTTCCCGTACAATATATTCTGTCTTATCATATCAGCAACCGTCCTATCAGGATTTATCAAAATGGCACCTTTCCAAAGTTATAGAGTACCCAGACTATACTTCAGTTTCTTGCCCTAATGCTGAACTAATCGCAGAGAGACACTTTGAACTACCAATGGTAACTTCCCTCTCAGATGATAATATCAATTACATTATAGAAAAACTTCAGAGTTTTTTTGAATAATATATCTGGAAGGAGATACTTTTAGCTACTTTTTTGAAGCTATCAGTTCCGAAAACCTTTTTTTGATTTAACAATTTAATAGAAGTGAGTAATATGAGTAGTGATGACTTTCCTCTTTACATGTCATCAGTAAATGTTAAAGAGAATGACTATGTAGAAATTGTGGTAATATATCAAGGAGAAGACCCTGGAATTGACAATGTGTTTCTAATAGGAGATAAAAACAACCTTAGTTCAGATATCACAGCAGCTAAAATGTTTTCAAAAGAAGGGACAGCACGAATTTCGTATACAATATCTTTTCCAATATGGGAAGATGGGACTTTTCAAGCTGTTGCGGAAAAGGAAGGAAAATACATTTATGAACCTGGAGAAACTCACAATATTGTCTTTCGAGGTAATAATGTCTTCCTTGATTTAAGAAAAATCTATCATTTAAAAAAGAAACTGAAAAAACCTAAAAAGGGAGACTTGGAAAAAGCACAAGAAGAGGAAGAAGCTGAAAAAGCTCCTGAAGTTACTATTGAAGAGGAAACCATTGAACCTGCGTTCGACGCAGATAATATGTTGTCACTTCAACCAAAAGATTTCAAGGCATTTGTACCAGAACTGAAAAATAGCTTGCTTCAACTATTAGATTATCTAGCAAATGAAAAAAGTCAGAAATTATTTTTTGATGTAGTTATTCTACCAGATATAGCTAGGAATCTTAAGCTTTGTATTTCTGAAGAAGGTAGAGCTTCAGTTTATGATGTCTGCTTTCCTTTTGTAGTTTTTATAGAAAAGGCCCTAATTCTTAGTGGGATGATTCATAATCAGATTCTAGATGAAGAGAAGTATGAGAGATATAAAAGAGAAGTAGTAGATAAGATAAAAGAAGTAAGAAGTATGATCAAAGCAACAGAGTTTCGTCATACTACTGATTTAATCAAGAAAGAATATGATGATGATGTTCATGAGCTAAAAACGAGGTTTAGAGAGGAGATTTAGTCAGTGAGTTGAACATTTATCTTTATAAGCGTATACCTATGAAATCCAGTTAAGACTTTGATATATCCATTTCTTATATCGGGAATGGAAGTTGGTTCATCTAAATCTAATTCTAAGATATCTATTGTCCCCAATTTTTGTTCCGGAGAAACAATAATAAATTCAAACTTGTTTACACTTTTTAATACTCTTGAGCTAATCTGTTGATTTCCCCTTCCAAGAAGAAATCCTTGACCTCCAATTGGTGTAAGTATAATTTTAACATCCTTTTGCTTGGTTTTTTGATAGAGAGTTTCTTCATCTATATCCGTCTCTTGAATCTTTCCATCTTTTAATAGATCTACTCCAAGTAATGTTTTTTCTATCTCCAACGATTTAAAGATATGATATACTGTGCTTCCAGTTCCTAAAACGATTAAACCGTCAAGAATTTTATGCTCATCGATTAATTCATATGCGATAGAATCGTAAGTTTCAGCTGAAGTAACAGAAGAGGAGATTTTGCCTCCCTGAATCAAACCTACTTTTTGAGGAACTAATAACTGCCCATAAATTGTTGCTTGAACCTTGTTTTCTCTAAAAAGCTCTTCATCAACATCTAATACATCTTCAGGAGCATATGCAATTTCACCATTCACCATTTCATCTAAAATTTCTCCTAAATCTCTAGGATGATAGAGGAAACATCCGCTGAACATCTTCACACCAGAAGGAATACCAAGAACAGGAATTTTATCATTTACAATGGAAGTAACATCACGAGCTGTACCATCCCCTCCCACAAAAATAATTAAATCGACATTTTTTTCCAGAAAAATTTTACAAGCGTCTTTTGTATTTAATGCACTAGTTCGTGATTCTTCTGGTAAGTAAACCTTTTCACTATCAAAAGAGAGATTTCTTAGTAAATCTTCTCCCATTGGATTACCACAACAATAGAATAACAGAGGTAATGAAGAAGCGATAGATGCTAGTGCCTTGCTAACTCTTTCATATGCGTACTTTTCTCCTTCATCAAATAAATCCCATGCAGCATCTAGTTCATCTGTTCCTTTCCAAGCTTTTTTCCCACCTAATCCTGCAATGG
>DAOVKB010000009.1:0-25091 GCA_030631995.1 archaeon | reverse complement strand
CCCAGTGTCATATCCATCTGTCCTTCTACTTCTTCATCTTTTTCACTTAAAGGTGCTGTAAATACTATTATTACATCTTTTTCTTGGTTAACTTTGAAATGCAATTTTAGATCAGAGAAAATAACTGTTCTAATCTCCTGTTGTCC
Source organism: archaeon (assembly GCA_030631995.1). Taxonomy (GTDB): domain Archaea; phylum Asgardarchaeota; class Heimdallarchaeia; order Heimdallarchaeales; family Heimdallarchaeaceae; genus UBA460. The sequence goes on along the minus strand of DAOVKB010000009.1, from coordinate 24,945 downwards.
ATATGATTCCTTTGAAAAGGCATATAATGCAGCTAGAAATCCAGTTTGTAAAGTATGATCTGGTCTCATTTTACATGTCTCTCCCCCAAAGCACCTACTATAGTATGGTATCCCACTTTTGTCTAGAATAAACACATCATCTGGCACATTATTCACCGAAGAATTTTTCTCTTCAATCTTAATAAGGATTGACACTCATCAAAAACTACAACATCTTTATTTACTAAATTCTCATTTGTAAAATGGCAATGGTTGACTTAACAGGTGTATATATTAAAACTCTTTCAAGTTCTAACGGTGACAATCCTCGTTCAACAATTTTAGCTGCACTCAAGAAAGAAAATGTTGTGATAAATCTCTGGTCACCTTGGCATAATGTAGGTGATTATATACAGCCCTACACTTCTTTTAGAGTTTTTAACGCAGAGAAGAAAGAGAAGAATGATACTACCTTCTATTCAGTTGGATCAAAATCAATATTTGTTGTAGACCCTGATATCTTGATCAATGCAACAGCAATAAATAGTGTGTCTTTTTGTCCTCGAAGTTATTATTTGAATGAAATTGTGGGTGAATTACCTTCTCCTTACGTAGCCATAAGGGGATCAATTGTTCATGATTGTTTGAATGCTGCTCTTGTAAGTAACTCCAAACCATCTGAGGAACTTTCAGCTGTACTGGATGCGTTTTCACTGCAATATGAGAATATTGGATATACTAAAGAAGCAGTGTATCAGGATGTTCGAGAAATGGTTGAATGTCTTGATCCATTTGTTGAGAATTTGAAAGGTCAAACTATACCTGAAATATTATTTTTATCTCCCTTTTATGGAATTAGGGGAAGAATAGATGTTCTACATAATGACCATATATTTGAATTAAAAACAGCAAAACTAACAGAAGATAAGGAATTGCGTTTTTCAGATTTACTACAAGTAACAGCATATCGTTATGGTCTGGAAAATTTTACTGAACAAACTAAACCAAATGAGGGGACAGTAATTTATGTAGGTACAAAAAAAGTTGTGGAAAAGAACGCTCAACCAAATTGGGGTTTGTTACGATATGCAATGAACCAGAGAAACACGGCATACAGAGTTTCTTATTTGGGATATGAACCAAAAATTCTTCCTCCAAAAGATAAAAACAAGTGCAGAAATTGCTTTATGAAGCACTACTGTGCAATTGTGTGTGCAGGTTTAAACCAAGAACGCAACTGTTCTACATGTCATCATGAAACATATTGTACAAAAAAAGCACTACCGAAATCTCATCAAAACTACTTCAACCGATATACTCGTTGGGTAAGAGAGGAGAAAAACGAATCTCGTAGGAATTTCTCTGATTTGTGGAAATTAGAAGTCGAACAAAGAGTTGCTAAAGGTAAATCAATTGATAATTTAGTTTTAGAAAATGAAACCAAAGAAATAGGAAATACTCGCTTACTATTTTCATGCAATAATAAATCTGAATTGCGTGAGGGGGATATTGTTGTTCTTAGTCAAGGTGATATTCTCAAGGGATTTATAGTGACAGGAGTGGTGTCTTCCATTAGTGGTACTTCAATTGAGATTATTACACGTTCAATGTCAGAAAAGATTACAGTTGTAGATCAGTATTCCATTGACGTTGGTTTCAGAAGACAACAAAGAGGTCTTTTTAATCTTGTATTTCGAAAAAACAAGTATAAAGAATGTATAATTGAAGAAAAACCTCCAGATATCAAACATGTGAAAGGAGATTATATCTCTAATAATCAAATTCAGAATCAAGCAATTGAAAGAATATTGGGGACTCAGAATTACTGTCTTATTCAGGGACCCGCAGGAACAGGAAAAACCTATGTAATAGCAAAAGCAGCTATTACTCTTGCAAACAATGGTGAAAAAGTATTACTTACTGCATTCACAAATAGAGCAGTTGATAATATCTGTAAATATTTACTGGAAAATGGTTATAATGATTTTGTAAGGCTTGGAGGAACTCACTCTATTCAATCAGAAATTCGCAACTTTACTCTGAAGGCATATAAAGAAAGGAATGTAGATAAATCTATAACAAAGATTCTTCAGGATATTCCAATTATAGTATCAACAACTTCCACGATTTCAAACCCTGTGTTTGAGAAGATGGGCATTCAAACTGTAATTATCGATGAAGCCAGTCAAATGACTGAAACAACCGTTATATCTGCACTGATTGAAGGAGATAGATTTGTTCTTGTTGGTGATCATAAGCAACTCCCCCCTGTAATTCAAAATCCGAAAGTGTTACAAGAAGGATTAGGCGTTTCAATATTTGAAAAATTAGCAAAAGCATATTCTGAAGATATACATCTTCTAACGCTACAATTCAGAATGAATGAAAAATTAATTGAGTTTTCAAACGACGAGTTTTATGATGGAAAATTGGAATCCTTTGATGAAGAGGTCAAATCACAATCCCTATCAAACTTAACTAATTTCAAGGAGAAATTTGGAACTTTCAAAAATGCTGAGATTTATAGTCCAGAAAATCCATTGGTCTTTCTTCCCACCAAGGGTGCGTTTATACATGATAAAAAACTAAACAAGGAAGAAGCGAAAATAATAAGCGAAATTGTTCTAAACCTTCAGAAATTAGGATTGGAAAAAGAACAACTTGGTATAATATGTCCATACAGAGGTCAAGTAGGTGAGATTAGAAGAAATTTGCCACCTGCTATTACTGTGGACACCGTCGATCGGTTCCAAGGAAGTGATCGTGAAGTTATAATTCTTTCATTAACAGAATCTGAATTTCATGGTAACAAAGGTTTTGCTGATAATCGTAGATTAAATGTTGCTATTACTCGAGCAAAGAAGAAACTTATAGTTGTTGGAGATTCAGATATCGGTAAAGGAACTCTAGGTAATTACATAAACTATCTTCAAAACAATGCTAAAACAATAGGAGCTATTAAACAAAAAGCTGAATCAAAGAAACCAGTTATCCATGAAACAATAATAATCGCAGATAGAATTCACAAAAAAGCGGAGGAAGTTGGCATAGCAAAGTTGAAAGAGAAAGAAACCTCGAATGAATGTCTCATCTGTCTAGAACCTGTCTATGAAAATGGAATCGAATGTCCTCTTTGTGAGCATATTTTTCATTTTAACCATCTGACAGCCTGGATAAAAGAGAAAGAACGATGTCCTTATTGTAAAACGAAATTAACTCTACTATCTCCTTCTTCTTGAGGGGTAGACATTCTAATTCAAGTTGATTATGACTACGATTTTTTTTCCGAAACTAACCATATATTAGTGTCCATATTCTCCACAGGATTGTAGTATAGAGAAGTAATAATACTCCTGCGGAATAGTAAGTGAAAGCATTGAAAGTGGCTTCACGAATACTATCTTTACTAATTGGATCAGAACCAACTATTTTTTCTTTTAAATTTGAAACTGCTGCTGATTGACCAAAATTCCCCATGCATGCCCCTAGGAAAACTACTAAACCAGCCTCTCCAAAAGTAAAATATTGCATAAAGTAGAGAATATAAACTAAGTCCTGGTTAAAACCGAAATAGATTATTAATCCTGCTATCACATCAATTATCACAAATACTAGAGAAGTAATAAAACCTAGGAAAACAATTCTAGGCCAATTTACTCGAATTTCTTTTTTTTCCTTCTCTTCTTCTAATTCGATGTTGTCTACTTCTTTGTTTTTCCATTTCTTTTCCGGTTCATCCATTAGTTTTCACTGTCTTGTGTGATTACTGCTCCACAATTAGAGCAGAAATTTGATTTAGTTTTCTCTAAATTTCCACAAATCATGCATGTTCTAGAAGGTGTATTGTTGTTGAAAAGATTTGTATCTGTTATAGGTTTCAGTACAATGTTTTTATTTTCTATAGAAATTGAGAAATGTTTTGGATTATCTATTTTCTGTAATATTGATTTCGGAATAGCTAACCTACTTTGTCTGTCCACAGCCAATAATCTGCTCTTGTCTAATTTTCTTAGATGTATTTGACTACTATGTTGTCCTAGAACAATACCATCTTTCAGCTCCAAAATTCTATCAGCTCGTGTAGCAACTTGTTGGGAGTGTGTAACTATACATATAGCAATTCCCAGTTCCTCATTAATTTTATCAAATAAGTCTAAAATACTCTCTGCTGTTCTTACATCTAGATCTCCTGTAGGTTCGTCTCCAATTATTATTGTTGGATTAGTAATTAATGTTGTAGCAATAGCTGCCCGTTTTCTCTCCCCACCAGAAAGCGTGTTTTGTTTTTTATTCCTTTTATCCCATATCCCTAAGAATTGTAGAAGGAATTCAGTCCTTTCTTTAATTATGTGAGATTGAACCTTTGCATAGTAACCTGCTAATTCAATATTCTCCTCTACTGTAAGGTGTGGTAGAAGTCTGCTGTCTTGAAAAATCACACCTGCAAAATTCCGTCTCGCTTTAATAATTTCTTCAAGTGATGATCTTGTAATATCCTTTGCTAATCCTTTCCAGAACACTTTTCCAGATGAAGGTTTCACCATCCCTGCAATTATAGAAACTAATGTGGTTTTCCCAGAACCACTTGGGCCAATTAGAAATAGTTTTTCTCTTGGTAATACTTTGAAAGAAACTCCTCTCAATGCTTGAGTTTCTATTTTTCCAGTCTTATAAATTTTAATGATGTCTTCAACTTCTAAAATGGACATTGATTCAATATCAATACTTGATGTATCATCTCCTGATGGAATATTGATATCTGAAGGCATCAGAAAAATCTCCTTTTATGCACTAATAAGATTGTTTATCTTGTTAAAACTTTGCAATTTACTTGGCTTATTTACCGCACTAGTAGTGAATAATCTGAAATAGAAAAAAGAATAGATATTTTGTCTATTGACGAATTATTTTCTTAGTTTTCAGGGGTTTCTTCAAATACCAACTCTGGAGCTTGTCTTGCTCTGATAAATTCTCTGACCTTTCTAACTGGAAAATCTATGTTCTTCCATATGTTATCAAGATTTCCTATTACTGTGAAGAAGCCATAAATAATTAAGAATGGGATCATAAAAATCAACCACATAGTGAAAGAAGATCCAACAGGATGATATTGACCCTGCGATTCATACTCGAAACCATAAACAAAGAATTTATTTGTTACTCTTTCAACGAACAGCGAATAGAATAAATCCTTAAAACTTAATTCGATGTCACCAGTCATCAGAGCTAAAGATGTTCCTACAATTACGCATCCCACAAAGACACCAACCAAGAAAGTACTTGCTTTTGGTAGATATTTTGTTTTCTTTATTTTCTTGAATACTATGAAATTGTAAACAGCTGCTATAAAAGCACCCAATAAGATAGGTATCCAAACAATCCAGAAGTAAGTCTGTGTTCCTTTTGGACTAAGATCGTTTAGTAAAATTGGAGATCCATTTATATGAACATTTGAACCCCAAATATCAGGTACATTGAAGAATCTATGTTTTTGATTAAAAGCGATCTCTGAAATGGGATCTGCTCCGTTTCTGAAGAATCCACTATCAACAAGCATGAAAAGTGTAAATCCTAAGAATAGTGCAACCATGGGTGCAAAAAACCAAATTACAAAAGGTTTAGCAATAAATCTTAAGGCAGGATTTTGATTAGAATTCAGTCCATAAGTAAGAAAAACTTCCATCCAGTACCTTGGCCCATCAAAGAAACTTTCACCTCTCAAGGTATTAGTTATACACATAGTCAAGATACTTATCAACCATGTGACGAGAAGATATATTCCAAATGGTGAATGAATTTTCTTCCCGATGAATTTTAGGGTAGCTAAAGACCAATCTTTCCATACTTCCCCAAATGATCGAGGACGCATATCTGTGGAGTGAGCTGTTTGCTCCTGTGATTCAGTGCTTTGCGAAACCATAATGATACACGTGCCTATAAAACAATAAACATTTTAAACCTTTTCTCTTAATAATCAATTTCTTTTAAGAAAATGCTTCAACCAAAATGCTTTAAGATGTTTTTATTGTGAAAAATTTAACCCTTTGAGGAAAGCTCATGACTGATGAACATGCTCTAAGCTTAATTAGTGCTGGTATTGATGTGGGAACAACAACTTCTCATTTAATTTTCTCGAAACTTAAACTTGAGAAGGTGTTTACTCCCAGAGGGGTGAAATTCGAAGTAACTGAAAGAGAAATTCTCTACAAAGGAAATATTATCTTGACTCCTCTACTTGATGGGCAAGTTATTGATTATTTAAAATTAGTCGGATTTCTAAAACAAGAATACCAAGTCGCAAAAATCTCAATAGAAGATATTGATACAGGTGCTGTTATTATAACCGGTGAAAGTGCAAAAAAAGAGAATGCTGAAGAACTAGTTAAAGCTTTAGCACACAAAGCAGGGAAGTTTGTATGTGCAGCTGCTGGTCCTAATTTTGAGTCAGTTATCGCAGCTATGGGTTCCGGAGCAGTAAATTATTCAAAAAAAGAAAAGAAGACAGTTATGAACATAGATATTGGAGGGGGAACAAGCAACATTGCTATCGTTAAGGATGGGGAGATAGTTGATGCTGCTTGCGTTAACGTTGGAGGAAGATTATTAGCTTTTGATCAAGAAAACAAGATAGTGAGAATAGAATCCCCAATTAGGATTTTTGAAGACGATATAGGAATAAAGTTTGATGATGACTTGAAAATCTCAGAAGACCAAAAAAGAATACTAGCAAGAAAACTTGCTGAGAGCTTGTTTGAAGTGTTGAATCAGAAAATTCATTCAAATTCGGCAAAGAAACTTTTAATGACGAATCCATTAGATTATGAGGGGGAAATAGATGAATTTATGTTCTCAGGAGGAGTAGCTGAATATATTTACCAAAAAACAGATAATGATTACAAGGATTTGGGTAAATATCTTAGTGAGGAAATTCAGCGAATAATCAAAGAAACAAAGATAAAAATTCATGAGCCATCAGAATTAATCCGTGCGACAGTCATTGGGGCTGGACAGTATACTCTACAAGTGTCAGGTGTTACTACACATGTTTCTGCTTCAGATGTTTTACCTCTGTATAACATACCTGTAATTGAACCAAAGATTAACACTAAGGAAATCACTGAAAAAAATATTAAAAATGCAATTCTAAAAAGCCTTGATTTGTTTGATGTTGTGGAAGGCGATGAAATTATTGCCCTCTTATTTAAAAGTGCTATTGGTGGATCTTATGCTGGACTAACTACTTTCACTAAGGGTGTAGCTAATGCTTTACAAAACACTATTAGAAAAGAAAAACCTGTTATCATGGTTTTCGATCGGGATGTAGGAAATTCTGTAGGAAATGTCATGATGAGAGAAACAAATGCAACGAAAAATATTATTTCTATAGATGAAATATTAGTTGAAGAGGGAGACTTTATTGATATTGATGTGCCAAAAGCTGGAGGACAAGTGGTCCCTGTGGTTGTAAAATCCTTGGTTTTTTCAAACTAGCTTGTTTACCATCCTATAGCCATTCCGTCTGCTCGAGGACTTGAACCACCACATAGAACACCATTTTTTGGGTTGCGAGTTATAATTTGCCCTCTTCCAAAAATCATTCGGGATACACCTGAGGTTGGAATGATTTCATGCCCCATATTGCTTAAAATGCTCATAGTTGCCGTACTTATGCCTTCTTCTATGGCTACTTTTCCACCACTTGTTCCATCTCGAATACTAAATCTTGGTGCATTAAGAGCTTCCTGTGGGTTCATTTCAAAATCAACCATGTTACTTATAATCTGAGCATGACCTTGAGGTTGATTGAAACCTCCCATTACACCAAAACTCGCATAGAGTTCATCGTCTTTTGTAGCCATACCGGGAATTATTGTGTGATAGGGTCTCTTTTTTGGTGCTAGAGCATTAGGATGCCCTTCATCAAGAGTGAAGCTTGCTCCACGATTTTGTAGTGTAAATCCACATCCTTTAGGTATCAAACCAGTACCAAATCCCATATAATTTGAGTTTATAAAACTACAAGCGTTTCCTTCTCCATCAGCTACAGAAAAGTAAACCGTGTCTGAACTAGTCATTGGTGATCCTCGTTGAACATCAATGGTTGCTTTTGTTAGATCTATTAATTCCCTTCTTTGAGCTGCGTATTGTTTTGATATTAATTCCTTTATTGGAACATTTACAACAGCAGGATCAGCTACATACCAACGAGTGTCTGCAAATGCTATTCTCATAGCTTCAATCATCACGTGCAGATGCTCAACTGAAGAATGTTCCATTTTGCTTATCTCAAACTCTTCTAGAATATTAAGGGCAATAAGGGCAGTAATTCCTTGACCATTTGGAGGGATTTCATAAACCTCTACTCCTTGATAATTAGTTGATATAGGTTCATCAAATGTACTGTGGTGATTCTTTAAATCCTCTATCGACATCACACCTTCCTTCGAATGAATTAAATCGATAATTGCTTCTGCAATTCTTCCCTCATAAAATCCAGCTTTTCCATGTTCAGCAAGTTCTCTGAAAGTTTGTGCGAGTGTTGGATTTTTCATAATCTCTCCCTCTTTTGGTGCTTCCCCATTCAGCAACATTTCTTCAGCATAAGGACCCATTTTCAATATTCTAGTACTACGATTCCAAGCTCTAGCGGTGAAAGGGGCAACTGGAAACCCTCCTTCAGCTAACTCAATAGCTGGAGCTAAAATTGTTTTAAGTTCCATACTACCAAATTTTTCTGTTGTGTCAACCCACCCGGCAGCTGCACCAGGGACAGTTATTGTATGAACACTCAATGGTGGTAAAGAATTGATTGCCCCTCTCTCTGAAAGAAGCTCAAGATTGAGGTCTGCGGGTGCTCGACCACTTGCGTTAAGTCCAGAGACAGTATTAGTTTTGTTATTAAAGAATAAACAGAAGCAATCTCCACCGATACCTGTAGAACAAGGTTCAGTTACATTCAAGGCTGCAGCAGTAGCAACTGCAGCATCTGCTGCATTTCCTCCCTGTTGAAGAATTCTCATTCCTGCTTCTGAAGCTAAAGGCTGACTGGAAGCTACCATTCCTCTTTTACTATAAACTGGGGATCGATAAGAATTAAATCGCAAACTCATACACTAAATTAGAACTTGAAGAAATAAATCTAATGGTCTTCCATTAAATTATTGTTGGAAAAATTCATTCAACATTTGAAAGAAGAATATTTTTTTCCAATCTATATTCTCTATCCCATAATCATCAAAGAAGAATTTAACCCATTCTTCACCATAATTGTATCCTATACTCCAGGTTACAGCTCCAAGATCAAAATATCTATCATTTATACCACTGTAAGGCCAATCAATGATTCCGCTTAATTGATTTTTTTCCACTATAACGTTGGGAAGACAGTAATCTCCATGAGAAAAAACAATATCATATTCTTTTGGTTTTATTTTCTTTAGTTCTTCAAATAACTGTTCTGGGTTCTTATCTGACCATCTCTTGTCAAACTTACTGGAATCGATTTTACCTCTTTTCAACCTAGCTCTAGCTAGCTCTATTAATTTGTCTGGATTATTATTAATTGGACACTCGCTAGGATTAATCGAATGTATCTTTTTCAATCCTTCAGCTAGAATAGTTATGTTTTTTCTTTTCTCTTCGTCTGTACTAATCTTGTGCGAAACTCTTCCTCTTATTTCTGACAACAAAAGAAATTCAGTGTTGTTTTTCTTTTCAAAGTATATTACTTTTGGCACAGGTAATCTTCCTGCAAGCCATTCCAATATGGTTTTTTCCTTTTCTAAATCAAATACAGATGTTGGCTCATTTATTTTTAAAAAAAGGATTTCTTGATCGAGAGTAAGTTTGAATACATTTGTACCAGACCACCCCATTGTATTTTCTTCCCAAGAATAGTCTCTTACAATGTCTTGTAGTTCCTTTGGTAGATTCTTGATTAGGTCCTTGGCTATGATCATTAGAGTCAGATAAAGAAAAGAATCTATTCTTAAAATCATTTGGTCTCTAGCAGAAAAAACCCTGATTTATTGAAACTGTGTTGGCGTGTTTTGGGATCTATTTTTGGTGCTACTGCAGTTTTATCTGTAATAGGTCTTCTAGCAAGAAGATTTAGAAAATAAATCAAAAAACAAGAGTAACGATATTTATCAAAATCTTTTACCACAATTAGGACATATTTTTTCATGCGTTTCAATTTCAAAAAAGCATTTTGTACAAAACTTTGTTGTCCCTGGAGGGGATTCAGACGGGTGAATTATTGTTGCTTGTTCATCAACAGGAGATTCTACTTTCTTCTTTTTCGATATACGTACAGCTAAATAGGTTAGAGGAATAAACAATAAAGCGAATAAAAGAAAGAGGAGATTCGTTAACTCATTTTCTCTCACATAAATCTCTCCTCCATAAAATCCATAAGAGCTAAGACTAATCGTGATTTTTGAATCGAAAAAGCTATCCGAATTGTCGATGACAAGATAATATCTACTATTTTCATTCAAACGCAGATAGTACTCTCCATCTGGATTATGTGTGGCATTAATGAAAGAATAAGAAAGGTCGTTTTTCCAATTATTGAAATTCTTTTTGTCAAAAATAAAAATTGTAACTGGATAATACCCAAATATGGGCTCTGCTGTAAGTTTTATATTGACTGTCTGATCTCCTGTTGTAAATATTATGTATTCGTATTTATAAGCATCAACTAGAAAAGTATTGGAGTAAGAAGAAACTCTTGAACTCGAAAGCAGAATGGTGAGGAAAATGATTGCGATTAATGTGATTAAAGCGCTTCTTGCTCTTATCAACTTCATTTTTCTGTTACTCTTCTCCATCTTATAATTATTCATTTTTATCTATAAATATGTTTGTGAAATCTAGCTTTAACAAGAAGAAACCACCATATTGCTCTCTTTGTGCATTTTTTTAAATGCTATCTGAATCCCTTCTTCTAAATAAGAAAAACAATTTTGATAATTCTTCTAACAAGGAGATATATTTAATATGATACCTTTTTAGAACCCAGATGGTGCTTTCTGTAAATTATACTACATATTCGAAGAACTTGTTCATATAATTGTAATATAACATCATTGGTCTCATCCCAATTAGCGACCGATATTCCTTCATCTAATAAACGAGCGAGAAAATTGATCTCCTTGCTTATATCTATAGAACAATGAAGAAACATTTCCCCTCCAAAAATTTGAAGCATATTTCTAATTTGACATGTGTGCTGAATTTCCTCATCTCTTATTTTTATCAACCCACAATATATCTCGCTTATCTGTTGTAGTCTTATCTTCGTTCGAATGTATGAAGTCATATCTTTAATACCTTGTTTTTGAATTATGCTTGTTGAACATTGGTCCATTACTGTCATCCTCTTGCTTAAATGAACACCGTTAATTTACCCGGCTTTAAATCATTTATAAATTTTTTTAAATGAACACCGTTAATTAAAAAAACTTTAATAATATGAAATACAAGAAAAACAGGATATTGATGTCAAAGACAAGAGCTCGATCTGAGGAAGCAAAAGCAGAAAAGATAAAAAAAATAATTGAAACAAGTAGAGAAATTTTCCTCACTGACGGTTTTAAGGGATTCAGCATGAGAACTGTTGCTAATCGTCTAGGAATGTCTCCGACTAATCTTTACAATTATTGGTCAAGCAAGAGGGAGCTCTGGTATGCTATTATTCGACATGATTTCGAAGAATTTGATGAAGCATTGAAAGGAATGGCTGAAAATCATAAGGGATCTCTTGTCGAATTACTAGAAAAATTCGGATATTTCTATTTCAAGTTTGCAGGAGAAAATTTTAAAAGATATCAAATGATGTTTGTGCTCCCCCCTCCTCCAGCTGACAGCGTGGGTCCTACTGAGCTTGAATTTGAGCCAAAAACCATAGAAACACTAGTAGTAATTTTACGAAAGGCAGCTGAAGCTGGAGCTTTGAAAGAAGTAGATGCAGAAAAATTGGCTTTGTATCTGTGGTCAGTAATTCATGGTACTACTTATGTTTCACATTCAGTTGTTTTTCATCCGGGTGCAGAAATGTCTTATTTTGGAGCAGCAGAAGAGTTTCAAAGATTCGTTATAGCTTTGTTAAAAGAGCAATTAAATGCTTTTATTCAAAGTTAATTTGCAATTCAAACATCACTTTATTTTTACATTCTAATAATTAAAATGACATAATATATAAGTGTCTGAACAAGCGCAAGCTTAAGAGGTACAGAGAGGAATATTAAAATTAGTCCGTCCATTAATTTCAGTTCTTTTAATAATCTGCTCCCCCTGTACCTCCTTTCACCTTAAAAGCTCTATTGGATATTATATTATTATTTGAAAGAGAATATATTCCGTATTCCATTAATGTTACAAAGAATTAATAAAGTAGTTTCTTTAATTTCCATAGATAAATCAACTAAATCCATAAGGAAAACAAAACAAGGCGATAGTATGAGAGAAATAGAAAAGGAAGAATTACTGAAGAACCTAAAACGACCTACAGATCAAACATCTGCAATCGATATGGATGCTGTTGATTTTGTTCTTTTGAAACTAAATGAAATTAGATTTGAAGTAAGTCTTAGATTAAAAGATCGCGAGAATAAAGTAAAGGAAAAGAGTGTATCTTGATCTAAGAAATGGAATCTGGAGCTTTTTAACAGAAACAAGGTTCCAGAACATATACAGTTATTGTCTTATCATTGCAATGAACTGTCCAATTACCAGGTAAAGGATAAGAAAACTGAAATAAATAATCCCAATCAACAATCACTTGAGGGCAAAGAACTCCTCTAAGATGTTTTGCTTTAACAGTTATAAAAATAGTGTAATTTTGTCTTTTAGAAAATTCTACAATTGGTGTTTTCATATACCAACAGGGATTAGCAAGAATTGTTGAAACATTTAAAGTCCATTCCTCTCCTGCTTCAGGATTAAGTTCGTATGAAACTATTGTAATAGGAGGATAGGAGATGCTACTATAATGAAAATAAAGAGGAAGACCTATTGAAAGCGAGACTATGACAGCTGTTGAAACAGATGCAGAAATAATAATGAGAGTTTTGCGATTCACTTTAGATATTTATGTCTAGATAATTGATAAAGATTTTGTAAAAAGAAATTTGGTAGCGCCGAATGGACTTGAACCATTGATCTTCGGGTTTCTCAACCTTTACGGTTAAAATTTATGAGCCCGACGGGTTTTCCATGCTACCCCACGGCGCTACGTCTATCCAATTCTTTCAACCTCATTCTTTTAAATCTTTTTCTTATCGTTTGATTAAGGATTTAAGGATTTAAATCATAAGATTTTTCTACTAAAGGAATTTATGATAATCAACGATGTTGTGGATTATTGTAGCGATTCTATTAGGTATATCCTTACTCACCTGGATTTTCTTAATATTCTCTCTGATTCAAGAAAATCGCTATGCTACACTTTTCATAGACATGTTACCTTTCTATCAACCATTGAATTTCTTTGCTTTACTGTCAGTGGTTGTCAGTAGTTACATTATACTCTATATTTATGAGTGGTCACCACCTCAATGGATTGCACCTTTAGTGCTCAGCATCGGATTATTATTGAATCTTTCCTTAATCTACCCCTTCAGAAAATGGAGTAATTGTTATAAATTGAGTGTGTATTCTGATTTTCTCACTGAATTAAAAAAGGATCAATACTCCGTAAAAAGTTTCAGTGATTATGATCAAACTACACAACTAGATAAAGAAAAAATACATGTTTTTCTAAGACATGATGTTGATTTATCACTTAATAGACTCTTAAATATAATCAAATTAGAAATTGAAAGGGGTATAAGTTCTACATCCTTTTTTAGGTTACATTCTGAAAAATATGTTTTCGAGAAAGCAATTCCTATTATACATCATTTAGATTCTGAAGGATTTGAAATCGGTTTTCATTATGAAGTTCTAAGCCGGACAAAAGGAAATATCGAAGAAGCCTTAAGCTTATTTACAAAGGAATTAAATGAATTAAGAGAGATTGTACCTATAAAAGTGGTCTCTCATCATGGAGATAAATATTCCAATCAAAGGATTTGGCCTTTAGTAGACAAAACAAAGCTTGATGTTTGGTCAGCGTATGATATGAAAAGAGATATCTATATAACAGATACTGGTGGAAAGAATATGTTTAAGCAACGCAGAACTCACATCTTTGATAAACTAAAAAAGGCAAAACCCGGAGATGTAGTTCAAATACTAATTCATGCGGATTGGTGGTATTAAAGTTACTTGGGTGAAAACAAATGAGTCTGAAAAGAATTCTTTCGATAATGAAACGAATGATTACTGACAAGAAGTTCAGGAATACAGTGCTTACAAGACTCACACAAGAATATAAACAAGCAGCTAAACCCATTAATATAGCAACTGAACTTCCAAAAGAAGATAAAGATTTCTTAACACAACAAAGAATTGCATTTGTTGGTGGATGTGAATTAGAATTTATGAAAGAGTTCTTTGAGGCGAATGGAGTTTCATGTTATCTAACCTTTGATCATAATGAATCACCTGATCCCAATTTGGTCTTAAGTGATTTCAAAAGTGGAGTATATGCGTTCAACCCAACCATCGTTGTTTTAAGTGATGTTCAATTTATTAGAAGTGAAATTGGTTCTATTCAACATAATAAATCTGATTTCAAATCACAAGATGAACAGCTGGAATTCGTTAAACAACGTCTTCATAATGGTATAGAGCATGCTAAAACAAAGCTCAATGCTATCTATTTTATCATGACTTATCCACTTGTTATAAGACCTGCTTTCGGAAGATTTGATTACAAAAATTTAGAGCGTAGCTATAGTCTAAGAGAGTTTCTGAATAGATTGGAATCTTCTTTCTATGATTTAGCAAAGCAGGAAGAGGATTTATATGTTCTATCAGTTAATGAAACTTTTCTCAAAGCAGCAACTGGACTCCAAATCAGAGAAAATGATGCTGATGGTGTTTATGAACACTTTACTCGAGAAGGTGCTGTTACAATCTCAATGGAGCTTGTAGATCATCTCAAAGTTGTGAAAGTTCATGGTCGAAAAATAAAATGTGTAGTATTGGATCTAGATAATACACTGTGGGATGGGATATTACGTGATGATGGAGTTGAAGGAATCAATGTTTATCAAAATCGATTAACCGTACTTAAATTCCTGACACGAAGAGGAATTATTCTAGCAATTGCAAGCAAAAACGATAGTACAATAGAACCGTTAGTTAACAAAGTATTAGGACCAATTGCTGATTCTATTGTAATCAAGAAAATTAGTTGGAATGATAAGGCACAGAGTATTATGGAAATTGCTGAAGAGCTAAATATTGGTCTTGATTCTGTCGCATTCTTTGATGATAATCCCTACGAGAGAGATCAAATTGCACTATTTTTACCAGAGGTTTTAGTTCTACCTGAAACAGAGTTAATTCATACATTGAACAGAGTTGAATTTGAACCAGTAGGGAAACTAACTGACGAGAGTGCAAAACGAACACAATTGTATGTTGAGCAAAAAAAGAGAGAAGTAGATGAAAAGACATTTGCTTTGGATAAAGAGGGTTTTCTTCTTTCATGTAGCTTGGAAATTTGGATGCGAGAAGCTAAAGATGAAAATCTTGGAAGAGTAACTGAGCTAATACAAAGAACAAATCAGTTGAATGCAACTGCAGTACGCTATTCAAAAGATGAATTGGTAGAATTTCATAGGTCTCCAGAATATGGAGTTTATGTAGTCAATCTCTATGATAGATATGGAGAATATGGACTAATTGGAGTTACGGTTGTAAAGAAAGAAGCAGAAAAATGGACAATGGAGATCTTAACTTTCTCTTGTAGAGCAATGGGTAAAACTGTAGAAGAAACATTTCTTTCTTATCTTATGAAAGAAGCAACGAAAGAAGATGTTAAAATCCTTATTGGAAAATACCAAAAAACTGAGAGAAATGAAGCTATGGAGAGACTTTTTACTGAATCCAATTTTAATAAAGTTTCAACAGAGGGCGGATTAATAATCTGGGAATATAATGCAGAAGAGAAGGGAGTTCCAACTTATCCTAAGTGGTTTAAGGTTCTTAGCAAAGAAAAGAAATAAGAAATTTGAACTTAATCTTGAACCTTAGGTCGTTTTAACGAAAACTTCATAACTTTCCTAGATAAAGATTCTATTGAATGTTTCAAGACTCAGATGAATCTTTATTTGTCCAAAAAGAACGTCTAAGAGTGTTAACTATATTTTTTCTTCTCCTTCTGAATGCTATAGTTTACTTCATACCTTATCGAAACAATGTCTTGATCGGAGAGCTATTTGGTATAACACTATGGTTCTACTTCGGGGTTTTGAATGCTCTATTACTGATTCTAGTTTATACACTTGTAAAAGGTCAAGTTATCTTGGATTTCTCATCAAAGAAGTTTATTTTCAATGAATTTAAGAAAAAAAAGAGTTGGGATTTTTCTGAGCTTTTGGGAATTTACCTTTTAGCATATGAGGGGAAATATCTAATAAGAGTTAGACCTCAAAGATTACTGACTTTAGATATTCAGGTTAGTTTTGAACATGCATACAAAATATTGGAAAAATTCGAAGAACTAGGTTATAAATTCAAAACTGTAAGATCAAATGAACCAAAGAGAATAACCTATCCTTTTCCAGTTCTTTTCTCTAAATTTGAAAAGAGGTCAGGTGGTTTTAATCCCGAGATACCTGAATGGTATCGTGGAATAACCCAACGAACCAAACTAATTTCGATTACAATATCTCCTCTCCTTTATGTTGTCGGCGGAACTCTAATAGCACGTATGCCATACCTTGTCGAGGGTCTATCTTCCACAAAAGGGATCGTATATTTCATCTATGTTTTCACTGTCTTTCTTCTTTTCGATGGAGGTTTGTATTTCTTATTTGGTGTGTCTTTTCTTGTAGTACTTGCAAAACAAATACGCAAGGTCTCTTCTGTGTCCCATTCAAGAGATAAACTATAGATTTATTGTATCAGAGAGTAAAGTTAATTTTATATGAATTTCCACTTGTGCTAATGGAGTATCATGGATTACTTATTTCAAGTGCAAGAACTTTGGAAAGAAGTGCTTCAAGTGAAGTTTACTATTTATTATCGGAAATTTTAGATTGCTCTGATGTAGATGTAAAACCTGTTAGAGAAATACCTGGATTATCAATTGCGACTTTTTCTGATGATCCTATTCTTATCCTTGAAAAAATTAAAACAGAGATTGAACAAGATCAATCGTTTTTCCAATATACTCTGAAAATAATTCCAATCCAATACAAAGTAAGTACGTCACTTGACAATCTTAGCCAAATAGCTATTATCTTCAACGATTTAATTGATAATGATAAAACTTGGAGGATAAATCTTCGACGTCGTCATTCACAGCTTTCTAGGGAAGAAATTATAGGTGCGGTGGCTGAGAAAATTACTAAAGGCAAAGTAATGTTAGAAAACTCAGATTATTACATTTTTATTGAAACTCTTGGGAAATGGACCTATCTATCGATATCACGCCAACCTGAATTTTCTCTATCCAAACTAAAGACTGATGACAATAATGATACTTTTACTTTCTGATTTTGAAGATTAAAGGAAAAAAATAAAAAAATAAAGGAGAAAGTTATAACTTTCTTTTACTTATCTTAGAGGTCTCTGGCTTTTTTAAAGGTCTCTTGCGGAAACTGTCTTTCTTCCATTTGCTTTAGCTCTATTAGCTGCTAGCTTAACGATTTTAGCTACTTTTTCGTCTAAAGCTTTTAGAAGATCTCCACCAACCTTGTAATCACCGAGTTCTTTGACATATTCTCTAACTTTTGATTGCACGATCATCATTTTAAATGCACTTCTGTCGGTTTTTGACTTACCTAGAGGGTAAGTACGTTATAACCGTTAGAAACCTTATTAAAAACCTTTTCGGTCATGTCGAAAAATTCGGGTATTACAAACCGTCTAATTAAAGAATACAAGAAAATAGATTTTTTTAAGGCTTGAAACAGCAAAATATTCGTGCTAGAAACCAATTCGCTCTTAAATTGCATTCTATTAAGGATTCTGCCCGAGTTACAAAGTTTTAAAAAAAACAAAAATTAGATGAAATTTCACTGTAGTAAGAGAGAAATAATTGCATGTGATTAACGTTTTCACAGATTTTCGCTAAGAAGCTTACCTAGTCTTCTTACACCAACATCAATCAGTTCTTTGGATACAAACGAATATCCTATCCTCATTCCTCCTTTTATCACCTGTAATTGTTCAATGTTTCTTGTTTCTGGATCATATGAATGTCCACGTGGTGGATAAAATGCAGAACCTGGAACAACAAGAATTTCTTTTGGTAGCAAAATGTTTTGGTTGAATTTCTTTACATCAAAAGTATGAGCTTTCTCACCTATTGGCTGCCACCAGATAAAGAAACCTCCGGTTGGATTTGTAAACTCTCCTTGCGGGAAGGTTTCTATTAGAGCTTTATATGCAGTTTCTTTTTGTTCTTTATATTTTTGAAGAATTAAGGGTAATTCCTTATCTATGTATTTTGAATAATATATCTCTGCTATTCTTTGAGTAATAGTCGGAGTACACAAATCTAAATATCCCTTAGATTTTTCTGCTTCAAAATGAAGTGCTTCAGGCATAAGTGTATATCCAATTCGTAACGGTGCTGCTTCCTTTGAAGATGTCGATGCATAAATGACACGCGAATTATCTTTATCTAAGGTTTTTAGAGACGAAATTCTTTTTTCAAATTGCATTTCCTTATATGCACTGTCACTGATGATAATTACATCATGCTGTTCAGCTATATTGTATAATTGTTTTCTTCTTTTAAACGGGAGAGTCGTACCCTTAGGATTATCACTATCTTCGACCACGTAAAGAATTTTCACTTTTTTACTAAATTCCTTTTCCGCTTTGATAATAGTGTCTTCAACATATTCCGGAATTAAACCTTCAGAATCTGTAGGTGCAGTAACAACATGCCCTCCCTTTTTGACAACTGCAGTTACAAACCCTAAATACGCTGGTGAAGGAGTTACAACAATATCTCCAGGATTAATCAAAATATCCAAGGCAATGTAAATTGCTTGCTGAGAACCTGTAGTTATTAATATCTTCTCCCACTCTTCAGCACCACTGATATACTCTATTTTATCTCTTCTATGGATTCTCTCTGCTAGTACTTTTCTTAGTGAAGGAAATCCTGCGGTAGGACCATACTGAAATTCATTAATAACATTCTGCTCATCAGAATCATAATAATCAGCAAGTTCTCTCAAAATCTCAGGAAAAATTTTTGTGGGTAAATTTCCAGGTAATCCTCCTGCAAGATAATATTTAGTTTTGCTCTTTAGTAATCTTCGTATTTCACTTTCGGGGACTTCTTGCGTCCAGTCAGCTAAAACCTTCCTCATTGGATCCATTCCATTCACTTCATGCTTGAGTAAGTATTCTCAAACTGTGTTCAATAAAATCTGTATATCAAAAAAACCTTTCCCTATCACACTATATTAAAACAAATCCCGTTAGATTTTTGAATTACCTTCTTTAATAAGAGATATGGAGGAAATTAATGTTGCAATAGTTGGCGGTGGTCCATCTGGATTACAAGCTGCAATTTCCTTAGCTAGTAAAGGCTATTCTCCTATAGTATTTGAGGAACATCCTACTATTGGGCAACCGGTTCAATGTGGTGAGGGAATTAGCTTAAACACTCTAAAAGAATTCAATTTAGTTCAAAAGAGCAAACTCTTTTGTGTGAAAGAGTATGAGAACTGTAAACTTTATCTTCCTTCTAATGATGTCATACTAGGAGATATCCCTTCTTATACAATAAATAGAGATATTTTCGATCAGCATCTAGCAAAAGAAGCACAAAGAGCGGGTGCGGAGATAAAACTCTCTACGAAAATAGATGGTGTACATAGAAAAGGTGAGAGTGTAATTATTAAATCTTCGAGTGAAAAAAAACATGATTACAAATGTGAAATGTTGATTCTTGCAGAAGGACCACAAGCTCGTCTTGCAAGTAAATTAGGTTTTTCTCCACCCTCTCCGTTGATAAGTGCTTTCGAATATAAGATAGAAGGTGAATGGGGCGACACTCTTGAATTTTATTTTGATAAAGAAAAATACCCTTTTGGGTACTGCTGGGTTTTTCCAAAGAAAGGTGAAACTAACGTAGGTATTGTAACAACGGCAAAAGAACGAAAAAAAAGGTTGGATAAATTTCTTGAAGAGAAGAAAATTACAGGAAAAATGATTAAAAAGGTGGGAGGTCAAATCCCGATGAATGGACCATCCAGCAAATTATATGACAAACGCATAATGCTTGTTGGTGATACAGCAGGTATGGTAAATCCTATTTTCTATGGTGGAATACGATTAGCGATGCTAAGCGGAAAAATAGCAGGTGAAGTTGCTGTTACAAATCTTGAAAGAAAAGAAAATGAACTCTCTTATTCATGCAAAGAATATGAATCAAGGATGAACAAATATGAATTTATGAAAAAAGTGAATCTCAAATGCCACAATTCTTTCTATGGTTTTTCTAACAAATCACTTAGTAAAATAGGAGCTGTCTTCAATAATAGGTTCATTAATCGAATAGAAAAATTGGAAAAACTGGAAGTTTTTTGGAAGATTCTTACAAACCCCTCCCTCTCTAAAAAAATTAAAAGTTTATATTATATGTATAGAGGGTTCAAAATTGCTAGAGATTGGGGGTTCTAAATATCTGCAACCATAATAGTTAAATGTATATTAATTGAAAATGGCTTGACTGAAATGATTATTCCAGTAAGATGTTTTACTTGTGGATCTCTAATTGCTGATAAATGGGATGAGTACAAAAAGAGAATTGATGAAGGCGAAGACTCCAATAAAGTCTTAGATGATTTAAACGTGAAAAGATGGTGTTGTCGTAGAATGCTAATTTCTCATATAGATCTAATTGATGAATTTCTACCATTTACTTAATTTTGTTTTAGGTAAGAATCTAACTGAATGAACAGAAAGTTTTTAATCAAAACTTATGAGGTCTTATTGCTCAAATATAGTGAGACTAACTTGTATCATTACAAAATATCGAGGATTCGAAATGTCAGAAGAAACAGGAGAAAAAACAGAAGAAGAAATGCTCCTGATTCCAAGAGACACATATCTTGTCTCTGGAATTCATATAGGAACCAGTGTTTGTACAAAATTCATGGAGCCCTTCAAATATAGAGTTAGAAATGATGGAATTTACGTCCTAGATGTGAATGCAACAGATGAGCGTATTCGTATTGCAGCTAAATTCATAAGTCGTTTCGAACCCGCAAGAGTTGCAGTTTTTGCCACAAGGCAATATGCTTCTGTACCAAGTACAAAAATGGCAAGACTCTGTGGTTTCAAAGCAGTTCCAGGAAGATTCATACCAGGAACCTTAACAAATCCATCATATGATGGTTATATTGAGCCAGAAATTGTTATTCTAACTGATCCAAGAGCAGATAAGCAAGCTTTAACTGAAGCTGCCTCACGAGGAGTTCCTATTGTTGCTTTATGTGATACTGACAATGCAACAAGCCATGTTGATTTAGTTTTACCTGTTAATAACAAAGGAAGAAAATCACTAGCACAAGTATACTATCTTTTAACAAGAGAAATTCTAAGAGCAAGAGGAGAGCTTGGAGAAACTGAAGAATTATCTGTTTCAGTTGAGGATTTTGCATTCAAACTAATAAGAGAGTAATTTTTTCTCTCCCTCTTTTGAAAAACATTTTATTTGATAACTTTCTATCTCAGATATGAATGTTGAAAAAGTAACCTTCTCAGCTCCAGGAAAGGTTATTCTTTTTGGTGAACACTCTGTGGTTTACGGCTATCCTGCTATAGCATCTGCTATAGGATTACGTGCAAAATGTTCAATAAATTCAACATCACTAGAACAAAACTCAATTTCAATACCAGACATAATACCTGATAGGAAATTCATATTAGGAAGGGAAATTCCTGATATACTAAAATTCCTTGATTTTATTTTGAATCATATTCTCAAGAAGACAAAAAACCAGAAAAATCTTGAAATGGAGATTCTATCAGATCTACCTATTTCTGCTGGATTGGGTTCAAGCGCAGCAATATCTGTATCTCTTGCAGCAAGCCTTTTTTCCATTCTAGGTATTGAATACAATTTGGAGAATGTAAATGAAGTTGCATTTGATGCTGAAAAGATTATTCATGGAACTCCTTCAGGGATAGACAATACGATTTCTACTTTTGGAGGAAGTATTATTTTTGAAAGAGGTAACATCAAACAGATACCAATTAACCTTCTCTCATCTCACTTTATAATTGTTAATAGCTTGGTTCCAAGGAATACTAAGGATTTAGTAAATTCTCTGAGAGAAAGATATAACAAGAATTCCAAGAAATATTCACAGTTTTTTGAGGAAATAGGGGAGATTGTCGAAGAGAGTCAGAGAAGTCTTAAGGATGGAGATTTGGAAAGAATAGGCTATTTAATGAATAAGAATCATATTTTGCTCGAAAAACTAGGGGTGGGGAACAAGCACATAAAGAAAATTGTAAGTATATTGAATAATCAAAAAGCAATTGGCTGTAAGCTTACAGGAGCAGGAGGTGGTGGGTGTGTAATTGGATTATTTGAAAATGGAGAAAACATCAATAATGTAATTGAAATACTGCAACAGGAAGGGTATAATGCTTTCATTACGGATATTTCCACACAAGGGGTTAGAGATGAATAGAGAAAGAGTAGACATAATAAAGCTAGGTGGCTCTGTAATAACAGATAAAACAAGTTATAAGAAATTGAAGAAAGACGTACTTCAGCGTTTAGTCAAAATAATAAGTAAGTGGGATAAAAAATGCATAGTTGTGCACGGAGCTGGCTCTTTTGGTCATATTTTAGCTAAGAAATATTCAATATCCTCAGGTTATGAAAATAAAGAACAGTTAGAGGGATTAGCACAAATAAGATATGATATGAATGATCTAAAACAGAAGATACTTGAGGTTTTTAGTGAAGAGGAAGTGAATGTTCTAGACTTTCAGACAAGTGCTTTGGTTTACCAAAGAGCAGAAAAAGACGAGAAAGCAGTTTTCTTGCCCCCAGTTATGAAGGCATTGGAAATTGGCTTACTTCCATTATTAGCTGGTGATATACTCTTCACTGACGATGAATCATTCACAATCTATAGTGGTGATTCACTTATTGATCTTCTGGCACAGAATTTTGATGTTGGTCGTGTCATCTTTTTAACAGATGTTGATGGTTTAATGATTACTGATTCTACTTCCAATTCAGTCAAACTGCTAGAAATTGCGAATTTTGAAGAATTCAATAATATTGAAACTGTTGATTATTCTTCTGAAGAAAAAGCAGACGTTACTGGTGGTATGATTGGAAAGATTAACACTATTAGAGCTATTCTCAACCATGTGGATGAAATCATTATTGTTAATGGTAATTATCCTGAGAGAGTTCAAAAAATACTTGAAAATGACAGAACAGTCTGTACTACAATAACAGGGAAAAAATCTACAAAAAGATAAGTCTTTTAAACTCAATATAAATTCTGTTTATACCTAATGAAGGCACTTTTTGGTGCCCGAGGTGATATGAAATGTATAAAAAGTTTGATATTCCTGAAGAAATTATTAAGGAGTCTTTGAATATTTTAGAGACTGCATCAAAATCTGGACAAATTAGAAAAGGAACAAATGAAGTTACAAAAGCCATTGAGCGTAATACTGCAAAATTAGTTTACATTGCAAAAGATGTAACCCCTCCTGAGATAGTAATGCATCTTCCATTGCTATGTGAAGAACACAAGATTTCTTTCACATTTGTAGCAACAAAGGATGATTTAGGAAATGCAGCAGGTCTTAAGGTTGGTTCAGCTTCAGTTGCAATAGTCGATGCTGGTGAAGCAAAAAACGCTTTGAAGGGATTAAGTAGCAAATTAGACGAATTCAGAAAGTAGATTAGGTGAATTTAATGAGCTCAAAATCTAGAAGCGATGACGAAGCTATTCCCGCGGAAATTATTCAGGTTCTTGATCGAACAGGAAGTGTAGGAGAAGTAACACAAGCTAGAGTTAAAGTCCTAGAAGGTCGAGACAAGAATCGTATCCTCACTCGAAACCTGAAGGGTCCCATCAGAAAAGGGGACATTATAATGCTTAGGGAAACAGAGAGAGAGGCAAAGAAGATACGAAGAAGGTAAGTGATAAACAATGTCAAGAAGATCAAGAAAATGCTCATTCTGTGGAAAAGAAATTGAAACTGGAAGAGGCATGCTATTTGTTCAAAGAGCAGGTTCGGTGCTATATTTTTGCTCCAATAAATGCAAAAAATCTCAACTTAAACATAAAAGAGATCCAAAGAAATTAAAATGGACAGAAAGGTACGAAAGAAAAATTATGTAATTATCTTCTTTTACCTACCTCTTTTTATTTATTCTCAAAGAATTTTTTTCATTTTTATTGTTCAAAACAATTAATTTTTAATCTCCATCAAAAGAAGTTCCTTAATTATAAGGTGAATAAGATTGGAAAAAGAATTTATTATGATTAAGCCCGATGGAGTACAAAGAGGGTTAGTTGGAGAAGTAATTAGAAGGATAGAGAAAGTAGGTTTAAAGATTATAGCAATGAAAATGATTCGAGTAACAAAGAAACAAGCTGAGCAACAGTATGCCATACATGAAGGGAAACCATTCTATGAGGGATTACTTGAATATATTACAAGCGAACCAGTGGTAGCTATGATAGTAGAAGGAAAAGAATCTGTAAAATTAACAAGGAAAGTAGTTGGAGCCACTAATCCAATTGATGCGGAACCCGGGTCTATTAGGGGTGATTATGCGTTGGAAATAGGTAGGAATATCATACATGCTGGAGATTCACCTGAAAATGCAATAAT
>DAOVKB010000105.1:0-3147 GCA_030631995.1 archaeon | reverse complement strand
TTTTGTTCTTAATCAAGCTTGAGTTCATTGGTATTTATTATATTACTTTCAATAGTTCTAAACTATGCCAAAAGAAGGATATACTACAGGAAAAGAATCTAAAATTGTTAGAGACAAAGATGTAAGTGATTATTATGTTATTGTTACTCGTGTTGAAAGAAGAGACTATCATTATCGGGTTGTTACTGTCAACGAAGAACAAGCTATAGAATTTGCCGATGATGAATATAATCCCATAACTGAAAAAGACATTATCTCACTTGAGGATTAATTTATTGAGACACTTGATTGGGAAGCTAGAGTAGAAGAAAATCTCTAAAAACAGATTTTTTAATTATGGCCATTTATTCAGAATTTCTTCTGCTCCTTGTAATAAATCTCCGAGCACTTTTCTATCTTCATTTTCTTCTAATACTCAAAATTTTAAGATTTAAAATAAAATAAATAAAAATAGTAGGGGGCAATTATTCTTGTTCTTCATCCGATTGCTCTTCTTCTGTGGTTCCTTCTGTAGTTCCTTCTGTGGTTTCTTCTGCAGTTTCTTCGTCTGATTGCTCGTCCTCTGCGGGTTTTTTGACCTTCGCCAATCCTTTTGAGAATTTTCCGGTCTTCTGCAGCTCTTTTATTAGTTCTTCGCCTTTTCCTATTTTGTAAGTACATGTAGTAGGAAATCTGTCTGCACCTCTTTTTAACGCGTCTTTAACAACATAATAATTTGTAGCAAATGTTCTTACAGTTAATATTTCTTGTCCTTCTTTTACGCGCGCTGCTCTATCAGTAGGTTTACCAAATGATTTTCTCATACCATCTTGAATTCTATCCGCTCCAGCTACTGCCATCATTTTATTTTCTCGAAGTATATGATGTGGATGAATTCTAATGGTCATATGGTAGTTTTCTATCCCCAAATTTCTTTGTAGATGTCTATTTACTGCGACTCTTGCTGCTTCTAAAGCTGTGTGTCTAATTTGACATTTATCTGTTGAAACAAGGTGTACGTGTACTGGAAAATCGCCTTTTCTGTTACCTGTATCATAAGACCTTATTCTTGAGTCTGGTACTCCCCTAACATATTTACCTACTCTTGTATTTGCGGGTCCGCTTACTTTTGTATAACATCTTGCTGGTCTTTTACCCATTTCTTTCACCTATTCACTTTATCTTGCTGAAAGAGCAATTCTTTCAATTTCTTGCTTCTTCTTCACTGCAGCGCTAGCTTGTTCCCTTTTTGCTGCAAGAATTAATTCCTCTGCAACAATCTCCTCAAAGCTTTTTATGTTATTGAAACTTTTCTGATAAATTGCAGCTGCTAAGAATCTTAATGATAAATCTACTCTTCTAGAAGGAGCAACATCAACAGCAATATGTTGAGCTACACCACCATAAGTTAAACGAGTGGTTTCTTCTCTTGGAGCAGCAGAAGTAATTGCATTAACTAATACTTGAACTGGGTTATGTCCAGATCTTTCATGAATTATCTCAAATGCTACTCGTACAACATTGATTGCTCTTTGTTTCTTTCCTGCGTTCTTCCCCTTTCTCATCAATTTGTTAATAAAGCGCTCTACGATACTCATTTCCGCTTTCTTAAATCGTTGATCTTGGCTCCTTCCTCCTGAGTGAGGAAAATACACTGGTCGAAGGGAAATATATCTCTGTAATCCTAAATCACTTACTGATACTTCGGAAAGATCCCATTTTCCAAAGAGCTTGACTTCTTCGCTCATTTTAGTAGCCTCTTTAACTAAATTAGCAGAACTATAATTGTTTAAAAATTTAATGTTGAGAGACATAATAAAAGAAGAAAAAGAGAAAGAGGAGGAGACTATTACCATCTTCTAGTCAATTAAAGTTTCAGTTTCTTTATTATCCATGGGAAGAGCAAGAAGAATATTGGTCCCATTATGGCATATACAACCATATCCAATGATATCTTCAAAGTTTCAAGAGCCCAAGCATCAGCTATTATCTCATCATAAATGTATACAAAGGCAATTGGAATTGCTATTATAAGAATTCTCAGAATTACTTTCCACCATTTATCAGACTTACTATTGAAATCAATGATTTTACCTTCTATTGCATATGAAATTGTACCAGTAGTAAATAACACTAAGATTTTCAGCATACTTATTTTTTGCTTAAATTCATTAGGTACAGATGGACCCCCATGAAGGAAAATTATGGGTATAGCGAAGATAGCAAATACAAGCAGAGAAATCAGGATTTTCAATGGTGTTGATTGTTTACTTAAATAATTTCCAACTGGTTCTTCAATTAACATGAAAGTCCCAACAATAACCATACCGATACCAAAGCCCATTAGTACATCTGTGAACCAATGAACTACAAGATAAATTCTTGAAAAACCAATAAGTAGAGGTAGTGCTATTCCAACAGTTATCATACCCCATTTAGCAATAATTGCTGCGAGAGCACCCCAGGTTGTCGTACTCAGTTGTGCGTGACCACTTGGTAATCCATAAGATGTTTCGTCTACTTCAGCATAACCAAAACTATCATCAGGTCTATCAAAACGAAAAGCAGCTTTTGATATAACATTTATCGTCATAGAAGATACTAACGTTGCTATAGTACTGTATGCTTTCCTTTTATCCCATACATAGTAAAGAATGACAAGAAGAGCTATGTACACAATTGGCTTTCCTAAGTATGATACTATTCCCATTATTGTATGACCAATTCCTTGATCAGTTTCGTCTACATAGAAGAAATCTGAAATTACTTTATCGATTGGATTATCTCTGCTAGGTGAGCTATATACAATTCCCAATGCAGTAGCAATGAGTGCAACTCCTAAAACAAATAATAAAATTACAACAATGTTTTTCTTTTTCATAATATTAATTTTTTAAAACGACTTTTAATTAAACCTTTCGTGTTTTAAGGAAAATGCAGTATTTTATTCGTATTATTTTTGTAATAGGGTTTTCTCTACATTGTCATTTAAAACTTCTACAAAAATAAATAAGTGATTCTCCTCCCTCTATGAATAGGTTATAATTTTCAGCGAAAAAATAAAATAGGATTGTCTAATAGTTGAAAGTAGTGATTAAAATGGGTATCTATAAAGATCTTGAAGGGAAGAGAGTTGTAATTACGGGTGGAGCAAGTGGTATTGGGTTA
>DAOVKB010000067.1:0-6702 GCA_030631995.1 archaeon | reverse complement strand
GATTGTTCCCTCTCCATCCTGCTTTCCTAGAAACATAACGCTCCCTAGAACTTTACTCCCCCAGAAATTCCTTGAGAGTGAAAAAGTGATAAAGACTGAAACCAATATCCAGCAAAGATAACCGATCGCAGCAATATATGGAGAGATTATTTCAACGAAATAGAGGAGTACAGCTCCTCCTATTGATGTTAAGAATGCTGGACCTACCCAGAATTTTAGAGGGTATCTAGCAAAACAAATCCCAAAGAAAACATAAGTGACTGCAACAGATAATTCTATTGCAATAAGAACATCTCCAGTTTTTCCTAATATCTCTCCGGAAACATTTTCTAATTGCTTTTCAATTAGATAAAAAACAGTGGAAGTAATAGAAATAAGTACAAAAGCTATTGTGTAGAAAATGTATTTCTTACTGAATAGGACTTTGATACCTGTTGTAAAAATGCTCTTGATGTATTTGTAAAAAGCCTTCTCCACATATGACATAGTTTGAATTATTGAACCGATACATAAAAAAGTTTGTAAAATGAATAAAGATTAAATCCATTGTCTTTATGAGACCAACATAACTGATAGGATAGGGTAATAAATTATGAGTGATAATCCTTTCATAGGAAAAGATACGTTTCTGTTTGATGGGGATGGGGTTCTCTATAAGGAAGATTCAGCGTTGCCAGGTGCTATTGAATTTTTGACATTATTGCAAAAGAAAGAGAGAAAAATCTTCATCTTAACCAATAATAGTACAAAAACAAGAAAAGAATTTCAAGCAAAATTAGAAAACCTAGGGATTAAAATACCAATAGAGAACATATTAACCTCTGCATACTTAACCGCTGATTATTTTTCAAAACAAGCTCCAAATATGAAAGTTTACATAATTGGAGAAGAGGGATTAAAGGAAGAATTTCGCAATTTGGGTTTGAAGGTTATAAACTCTGGTGAGGAGAGTAATGACGAAGCAATTTTTGATTTCGATTTAAGTAATGTTGACTGCGTTGTCACTGGAATGGATAGGAAGTTAACTTATGTTAAACTTGCTCGTGCAATCAATATTCTAACGAACAAAAACAAAGAAACGAAATTTATTGCGACCAATGGCGATATGACTTTTCCAACTAAACAAGGATTGATTCCAGGTGGCGGTGCAATGATAACAATGCTTGAGGAATTAGCGGGAAGAAAAGTAGAGCTGGTTATCGGAAAACCTAGTCCTCAGATGTATATATCTGCATTGGAAATTTCTGGATCAACAAGAGAAGAAGCAGTGTTTTTTGGAGATCGTATTGAAACTGATATAATAGGTGCGAATCAAGTAGGAATAATGTCGTGCCTTGTTCTTTCTGGGGTAACTTCAATGGATGATTTAGAGAATCTAAGTGATGAAACGAGTCCTGATATTATTGTAAATAATCTCCAAGATGTTATTGAGCTGTTCGAGAACTTATAATTTATGGAGAAAAATATTCACTTTTTTTCCATTTTCACACCTTATATTTTTATATTTTAACTGCTTTCTTTCTTATGTGAGAAGTAGACATAGGATAAAATCAACAATTTGGACATCCTTCTTAATTGTATTCTGTTTATTTTCATATACTATTTTCTCACAGGGAAATCTTCCGGCATCTAATATCCAAAACCCTTCAATGTCTTTGGATGAAGCAATTGAGGATAAAGACTTTCTTAAAAAATTAAGGAATGCAGAATCTGAAGATGAATTTAGAGTTTTATTTGAACCTTCAGATTCTAAATATATATCGTACTTAAGCCATTTAGGGAAAAAACTCTGGATTTTTGATTCTTATTCAGGTGTTGCATTAACACTAACTAAAACCAATATATTGAGATTGATCGAAAGAAACATCATTCAGAATCTTTGGTTTAACTCCCTCATTTTTGCTTCCTCTGATTCTTCACAGTTTCAATCCTTGAATCTGACAAGAGATGTTTATGATTACACAACAAGTATAGGAGCTCAATCATTATGGGTGGAAGGAAATTATGGGAATTCAACAAAGATTGCTATTCTAGATACTGGAATTAAGCAAAGTCATCCTGCTTTAAATCAGACTATGGAGGGAGAAAACAGAATTCTTCAAGCTAAGAATTTCTTCGACGATTCAACAAATGTTGAGGATGATAATGGTCATGGTACTGAGGTAGCTGGCATCATAGGAAGCAATGGACTTCTTGGTTTTGATAAAGGAGTTGCTCCAAATTGTGATTTTCTGATAGGAAAAGTTCTTTCTCATGCAGCTCAAGGGTCTGTAGAAACTTTGATAAAAGGAATTGATTGGGCATTAGAGAATGAAGCTGATATAATTAATCTTTCACTTGGAAAAGCTGTTTCTAATGTAACTTCTCCTGAAGTTATTGCAGTAAATTCTGCAGTTCAGCAAGGAGTAATTGTTTGCGTAGCAGTTGGAAATGCGAGAAATGTGAATGAATTTGGTTATAATGATTTATTCACAGTTTTAAGTCCAGGAATTGCTAGTCAAGCAATAACTGTTGGTGCTTTAGACAATAATAATATTATATATGAATTGAGTAGTGCTGGATCGGTTGTAGAGAATTACGATGAAACTAATAGCCAATTTCTTTTTGATTCAGTTAAACTTACAAATACGTTACTGAAACCCGATCTTTTGGCTCCTGGTGTCATGTTAAACACTACTTCAAAAGAAGGTCTCACAACTATACGAGTTTCAGGTACAAGCTATTCAACCGCTGTAGTTTCTGGAATATGTTCTTTATTGCTTCAGAAACATGAAAATACTTCTCCCTCCTTAATTAAATCCTCATTGTTGGAAACAGCAGATAAACAAAACATTGAGATGATTACCCCATTTGGAAGTATCATCAAAAGAGCGATTCCAAAACTCTATCAAGGATCAGGATTGGTGGATTGTTCAGCTGCAAGCAAATATCTTGATGATCCACCACCATTTTTCATCTGGCCCTCAATAGTTCCTTTTGATTTGAATACTGTTTTCAAGAACTCTGAAAGTTCTTTTCAAATCAATCTATTCATTAATGAAGAAACTGATAATCTGAAAGTTTCAATGCAATCAAGTGTTTCAGAATTTGTAACTATAAACGAAATACCAGAAGTTCCAGAAATTGGTCAATATGATCTTCAAGTTATAGTCTCACATGAAGATTCCTATACAGGCTCACATAGTCATCAAATTAACTTCGAAGTAAATAATCAAACGATATCTATTCGACTATCTTATGAAGTTGTTAAGGCAAAAGGAAGGATTTTGTTTATCTGCGATGAATTAGGTGATACCAGCAAATATTCTCTCTATGGCTCCTTGTGGAAACTCATGACAATTGCAAAAAACGTGGACTTACTTCCTTCTATCTTGGCAAGAGACTCATTGACAAAGATAAGTTCTCTAAATCTTAATGACTTTGAAG
The DNA here is from genome assembly GCA_030631995.1 of archaeon. GTDB lineage: Archaea > Asgardarchaeota > Heimdallarchaeia > Heimdallarchaeales > Heimdallarchaeaceae > UBA460. Next base: position 3,276 of record DAOVKB010000067.1, on the reverse strand, counting down.
CTATTGCTCTAATTAATCCTAATAGTTCAGAATATCGTTCGTATTCAGAAGAAGATCTTAACCTTCTATCCGATTATGCTTCTCAAGATGGAAAATACAATGGGGGTGCAGTTATTTTGTTCCCTACGATTAATTCTGATTTGAATCTAATTAATTCTCTATTGAATCCTTTCAATATTTCTTATTCTCTAACTGGTTTAACTAATGAAATTCTTGATGTTTCTTTATTATCTCATACACTTCTAGAAAATCCAAATAACGTTCTCAGCGTATACTTACCAAGCTCTCTAAATGTAACAAAAGATGATGATTTTGCAAATTTAATAGCATATCGTTTCGCTATTTCAGATCAAAGAGGTAGTAATGGGTCATTAATAATTGCTGCAAATACAATTGATATGTTCATCAGCTCTCCTTACCTTTATTCAGATATTACTACAAACTATGAAGAAAATATGCAATCACTTTATTTTGGAAACAATCAAGAACTCCTAGAGAATATTCTATCTTCAGCAGTAGTAGATGAAATTGAGATAGAGTACGTTCTGAATGCAAAGGAAATCAAAACAAACAAACTATTAACGGTAGATATTCGTGCGGATAATTTCTATAAACCATTAAGTGGTTTGACATTTTACCTATCAATTCAAACTGAGAGTGATACTATTTTTCGATTTACAACCTATGATGATTATCAAAATGGCTCATACTCTTTTTCCTTTATACCTGAAAATTTCAATGTGCCCCCAGGTAAATATAGTTTAGCAGTTAGATCTCCTTTTGGTAAAGTTAGTTGGGCTATACATATTTTAGCAATAGTTTCATGGGGACCAATAATTGTTGAAGTGTCAGTTGTGGCATGTATTGCCTTGTTAATAGTAACTAGACGTAAACCAATTAAGAAGTAAGAATCTGGTAAACGTTTTTCCCATACTTACCCAAAACATTCATAGCTAGGGCTAAACTATAAATGTCCTTAGAGGCAGCTAATACTATGAAATTATCTAAATTTTGAAGAATCACAAATCCTTCTGAACCTTTTATAATGACTTGGTCAAGATTTCCACATTTAATCTGAGCAACAGTTTTTTGTCCTGCTGCATTTAATGCTGAAGCTAATGCTGACATGATAACTTGATCAGTTCCTTTTTCTGCAAAAAATGCTAATTCTTGACCTTCAAAACTAACTACAGCAATAGCTCCTAAACTACATTCTCGAGAAATATCCCTAAGTATTTTCAATAACTTAGTTTTCTTCTCATCTTCTAATTCTCTAATCATTAAAGTAAGACTGTTTTCAAAAATTAAAAACTTTCCTAATTTTCCTTTAGACAAGAAGGTTACTGTGAGTTTTACAAACAGGTGTAAGTACTTCTTCAACACCCCTCTTTTGTTTGTAAAACCATTGATTGTAGGAATAAGCTTTTTTGCCACATATATAGCATGATCTTTTCTCCCCAAGAGTTATTTTCTTTCTGGAGCTTCTATTCCAGTGTTCTCGAAATTCATCAAGATCATCTGTAAATTTCTTATAGAGATTACGTGCTTCTTCGTCTTCACTAGGCTTCTTTGCTAAAATAAATACAATGTAACTCCAAAGAGCAATAGCTAAAATATTCCCAAATGACTTCAAAGGAATGTGATGATAACCTGTTATGTTAATTTGACGATAATTATCTTCTACTCTATAATTTATCATAACATCTTTCCGATGTGAGCTTTGACCAATTTCTAGATCATATTTATTAGAGATGTTCACTAATCTTTTACTCAATTCTTCAAACAACCAACCAACTGTTTTTGGACTGCCTTTTCTTCGAAGATTCAGGAATTTTATTTCAAGAATTGGAAAGGAAATTCCTATGAAATTCTCTCCTACTGCTGTATTCGCCATTCTCACAAGGTATTCATACAGACCATTAGGAAAAGTTATCTTCTTTCTCTCTTGATACATTTACTCACACTAATAGCTTTTTCTATAAAATAAAGAAATCCTCTCCCTAAAAATTTAACTGCTTCAATCTTCTTTTGTTGATTCTTCTATCAGCTTCAAAAGTTTTCCTCGATTAGCTCCAATCAGAGAATTAAAGGGTTTTCCTTCCTTGAAAACTATGAATGTGGGAAGACTAGCAATCATGTACTTTTGAGCAAAAACTGGTTCTTCATCCATGTTCATTCTAAGAAATCTTAATTTCTCTTTATATTTATCGAAAAGCTGTTCAAAGTAAGGTTCGATACTCCTGCAAGGACCGCACCATGGTGCCCAGGTATCAACAATTATTGGTTTTGTTTCATTATCAAGTATTTTTTCAAATTCATCTTTTGTAACATTCGGTACTTTTGCCATTTGAATCCCCATTCTATATTTGAATCAATTTATCCGAACTCAGAAAACATGTATATATCTGTTCTCTTTATCCCATCCCAAATTATAAAAAATATAAACTTTTGTAAAACAAATTAATAGAAGGAAAGTTTAAGTATTTTTAGTCGAGCTTTGAAGAAGAAAGAATAAACTTCAAAAAACAAGAATTTAGGACTTCAGCACTTTAATAGGAGAAAAATATTTTATGACAAAGAGAATCTACGAGCATCTAAGGAACAGTCTTGAGAAAATATTGGAAGATAAATATAAAATGAAGATTTCCTTAGTCTGGTCAAAACCTCCATCTTCAGATTTAGGAGATATCAGTTTTCCGTTATTTAATGCTGCAAAACAATTGTCGATTTCTCCTTCAGAACTTGCAGATACTCTCCAAGAATCTCTTTCTGCACCAAAATATGTTCATAAAACTGAACCGCAGGGAGGATTCCTTAACCTTTATCTGAATAAGCAAAACTTCTCTCATGATATTCTTCTCAAGATTCTAAAAGTTGCAAAGTATGGACAAAATACAATTAAATCTTCAGAGAGAATAATAGTTGAACATACTTCAAGCAATCCAACAGGTCCACTACATATAGGACATTTCCGAAATTCAATATTAGGAGATGTTATTGGTAGGTTATTTAGATTCTTAGGAGCAGCAGTTAACTTCCGATATTATGTTAATGATTTGGGCAGACAAATTGCTCCAATGGTTATTGGTTATTATCTTCTTAAAGAAAAGAGAATCGAACCAGATAGCAAAGTTGATCTCTGGATAGGTAAAATCTATGCTTCCATGAATACTCTTCTAGAAATACAGCAATTGAAAGAGAAATTAAATAGTATTGGAATAAAGGAAGTTAACAGAGATAATCTATATACTCTCTCTCTTGAAGAAATTAACAATT